>PMUK01000214.1 GCA_003166915.1 Candidatus Cybelea palsarum
ATACATTACGCAGACTTACTCAACTACGTAAGCTTACACATTACGCAAACTTACTCACTACCCACTCACACCAACTAAGGAGATAGCATGATCACCACCCTCAAGACGATGATTCGCGACGAAGAAGGCGCGACGATGGTTGAATACGGCCTATTGGTTGCCCTGATCGCGCTGGTTGCGATCGTTGGCGTCAAAGCGCTCGGCACGGGCCTCAGCACGCTGTTCAGCGGCGTCGCGTCCACACTCTAACAAGAACCCCGATCAACGAGGGGTACAAGGCGCGGTCGCTCGACGCGGGCGCGCCTTGTACCCATTTCTTCTTGTGTACAGAAAAGCGAGCGAAAGACTCGTACTTAGCCTTCGAGCCTTGTGGCGCGACGAAGCCGGTGCGCAACTCGTGGAGTACCTTCTCCTCGTCAGCCTTATCGCGATCGTCTGCATAGTCGGCGTCCAACTCTTTGGCCAAGGCGTCCTGAGTTTCTACAACAACAACCGCGGCCAACGACCTCTGAGGAGATCGCTCTCCGAAATTTAAAATGCCTGTTACAATCTGGTTGACTCTGGCCGGTTCTCTCGTCGCAAGCTATTGTGACGTTCGTACGCGTCGCATTCCTAATTGGCTCACCGGATCGCTCGTCGTCGCGGCAATCCTCGTTCATGCCTTCGCCGGCATTCATTCGGTCGCCGAAAGCCTCGCCGTTATGGCGGTGTTGACCGCGGCGGGCACAATCGTCTACGCGCTTGGGGGAATCGGCGGCGGCGACGTCAAGCTCGCGATCGCGGCCTGCGGTATGCTCGGCTTTCCCCTCTGCATTCCATTCTTGCTCTACACGGCGATTGCAGGAGGCGTGCTCGCGATCGTCTTCATCGTCGCGCGGAGGAAGGTGCGCGAGACCGCTTCGCGTGTTATGCTGACAACAATGGGCGGCTCGCCCGGCGCTGTCGCTGATAAGAGCGAAACGTTGCCGTACGCCGTCGCCTTTGCGTTGGGCGCGATTTTGATCGTGTTCTCGCAAAGCGTCGCACCGTTTTTAAGGATAAACGTGTAATGAATACTCGCCGCACAACCCTCCTCATCGCGATCATCCTCGCCATCGGCACCGGATGGCTTACCCTCACTTACCTCTCCTCGCTGCGCCCGCCGCCGAACCAGCTACGCGCGGTGCTCGTCGCATCGCAAGAGATTCCGGCGCGCGTGCACATCGCCGCGACGATGTTTCAGAGCGAGATGCGCCCCGCGCAATCGCTCGAACCCGACGCGATCTCCAATCCCAATCAGGCCGTCGGCGCGCTTACGCTCGTGACGATTCCCGCGGGCGGCCAGATCACTTTATCGAAGATCGGGACGAACGTCGCGTTGGCGCTGCCGGTGCGGCTGCGCCCGGGCATGCGCGCCGTCAGCATTCCGATCGATCGCGTTAAAGGCGTCTCGGGGATGATCTTGCCGGGCGACCGGGTCGACGTCATCGCGATCCCGCCCGCGACCTCACAAGGGCCGCCGCAGAAAGCCGTGACGATACTACGCGGTATCCGCATACTCGCGGTGGGAACAAATCTCGAAGATCCCACGGCCACGCCCTCGCCGGAAGAGATGGCCTCGGCGACGGTAACGCTCGAGGTGAATCCCAAGCAGGCCGATTTACTCGCTTGGGCCGACGCTAACTCGAATCTCCGGCTAGCGCTGCGTTCGCCGCGCGAACCGGTCCGCTCCGAGCCGGTCGCGGACCTGACGTTGCTCGGCAACGGCGCGGCACCCGGATTGGTGCCGGCGATCGGACCTCCGGCTCCCGTCATCGGTCCGCCCGCTGGCCTACCAGCGCCGGCGCCGGCTCGGACCCCGTCGAGTTCGGTCGAGATCATCGTCGGCGACGCAATTGCAACGCCCGGACCGCTCTAGTGAAAGCGACGGCGGGCGACTCGCCCGTATCGCTCTTCATCGGGTCGAAGGGCGGCTCGGGCACCACGACCCTCTGCACCGAGCTTTGCCGAGCGATGAAAGCAACACGGAACGTTGCGCTGGTCGACGCGGACCTGACGGGGCGCCGCAGCATCGCGGTGATACTCGACGCGGTACGCAGCCTCGATGCGGCGCGAACGAACGCCGCGATTTCGAGCGTGCGTGTGGATGGCATCACCGTCGTCGAGCTCGTCGATCGTTACGACGCGGTCTTCACGCTCGGCGAGGCGCCGGTGGAGGCTTTTGCCGCCGGCATGACGGGCTTCACCGCGATTTTGGTCGATGCGCCCCAGCCGTTTGCGGCGGTCGTGCGTCCCTTCGTCACGCGGGCGCGGCGCTTCTTCGTCGTGCTCGAGCCAACCCTCTTAGGCGTTGCGGGTGCACAGTCGCTGATCGCCGATCTCCAACGCTTCGGCGTTCCGTCCGATCGCATCGCCTTGATAACGAACGTTCGCTCGGCCGGTGAGCCCGTTGCGCGAAACCACATCGAAACCGCGCTGCAGAGCCAAGTCGTCGCCGAAATCCCGCTCCTAACGTCGCGCGCCTACGCCAAAAGCATCGCGGCGCTCCAGCAATACGTTGAGAGCATTTCCCCCAACAACGTGCTTTCGATGCTGCAACCCTCAACGGGATCGCCGGTGGGAACGCACCGCAACGGCCGCGCGTCAGCCGTCGCAACCCTGCTCGATGCTAAACGTGACGAGCTCAAACAGCAGATTCATCAAGCGCTGTTGCGCGAGGTCGATCTCGTTTCGGCGAGCGGCGCGAATACCGATTCGGCGAAGCTCGCCGTATTGCGAGCAAAAATCGAGAGCATCACGTCGGACCTGATCGCCGAACACGGCTTCGACGGGTCGGCC
Source organism: Candidatus Cybelea palsarum (assembly GCA_003166915.1). Lineage (GTDB taxonomy): Bacteria > Vulcanimicrobiota > Vulcanimicrobiia > Vulcanimicrobiales > Vulcanimicrobiaceae > Cybelea > Cybelea palsarum. The sequence continues at coordinate 2,818 of PMUK01000214.1, forward strand.
GAAGAGCTCGCGGAGCTGCGCCAAAGTATCGTCGACGAAGCGCTCGGCTTGGGACCGCTGGAAGATCTCCTCAAAGACGACGACATCACGGAGATCATGGTCAACGGGCCGCAGACGATCTACGTCGAGCGGCGCGGCATGATCGAGCCGACCAACAAGCACTTTAGCGACTCGGAGCAGCTGCGGCTAATCATCGAGCGAATCATCACGCCGCTCGGCCGCCGAATCGACGAGTCCTCGCCGATGGTCGACGCACGGCTTCCCGACGGCTCGCGCGTCAATGCGATCATCGAGCCGGTATCGATCGACGGGTCGACGCTGACGATTCGACGCTTCGGCAAAAAACGGCTGACCGCTGAGGACCTCATCAATATCGGTGCGGTGCCGCCGGAGGTAATGGACTTTCTCCGCGTGGCGGTCCAGTCGCGGCTCAACTGCGTCGTCAGCGGCGGAACCGGCTCCGGAAAGACGACCTTCCTGAACGTTCTCTCTTCCTTTCTGCCGGATCGCGAGCGAATCATCACGATCGAAGACGCGGCCGAACTGCTGCTCAATCAGTCGCACATCGTTCGTCTCGAGTCCAGGCCACCGAACGTTGAGGGATCCGGAGAAATCCGCATCCGCGACCTCTTCCGTAACGCGCTGCGCATGCGTCCAGACCGAATCATCATCGGCGAGTGCCGCGGACCGGAGGCGCTCGACATGCTCCAAGCGATGAATACCGGCCACGACGGCTCCTTAACCACGATCCACGCCAACAGCCAGCGCGATGCGCTCTCGCGCATCGAAACGATGGTGCTGATGGCGGGCTTCGATCTTCCGGTACGCGCCATCCGCGAGCAGATCGCGAGTGCCCTCGACATCGTCGTACACACTTCGCGCATGCGGGATGGAACGCGAAAGCTCCTTGGCGTCAGCGAGGTCGTGGGCATGGAAGGTGAGATCGTGACGATGCAGGAGATCATACGCTACTCGCAACGCGGTATGGACAAGGAGAATAAAGTCGTCGGTGAGTTCTGCTATACCGGCGTCCAGCCGAATTGCCTGAAGCGCTTCGAGGAATACGGAATCCCCTACGACTCCAGGGCTCTCAACAAACTCGCGTTGCTCCCGTCTTTATGGTAACGACGCTCGCCCCGCTTGCGATCTTCGTCGGGGTGTCGGCGACGATCATCGTAGCCTTCTTCTCGCTCTGGAATGGGGTCAACGAGCGGGCCACTTCTAAGGTCCGCGGCCTCAGCGTCCAACTCGACCGGGCGGACATCCGGACGAAACCGCAGGACATCGTGCTCACAATTGCAAGCATCGGCGCGTTGATCTGGATTCTGATCGTGTTGTCGCTTCACCCGGCTCCGCTGCTCGCGATCTTGCTCATACCGGCGATCTTCGGCATGGCCTTCCTCGGTTTTACCTTTTACGTGAGGCTGAAGGTGCGCCGGCGACTCGACGCGTTCATCTCGCAGCTGGAAGTGGCACTACACCTGATGGCCGGCGGACTTCGGGTCGGGCTGAGCATGCGTCAAGCACTGGCGGCGGTCGTTGACGAGCTCCCGAATCCGGCAAGTTACGAGTTTCGGCGCGTCATCGGCCAGGCGACCATCGGCGTCAGCCTGCTCGACGCGATGGACGATCTTGCCCGACGAATGCCGAACAACGAGACGCTCATGGTCGCGCGGGTTTTTCGCGTGCAATCACAGACCGGCGGCGACCTGGCGAAAATTCTGGATCAGCTCGCCGACACCATCAAGGCTAGGCGCCAGGTTCACCGAAAGATCGGCACGCTCACGGCCGAGGGCCGCATGAGCTCCTGGGTGTTAATGGCGATCCCGGTCGCCCTTGGTCTCTTCATCGTGTCCACGCAAGAGAACATGGGGCACGCCCTGCTCTACACGCCGATCGGTCACGTCGTGATGTTAATTGTTGCCGGCTTAGAGACGGGCGCCTATTTCTCGCTTGCGAGCCTCTTGCGGATCAAAGTATGACCATCGCACTTCTTGGCTATGCGATCCCGCTGCTCTTTGCCGCCGCCGCATTCTTCTTCGTCCTGTCGCTGCTGCCGTCGAAAAGCGTCCTCACGCAGCAGCTCGAGGAGTTGCAGGCTCGCGATTCGTTCCGGCGCGACCGCGAAGAATCTGCGCTCGTGACAAAGATTCTCACGCCCGGTCAGCGCACGGCGCTCTGGCGAAAGTTCGCCGAGGCCGGATGGTACACAACGACGCCTACGAAGTTCTTTATGCGAATCAGCGCGGGTGCGTGCTTCGGTGCGCTCTTATCGCTGCTGCTGTGGAAGTTTTTTCACTTCAACCCAACCTGGCTGATCCCGGTGTTCGCGATCGTCACGTTCATCGGCGCCTACTCCCCGTTCTTCACCCTCAACAAGGCGATTGAAACGCGCAAGGTGGCGATTCAAAAGGCGTTGCCCGAGTTCTTGGATATGATCGCCGCAACCGTACAGGCGGGACTCGCGCTTAACTCGGCTCTGGGCTACGCCGTCGACGTGGCGCCCGGGGCCCTCGGCGACGAGATCAAAGAAGCGCTGGCCGAAATTCGCCTCGGGCGAGCCCGGGCAGACGCGCTCAAAGCCGTCGGCGACCGGACGAATCAGCCGGACCTCAGAAATGCTCTCCGAGCCATGACTCAGGCGGAGCGCATGGGTGCGAACATTGCCAACATTCTCAGCGACCTCGCCGAAGATGCCCGGCACAGCCGGTTAATGTTCGTTGAAGAAATGGCAGGGAAACTGCCGGTCAAGATGGTCTTCCCAATGGTCTTTTTCATGATCCCCGCAATCTTCACGATCATCTTCGGGACCGTCGCCGCCAACTATTTCGCGTCGAACCCGTGATCGGCATCGTCGCCGTAGCGCAATAGTCGTGCGTCACCGCTGGTATGACTAGCGTGCCATTACGTATTTCCCGCGATCGCGTGTGGTTCTACGGTATTGCGCTCTTGGTATTGGCGGCGCTCCCCGCCGTCCTTGCCTATCCCAGCGATTGGCAGCGCTTTTGGGCGGCCGGCGCCACCGCTGGAACGGCCACGCTCCTCAACGTAGAGCAACACGCCGCGTTTCAAAGCGCGCACGGCATGAGCACCGCACTGTGGGTCTACCCGTGGGCATACCCTCCGGTTTTTGCGTGGGCTTTTACCCCGGCCGCACATCTGCCGCTCGCGGGGGGCTACGCGCTGAACTTCGCTTTGACGCTGGCCTTCGTGGGGCTTTCCGGCTCTATTCTCGCCCGCGTATTCGGCTTATCCCAAGGGTACGGTGTCATCGCAGCCCTCGCATGGGAGCCCGCGATCTACGCTGCCGATGTTGGGCAGCCGAGTGCTTTATGGCTTCTTCTCGTCTCCATCGCGATTGCCGGCGCCGCCCGACGTTCACCCTTGCTTCTCGGAGGAGCCGTCGGCGTGCTGTTGCTGAAGCCAACGATTGCGCTCCCCTTCGTCATACTGCTCCTTGTTCGGAAAGAGTGGAGAGCGTGTGGAGTAGTGGCGCTCTGCGCCGCCGCCTGGTACGTGGGAAGCGTCGCGGCTACCGCAGGAGATTGGAATTGGATACCTACCTACATCGGCATCGTTCATGCGCTATACAACACGGACCTCGGCGCGCTCTACAACGGCATCACATTGCCGATGATTCTCGTCCGCCTGGGGACTGCACCATCGATCGCACTGGCGCTCGGTGCAGTCGTATTCGTGGCCTTCCTTCCCGCGTTATCGCGCGCGAACATTCTGCAGGCGCTGAGCTTCACGTCAATACTGTCCCTCGCGCTGAGCGCCCACGCTTGGATGTACGAGGCGGGCCTCGCGCTGCCGGCGCTATTCTATGCGATGGCGAAGCTCGCGGAACCGTGGCGAACGAGGCTTATCGTAGCGGCCTATCTCCTCGCTGCCCTGTGGATGCCGATCGATGCGTTGCTCTGGTTTAACCCGCTCGCAATAATTACGTTGGGCGGCACCATCTTATGCGGAGTGGCACTCTATGGCAAAGGGAATCGACTCCAATTCGAACACTAATCCGCGTTACGGCTCCGGCTGCGGCGCCGGCGACGAACGAGCGCTCTAAGCGTTACATAATGCTCGGCGACTTTGACTTTCGCAGTAATAGCATTGGATTCTTGCGCTTCTTCTTTGCGGTCGTAGTCATTTGGTCTCATGCATACTTGCTTGGCGGCTTCGGCGATGATCCAATCACGCACCTGACCGGAGGGGCGTTGAATGCCGGGCTCTTGGCGGTTGGAGGCTTCTTCGTGCTGAGCGGTTTGCTCATTACGCGCAGCTTTGAACGTGCAAGCGGTGCGGGCACGTTTCTGTGGCACCGCTTCCTGCGCATTTTCCCGGCATTCTGGGTTTGCCTTGTCGCCGTCGCATTTGTATTTACCCCGCTTGCCTTTTATTACGACCACAGGACGCTGGTGGGCTTCACCTTCGGCCCCGATTCGCCGTGGTCTTACTTAGCGAGAAACGCGTTGCTGCAAATGAACCAATACGGTGCTCGGTCATTGCTTGCGACCGTACCGTATCCGTCGTACTTTAATGGGTCGCTGTGGACGCTCCAATACGAGTTTCTATGCTATCTCTCGGTAGCCGGCCTAGGAATAGTCACTATTTTAAGACGCATGCCTCTAGTGGTCGCGGTTCTTTTTCTCTGGCTGTACTTACTTAATGCAGATCTCTTGTGGGAACATGGCCAGCATATGAGTAACGTGGCTTACGACGTTAGCAGTCTCTTGGTTTACTTTTATGCGGGTGCTTCCGCTTATCTCTTCCGCAATTCTATTCCAATGCGATGGTGGATCGCGATGCTCTGCTTAATTGCCTTGGCGACCAGTCTTCCGACCCGGGCCTCTGCCTTGTTCGTGGCTCCCTGCTTCGCGTACCTAACCCTGTTTGCCGCTATGAAACTGCCCCTCCGCAACTTCGACCGGCGCATGGACCTCTCATACGGACTTTATATTTATGCTTTCCCGGTTCAGCAGATGCTCGCACTGTATGGAATCAACGGGTTTGGTTTCGCGCCATACTTCTTATGCGCGTTCGCCATCGCTCTGCTCTTTGCAATCGCGAGTTGGTTCGCGATCGAAAAGCCTAGCTTATCATTGAAGAATCTTTTTGCCGGCCCATCCGATTCGCGCCGACTCTACGAACAGCACGAGAAAGCTCGGAAGCGCCAGACGCCGTCTACCGCCCATCCATAACGCCCTTTGCAACGAGCGCTCGTGCGCCCGCGTACTCGGCCAGTAGCGCGGCACACGTCGCGAAGATAATGAGTCCCGCCCAGGTGGGGAGGCGTAACAACCACATCACCGGACGGTTCGTTACATTCGGCAGTACGAACTGGCGCCAGCTCGACTCTGCGAGGCGCGGATCGATCAGAGGATAGAGATGCGGGTGCGGCGCTGTCGGCGCGTAGTGGACCGAATAGAGCGCGAAGAGTCCTGCGATGAATGCAAATGATACCACTGCCGCGACGAACGTCACGCCGCGGTCGCCTCGCGAGAGCGTGTATGCAACGTAGGCGACCGGAAATATCGGTGCGAGGAACATCGCCGCGGACGTCGCGAGCATCCACGGCACGATGAGCAAGATCAGCGCGATAAACAGGGCCGCACGCTGAGCTCGAGCCTGCGTAAACAGCAGGAGGCAGGCCGGTATCGCCACGGCGATCTCGCCGGTATGCACGAAGGTTCCGCCGAGCACCGAAAAGGCCGCCGGCACGAGCACGGTTAGAGATGGATCCTCGAAGCGCCGGGCCAGTCGCAACGCTACGAGCACGCCAACCACCAACATCACCACGTACGAGATGCTGCCGGCGAGGGCGGCCGAAACGTCGGAGACGCCAAGGGCGGCGAGCACAGTTGAGAGACTGTATTGATTGTCCCGCGACACCTCCGAAAGCGCGTGCGCCGGAGCAACGGCCGTAAGGTAGGAGAGCGTTTGCGCGGCGCCGCTGCTCGCGACCGAGATCACGCCAAGGAGCGCGGCTGCGAGAATTAACGCAACGCGGACTCGCGAACATGCGACGAAGAGGCCTATCGCCGCAGGAAGCGCTACCTGCGGCTCAACCATCGCAATCGCCAAGGCCGGCACGGCAATCACGAGCCGGCCCCGCTGCACCGCGAGCGCTGCCACGATCATCGCCGCAAGCGCGATCGGCATGACGTTGCCGGACCAGAACGAGTTGAGCCCCAGCGAGAGCACGAGAGCGCCCCACGCTACCAACATCGGCTGCCGCGCGATGCGCGCCAACGCGTAGGCGGCCAAAAGTATGCCCAGCGCGAGAGCTATCCACCACAGAATCGCCGCGGCGGCGAACGGCAGAAAGGTCAGCGGAGCGAAGAATGCCAGCGCGTAGGGGGGATAGGGCGCGGGCACCGTCACGTTTTTCGAAGCGCGATAATATGGTGCAGGCGTTTTGCTCTCACACTCATGCACCGATGCGGTGAAGTAGGGATCGCGCCCCTGACGTTGCGCCAGCGAAGCGCAGTAGTAGGCCCGAAAATCAATCATGAGCCAGCCGCTGGCGCGGTTGCCGGCGAACTGACCCACAAAGGGCAACACCGTACAGATGACGGCCAACGCTATGGCGAAGCTCGCGCGCACGGCTAACGAATCTCGCGCGGCGCGTACACGATCGTGCGCGAAAGGAGCAGCAGCAAGGCCGCCCATGTTGGCGCTCGCAGCATCCACGCTGCGATACTATTCGTCGAACTCTTCTGGGTGAAGTTGCTCCACGTCGCTTCGGCCAGGCGCGGGTCGATCGCAATCGCGCGCGCGTGCGCCGCGGCCCCCGGCGCGCCGCCAGCTAGTTCGACTAAGCCCCACAAAAGCACGGCCGCTGCGAGCGCTGCGAGCAAGGCGACGCGAGCGTTGCCGTTCCAGTAGCGCCACGCGAGAAAGCCTACTGGGAAGAGCGGCGCGATGATCAGCGCCGGCGAGATGGCCCATCCCCACGGCACGGCGAGCAGAAGCAACGCAATAGCCGCGAGCAAATCCCGCTCCTTCTTTTGTCCGGAGGCGAGCAACACCGCAGCCGGCAGAGCCGCCGCAATCTGCGTCACGTGGATGAAGCTGCCACCGAAGACTGCAAAGGCCGGCGGGATGCAGACGAAATACGCATTATTTCCCGTCTTTCGTGCGAGCACTCCGGCAACTAACGTTCCCAAGGCGAGCATCGCGCCGTACCAGACCAACCCCATTCGCAGCGCGACGCTCTCCGGCACTCCGAGCGAGAATAGCACTGCAGTTAGACTATACTGCGTATCGCGTGCGGCTTCGGAGAGCGCGTGCGCGGGCAGCACGCTCGTAAAGTATTCGAAGTTCGTCGCCGGGCCGAGGACTACAAGCGAGACGACCGCGAGAAAGCCGAGCGAGAGCACGAGCGGCAATCGTGTAGCGGGTGCCCAAAAGAAAAGCGCGATGCAGACGGGAAGCCCGAGATGCGGTTCGCTCATCGCGCCGGCGCCAAAGAGCGCGGCGGTGCACCAGCGGCTCCGCCATGCGAAGTATGCCGCCGCGCAGATGCACGCCAGCGCGAGCGGAACGACTTCTCCGAAAGGCAGCGAGATCGTGCAGAGCGAGAGCGCAAAGACCGCAAGCGCGATTTGCCACTCGACGCCCGCAAAACGTGAGAGCGTTGCGATACACGCGGCGCACGCGCAGAGCAAGAGCATCGTCCAGAGAGTCGCCGCAATAACGAACGGCATTGCGCCGAGCGGCTCGAGCGCCGCGAGCGCATACCCTGGGAGCGGCGCAGGAATCGTAACGCCGGGGTTCTTGCGAAAGAAGAGATCCCGACCGATCGAGATTTCACACGTCCGCAACGGCTGCGCGAGATATGGATTTGCGCCCTGTGAGGTCACGCGCGCCCCGCAATAGAACGCGCGGAAGTCCCCCATCAGAAAGCCGGTGCGAGTGATGACCGTCGTCTGTGCCGCGAGTGCGGCAAGCGAGGCGATGAGGATGGCGGCCGTAATCCGGTTCATTCCGCTCTCCCTTTTAGCGACCACGTCGTTGGTGTGCTATAATTCGCTCGTCTATGCGACGTCCCGATTTTTTGCTTGCCTTGGCCGGCACCGCGCTCACCGGTATGTCGCCGATGGCCGTTGCGGCGTCGGTCCCAACGGCCACACGGCGGGTTTTGTGGCTGCGCCGCGCCGGCTATAACGATGAAATCGTCGCGCCCTTCTGCGTCGACGGCCGGACCGTCTATATGCCCGGCTATTGGCAGATCTGCTGGCTCATGCGCGATCGCCACGTCGCGCCGGCTCAGGGGTACGTTCAAGTCGACATCGTCGAGATCGAGGCGCTCTGGGAAGTGCAGCAGGCACTGCTGCTCCACGGAATCCGCGAACCATTAGTAATCACGAGTGGCTACCGTACAGTTCAAACGAACAATGCGACGGAGAACGCAGCCCGCAACAGCATGCATGTCTATGCGAAGGCCGCGGACATGTACGTACCCGGAATCTCTACTCGCGATCTCTTCGATGCGTGCTGGTCGCGTGCGATTTCGGGCGGAATCGGCTACTACGACGATCACGTTCATCTCGACTCCGCGACACGCCGCTGGTGGGTTGGCGACCTACCAGTGCCGGAGTTTTCGCGCACCGCGCAGGACTAGGCGCCGGTAGCGAAGCGCGCGTCCGACCAGAGCACGCGCTGACGGTCGGCCGAGATCTCCGAAAGCCTTTCGAGGACAGTAAGGTGGCGCTGTTCGAGGTTTGCGGCGTGTAAGGCTGCCCACGATCCGCTCGGGTGCCCGATCAAGAGCGACCCGGTGCGGAGCCCTTCCGCCAAACGGTAATGCACGAGTGCGGCTTCCAGCTCGCCGCGGTCGTATTGCTCGTCGCCATCATTTGCGTGGGCGATGAAGCGCTTGACGTCCACTACAACGTTCTCGGGATCGATGGAAACGTCGCTGTGGCCCGTCCTGAAATAGGTCCCAACCTGGTCGAAACCAACGACGCATGCGATCGCTTTGCGAATGTTCGAGCAGGCAGTCCGCAAACTCTGGGCCACGAGATGCTTTTCAACGCCAGGCCAGAAAGCTTCGCCGATTTCGCTGCGCGAAGCGATGCCGCCAGACTTGAGCGCGATGTACTGGAAGATTTCACGGTCGCGCCGTCTGACCCACTGGATCGGACGTCCTTCGATGTCAGCCTCGAACCACCCAAAAAGCCGCACCTGCATTGGCGAGGCCGGGAGCGCGCTAGTGTAGCGACGATACAAATTGCTGCGCGAAAGAGCGCGCAGCGCGCGATAGCCGTCGGCAGTATGGATCACGAAGAGGCCTTGTTCCTCGAGCGCCTGCAGTTGGTGCAGATCGTCGGGCTGCGAACCGGCCATCAATTTGTAGACGAGCCCGGCATGTTCTTCGGGCACCTCCGCCAGAACGGCAGCGATGAACTCATTGAGGAAATGCCCGCGGCGCGTGCGCCAATTCCCGAAGGCTTCGTGAAGGCTGCAGTTATCCTCTGCGGCCTTACAGATAGCGCCACTCACGACCAGCGGCCAGCCCTCCGTCAGTTCGAGTATCCGCACGACGTCGACATGTGCGAACCGCACGCCGCACGTTTCGGCCAGATGGCGGATCTCATCGGCGCAAAACGCCAAACGCTCGGCATCGCAGAGTGAAGCGAGTCCTCGAGAGACCAAGTCCCTGACCTGGAATGCAGCACGCGAACGGCAGGCGATCAGCAACGATACCCCTTCAGGAACCTCTTCGACCAGGCGCAGGATGGCGGCGATGCCGTCGGCACCGGGAACGGCCGCACAATCGATGGCCAACTCCAGCGGTGCCCGCGCGGCAAGCCCGCGTAAGAGTTCCTCTTGCGAAGCGAATCCGGCATCCTCGGCCAGCACGCCGGCTAGCTCACTCCAAACCGCTTCCTTCGTTGCACCGGCAGCGAGCGCGCAGTAATATCCGTTTGTTGCGCGATGGCGCAGATAATCCAATAATGCCATCGTCTTGCCAAAACCGGGCGGAGCCATCAAAAAGCGAACCGGGGCGCTTTTAAAGCGCTCCAACCATTCTTCGATTCGTGCGCGGCGCACGATCATGGGACCCTGGCGTGGCATCGTTCGATTCATTACGTATCAGAGTGGCTAATAGAAGCTACCTCCCTGGGCATTCAGTATACGGTTTTAACGGCATTCGTGCAACCAAGCGGTTTTTCCCCTAGCATAAGCAACTAGGCGCCCCCTTACCCGAGGAGCAGGCGCGCGAGTCGATCGATTAACCGGGCTCTCCACCGCACTTCATAGTTCAGCCGGCGGACGACGTTGCGAGCTTTGATTGCCGCGGCCTGGGAGCGAACGGTGCGCTCGGTAAGCTCGTGGTCGCGGCGTAACCTTGGTTTGAGGAAATCGAGAGTCGCCAGCGCCGCGGGCGGATGCGCGCCGCCGAAATGCAGCAAGCGCGGATAGACCGGCTTGAAATATCGTACGACGTCGAAGTCCGCGAGCTGATCTTGCGGCAGCACGTCGCCCGGCGCGCCGAGCGACGAATAGTGGCGCCCTTTCTCGGCATGGCGACGAGGTTCGAGTGTGTGCCCGTAGTGCGCGTACACGTATGGCAACGCGATCCGCTTGCCGGACAAGCCCGTCAGTCGTTCGTGCACCGCCCCCTCCCACCGCAGGCCGGATCGGTAGCGGAAAAACATCATCCGCCGCTCGATCGAGGTGTAATACTCGAACGATGCAAAAAAATGCCACGTATAGCCGTCCACGAAATCATACCCCGCCGGAACGCCGGTGAGACGTTCCGCGATGCGACGCACGCCGGCACCGTGAACTTCGTCGGCATCGACGAACGCGACCCAGCTGCCGGCAGCGAGTTCTTCGTGGACGCGCAGACAAATATTTCGGGCGGCGGCAAAGCCGCAAAACGGCGTGCGATCGACGACCAGCCGGCCTTCTTGCCCGAAGCGGCTTGCCGCCAAGATCGCGGCGTGCGGCGAATCTCCGGAGGAATTGTCGTTGACGATCAAGAGCGTCGCGGCATCGGCAATCGACGCGAGCATCGCACTCAAGAACGGTTCGTCGCGCGCTCCTAGAATCAAATGAGCGGCGACGCCGTCCACCGGCGGCTTCATCGTCAACGCTTCGAGCGCGCCGACGGAGTTTCCGCCAGCTCCGCGAAATCTAGGGCCATGCCTCCTTTGCGCTTGGCCGTCGACGCGCGCGTCATCGCAGAGGATACGCGCGGAATCGGGCGATACGCGCGGGCCGTGCTGCGGCGCCTGGTTCTCCGCGAGGATGTCGCGCTTACACTGCTTGCCGACGGATTCTTTCCGGAGCGTCGGCGCGACGCATACGTCCGCGCGCTCGGCAACGGTAACTTTGCGGTGCGATCGCGAGTTCCCGGGGACGCCGAAATTATCTGGCATCCCGCAAACGGCACCTTCTTCTCCTCGCGCGTTCCCAGCATCGCCACGATTCACGATGCCGTCCCTTTCCGCTACCCGGATCGCAATCCAAAGCGCCGCGAGCACGCGCAACGCCCGTTCTTGCGCTCGGCTTCCACGGCGAGGCGCGTGATCGCCGTCTCGGAGTTCGGCCGTGGCGAGCTGCATGCAATGCTCGACCTGCCGCTGGAACGAACCGAAGTAATTCTGCACGGCGTCGAGCCCACGTTTGCGCCGGGGATTGCGGAGCCGTTGCCGTCGAGTTTGCAGGGCCGGCGCTTCTTGCTCTTCGTGGGCGACCCGATCGGCGAGCCGCGCAAGAACTTCGACCTGTTATACGAGGCGTATCGGCAGGCGTGGCCCGCTCTCGATGGGCCGCTTCTTGCCATCGCCGGACCACGGGCGCCGGAGCTGCCGGGAGTCGTCCACGTCGGAAATTTCGGCGATGACTTGACGGCCGGCGGCACCGACACGCTGCGTGCGTGTTACCGCGGGGCCATCGCATTGACGCTGGCGTCATACCACGAGACGTTCGGCATGCCGATGCTCGAAGCGATGGCGTGCGGAACGCCCGTGGTAGCGTCGCGGGCGAGCTCGCTTCCCGAGATCGGCGGCGAGGCCGCGCTCTATGCGCCCGCGGACGATGCGCGCGAATGGGCCGCTTCGTTACGGCGCATCGTCGACGACGAGGAGCTTGCGCAGCGGCTGCGCGTGGCCGGCCCGGAACGAGCGAAGTTCTTCAGTTGGGATCGAAGCGCGGAACAGCACGTGGCCCTCTTTGCCTCGGTGGCGCGATGATTCGCCTCGGCGTCGATGCATGGAACCTCCCCGGCGATCATCGCGGAATCGGACGCTATCTCCGCGAGATCCTGCGTGTGTGGCGCGAGCGGGAGCGCGATACGGTCGAAGTGACGTTGATCGTGCCCGAGTGGCACTCGTGGACGGTGCGACAACGCTATCTTCGCGAGGTCGAGCCGGCGCAGTATCGCATCGTATCGCGACGAGGGCACGCGCGTTCGGGCTTGAACGCGCTGTGGTTTCCGTTTAACGGATGCAGTTGGACGAACTTCACCTTGCCTGCAACCGCAACGCTGCACGACGCGTCGAACTTTGTCGTCGAAGATTATGCGCCGGAGACACAGCGGATCTTTCGAACGGCAGCAGAGCGCTGTCGCGCACTGATCACGGATTCGCACTTCGCGCAGGGCGAGCTCGCGCGCGAGTTGCAGCTCGCCCCCGAGCGGCTCGTTCCAATTGAGCTCGGCGTTAGTCCACCGCGACCGCCCAAAGACGTGAAACTCGACGTCAGGTCACTCGGGCGGTACGTCCTTTACGTCGGAACGGCCGAGCGGCGGAAGGGCTTCGATACGCTGCTCGAGGCGATGGCTCTCCTGCAGCACAGACGCCAGCAGCTCTCACTCGTCGTAACGACGCGGCTCGACCGTCGGTTTACCGTGCCGTCGGAGGTTCGACTGGTCGAACTGGGACACGTCGACGAGGATACGCTGGCGACACTCTATCGCGCGTGCGCCGTTCTCGCCTTTCCATCGCGCTACGAAGGCTTCGGCTTGCCGGTGCTCGAGGCGATGAGCTACGGTGCGCCGGTTATCGCGTCGAATGCCTCCTCTCTGCCCGAAGCCGGCGGCGACGCCGCGGCGTACGTTCCGCCGGGAGACGCCGCCGGGCTCGCCGCGGCGATCGCGCGCGTTACCGGAGATCGCACATACGCGCACGAACTGCGTGGCCGCGGCCTGGCTCGGGCTGCAGCTTTTACGTGGGATCGAACGGCATCGCGAACGCTCGAAACAATTGCAGGGACGTTATAGCTGCGTGCCTCAATCGGCAATCCATCTTGCGACCGGAATCGCGGTGAGGGGCGAACGGCTGCTGATGGTCGCGTCACGCTATACCAATCAACCGCACCCGTTGTGGAATCTGCCTGGGGGGCGCCAACAGCCCGGAGAACTTCTCGTAGAAACCGTCGTTCGAGAGTTTTACGAAGAGACGCACTTGCGCGTTCGTGCCGGCGAGCTCGCGTACCTCAGCGAGAGCTACGACGGCAACCGGCACTTCCTCAACGCGACGTTTTTGGTTAGCGTAATCGAAGAGTCATTCTTCGACAAGCTCAGGATGACACCGGGGGATCATGTCGTTGCGGTGGAGTGGGTTCCGCTGGAGGCGGTGAGTGAACGAATTGCGGTACGCGTTGTGCGCGAGCCGTTAGTCGCCTATCTCGAGGGTCGCAGCGAACGCCGCTATGCGGGCTATCACGATGCCGGCATTACGATTGAGTGGCCTGCCGATGCCCCCTGAGCGCGGCCACCCAGTCTTCGCGCTCGAGCGTGTACGCCATCACGTCCACAGGTTTTCCTTGCACCGTCGCGCCTCGCGGCAGCGTGACCTCGGTTTCGAAACCGTTGCGCTTGAGGACGGCGCGCGACGAATGATTCTCCGGCAAACAAAACGCACGAATCCTTTGTAGGCGGCCGCGGTTGAACCCCTCGTCGACCAGCGCTGCAACCGCTTCACTCGCGATGCCGCGATCGCGATACGCCCGCACAACGCTATAGCCAACCTCCGCCGACGACCGATCGCTATCCGAAACGCGCAGCGAAACCCAGCCGAGCGGTGGGCTCTCGCCCTCGAGGAAATGCAGCAGCCATTCGAAGCGCCCGACGACTCCAGGAGCAAACCGCGCCGGCCGCGCGGCGACTGCGCGAAGAAACTGCGCGCGATTGACGTTGGGCAGGTCTTGGTAATCGCGCAGGTCGGGCTCTTGCAAAACCTCCCACAGAATACCCGCATTCGCCGCGGTCACGGGAACGAGCCGTAGGCGCTGCGTTCTAATCAACATCACCGCGGCAAAACTCGCCCTTGATATCCTCGCCATTGCGCGTGATGGCAGCCCCGATGGATTTGGCTTCCGCCTATACAAGCCGATCGCCGGTGTGGGTTGACTTCACGGGGATCGTTTCTTCTGCACCGCGCTTCTTCTACGGCTCGCGCACGCACTGCATGCACGAGGCATTCGACGTACGGAGCAGCGTCGGCGGGTTGGAAGTCGTCGATAATGTCGGCATCGCGCCGCGCTGCCCGGTACGACCCGGCGACTCGATCGAGATCTGCGGCCAAATGGTACACGACCCGGGACACCCCCCGATCGTTCATTGGACACATCACGATCCGCAGCACGATCGTCGCGGCGGTTTCATTCGCTTGCATGGGAAGCTGTACGCGTAGCGGCCTGCATCCGCAGCAGCTGGGGGATCGTCACAAACCGATAGCCTTGGCGTTTTAGCGCATCGACGATCAAACGCGTCGCCGCGACGTCGGCACTGCGATCGCATTCGTGCGCCGCCACATGCATCCGCGCGCAGAGGAGCCCGCGGTTGCCGTCGTGGAGATCGATGATGGCGCCGTCACCGGCATACCGCAAGACTCGCGCGGCGATCACGCGCGCCGGAGGAAACTCCCAATCGTTGGCAAGCGGAACCGACCACATCACGGGCGTGTACCCCAGCTTGCGCACTTCACCGAGCACCAGCCAATCGCGGCCGCCAAAGGGCGGCCGCATGATCCGAGTGTGAACTCCGGCCGCGTCGAAGATTGCCCGATCGGTGCGTTCGAGGGTCCGGCGAAGGCTGCTCTGGCCGTCGAGCACCAGGTGCTCGTGACTCCAGGTGTGATTGCCGATGGCGTTACCGTCGAGCACTTCACGCCGCACGACGTCCGGGTAGGCCGCAACCGCGCGGCCCACGACGAAAAACGTTGCGTGAACGCCCTCCGTGCGCAGAACCGAGAGCAGCTCGCCGGTGTACGGCGGATTCGGCCCGTCGTCATAGGTGAGCGCTACGACGCGCTGATTCTTCGGACCGCTGACCAGCGTCTTGCCGAAGAGCTGGCTGCCCGGGCTCTCCACAACTTCATAACCTTCGTAGGCGACCGCTCCCAGCAATGCTAGGGCGACGGCCACGCGCACGAGCCAGCGCCGATTCACCCGATCAACCGTGCGTGCCGCGAATGCGTTCCTGCGCGGCGGCGACGTTGTGGCGGAAAACGTCGGGGCCAAAATCGCGAAAATCCTTGATGATCTGAACGTAGCGCGGATCGGTGACTTCCGTGCTCTGCACGTGCAGCAGGTCGCGCGGCACGCCTTTCGAGAGGTCGATCGTGTACTGCCGGCCGGCGTTTGTCGCCCAATGTTGCGGATCGGTAAACGTCACGGTACGCTGGCCTCGTTGATAATCGGCTACTTGTCGCACGTACACGCTATAGTGCGCATCGGCATCGGGCAGCGAGGGCTTGTCGACGATGTCCCACACTCCGTCCTGAACGAGCCGGCCGAAGAAAAAGCTTACGTCGTAGACGCGGGCCGGCGGCGCGTTGACGGTAATGAGCCTTCCGTCGTTGCCGCGAATCGAGTACTGAAATGAAGAGACGCCCTCGAGGTCGGACATGCGGTACTCTTCAGTGGCGATCGGGGGCTTGGCGTAGTGGATCGTCAGGCGAGCGTAGAGCGCGCTCGGCGCCTTCTGCGCGTGGATGACCGGCGCGAAACGCCCCATCTCTCCCGCACCATAGATCCGCCACCCCAAGATCAGCATGACCACGCACAGCGCGACGATCACGATCTCGATTGGGAAACGCCGCATCCTGGCGCCTACTTTGTCGACGCGTGGGCTTCCTGGTCGAGCACACGGTTGACTAACCGGTCGGCCAGGACGTTTTGCTCGCGGCGCACGTGCGCGATGTCAACGTGTTCGAAGCTTCGCAGGAGCCTGCGCGCCCGTTGATAGAGCGGCTGGAGGCCCTCGTGCTTGACGCGATATTCGCCGAGCAGTTGCTTGACGACGAGCTCGGAATCCAGGCGAACGGTCAAACGGCGGACTCCACGTTTCTCCGCGGCCTGCAAACCAAGCAACAGCGCGGTCCATTCCGCGACGTTATTCGTGGCGATGCCAAGGTAGGCGCCGATTTCCTCGATCGTCTCGCCGGACGCGTCGATCAGGACGGCGCCACTCGCCGCCGGGCCGGGATTGCCGCGTGAACCCCCGTCGGCAAAGAGCGTGGCTTCCATACTTGCGCGGGCTTCGGCGGTGAGGCATAGACCGCCCGCCCGGTGGGTACATCATGGGGCATGACGCAATCATCCCTCATTCGAACCGCTGCCCTGCTGCTCGCGACCGTGCTGGTCTGGGCGCTGCCGCAAACCGCTCGAGCCGCCACGACGTGGACGTTCTACGGAATAACGGTTCACGTTTCTACCAACAATATCAAAGTGCAGGATCCTCGGACGAAACAGGTCATGAGCTTCTTGCTCGTTCCGAAATTCGACCAAGTCTTCTCCGCCAACGGCAAGACGACGTTTCAGATGGGCAAGGTGAAGGCCGGCCAGTACGTCGCCGTCGTCTACGATCGAAAGGCGCTGGGAGGCGCCCACGCCGACAAGATTTACCTGATGGATAACGCTAACGAGAAAATTGGCGCTCAATAAACGCTCCTTGCGCGAGGGGAGAGCGCTCGGTAAAACCGGCGCTCTTTTTTTTTGCGTCGGCACAAAAACGTAGCTCTAGTTATCATTCAGTCGTGAGAACTGAGCTGACTCGGCCTGCAGGTTGTGGCGGGTAAGCGACGACTCTGGTGGTATTCCTTGCCGAGAAAAGTTAACCCCAGTTGTACTCTCTGGTTATCCGGGAGCTTCCGGATAGAAGGATGAGCAACGCAGATGAAGAGTCAGCCTTCCCTGCCGCGCGTAGCCGCCATCGGCGCCATCGCGGCTCTTCTCATCGGCTGCAACACCTCGCAGCTCACAACGCTTGGAGGAACCACCGGTCCAGCGGCCCCAGCGGGCCTTGCCGTCCCAAGCAGCGGCGCGGTCCGGGGAGGAGGCATCATGCGGCCGGATCGTGGTAAATCGTGGATGCTGCCGTCCGAAGCGAGCTGTGCCTACAACGGAAAACTGCCGCCCTGCGGCCTGCTCTACGTTTCGAACTACTACGATGACGACGTGCTCGTCTTTCAACGCGGCAAACTATCCGGGACGCTCACCGGCTTCGATGGGCCCGACGGCCTATGCCACGACTTTCCGGGCAACGTCTGGATCGTCAACAATCTCGGGCAAGATATCGTCGAGTACGCACACGGCGGAACGACGCAGGTCAAGACCCTCAGCGATCCCGGCGAATACCCGTTGGGATGCGCCGTCGAATCGGGAACCGGTGAGATCGCCGTTACCAACATCTTTACGTTGGGCAGTGGCCAAGGCAGCGTCGCCATCTATCACAACGCATCCGGGCCGCCGACCATCTTGACCGGTCCTAATATTTACTACGTCTACTTTTGCGCCTTCGATGACGAGCGCAATCTCTACATTGACGGCTTCGACACGTCCGGCCACTTCGAGTTCGCCGAGCTTCCACGCGGCAAACTAAAATTCAAGAACATCGCGCTCAACGGAACGATTTATCGGCCGGGCGCCATCCAGTGGGACGGCACGTACATCGTCGTGGGCGATCAGATGTATCAAGATCAAGTCGAATCGGCAGCCTACCAAACCACCGGCGTGGGCGGACAAATCGTCGGCACGACCGTCTTTAGCGGCGCGCAAGACGTCGTCGGCTTTGACATTAGGGATACGAGTATCATTGGGCCCGACGCGAATCTCAACATCGTCGGCCTGTACCCTTATCCCAGCGAAGCGCGACCGCGAAGCTCGGTCACTTCAAGCATCCCTACGGCGCCACGGTCAGCACTCAGCACTAGTTTCGAACGAAACGAAGGAGCGTAACCATGGGCGTGATTCTACGAGGCTCGCTTTGCGCGGCGATAGCGTCGCTCGCCGTTGGGCTTGCGGCGTGCTCGGGTGCAAACGCGCCGACCGGCGTTGCCGGTCCGTCGACGAGAGCTCCGCAACCGTTGGCATCGCCCTCGTTCCGTGCGCATCGCGGGACAAAGGAGCGAGGCTGGATCTCCCCTTCCGTACGGTTTCGGCGTACCGTCTACGTCGCCGACGGCACGGAGATCCTGATCTTTCCGCAAGGGCCTCGTAATCCCGCACCGATCGGCAAGATCACCGATGGGGTCGATTCCGCGTACGGCCTCTGCATCGACCGGTACGGCAATCTGTACGTAGCCAATCAGTATAGCAACACCGTCACCGTCTATCCACTCGGCTCGACGGAGCCTTCGCAGACGTACTCGGAGAACCTCGAGCGCCCGCTCTATCCGGAAGTCGACAGCAATCAGAACCTGTGGGTCACCAATGCCGACAACGGCACCGTCGTGGAGTATAAGCACGGCAGCACAAGCCCAAAGCAAATCCTCCAGACGCCCGGGTCAGAGGCGGACGGACTCGGCTTCGACGTCCAAGGAAACCTCTACGTTGCCTATCGTTCCTCCTATAGCTCCTACGGAAGCGGAACGGGCAGCATCGAAGAGTTCAATCTCCGTACGGGTAAAGGCACCGTCTTGGGCATGTCGCTCGATCAGCCGCAGGATGTCGTCGTGACGAACGCGGGAACGATTCTTACCGTCGAGACCGGCGGAACCAGCGGAACCGATCGCATCGACGTCTTTCCACCCGGCTACCAGGTCCCGACGCTCGAAGTAGGCGTGAAGGACATCCCGACGCAGCTCGCAATCGATTCGCACGAGAACACGCTCTTCGTTTCGAGCTTGGCTCACGACGACATCTACGCTTCCCCTTATCCGCTACTCAATCCGAACGGAAGTCCCAACCTGCTTCACGAGAAGATCAGCGTCAAGGGCTATGGCATCGTCCAAGGCCTAGCGCTTAGCGACGGACAGATTTTTTAGGCACCGGCCTATTGAGGCTGATCCTGGAAAAAGCCGACGATCGTGCCGCTCGAGTCGGTAACGAACACGATCGGTTGCGAGCCGTTTTGGAATACGGCGCTATAGTGGTAACCCTGATACCCCTGCGTCGTGTCGTGCTTGACGAAACGCAGTCCGACGAACGCACCCAGCGATGCGAACGAGCCGCGGATCCGCGACATCATCGAGGGCGTTAGACCACTACGCATCGTTGCAGACATACTTGCCGAAGGCACTCTTCCCGCCAGCACGTCGGTGAAAAATCCTGAAAAAGTTCGCGTGAGGGAGCTGCTCGGGGGGCCAGCCTCTTTTGGCGTCGGCTGGTCCTGGAAGAAACCGTAAATCACGCCGCTCGAATTGGTCACGAAGACGACGGGTTGCGATCCCTTGTCGAAGACGGCCACGTAGTGATACTGACGGTATCCTTGCGACATGTCCTGGCGCACGTACTGTAGCCGCCGAAACTCTCCGAACTTTCCAAGGTCGCTGCGGACCTGCGTCAACATCGTTGACGACTGCGATTTCAACGTCTCCGCAATGTCCGCAGGCACGCGTCCGGCGAGAACGTCGGTAAGAAACGTTGTGAAGTGCGCCGTCATTACGCCGGAGGGCGCCGGCGGCGCCGCGGCCGTCTGCGCCATCGCTACGGAGCCGAGAACCATCGCCAGTGCGGCGAACGAAGCGGTGGCAACAATTTTACGTATCATAGGCGCCAAACTTCGAGCCGGGGGGCCGCGGGCCCCCACCTGGAGTAATGAAGCTCTGATGAGATGGGCCCTCGCGGCACTCGCGATGCTGCTCACGCCGGGCGTGGCGCCGCCGCAACCGGCCAGCACCCAACAGATTTTCGACGAAAGCTTCCGGCGGCTCCAATCCTATCCGGTGCCGCCGTTTGCGGTATGGACGACGACGTGGCACATTCGACAACGGCCGATGGGCTATTACACCGGTGAGTCGTCGTCGGTCGAAGTGTCTCGGTACGCCGTACGGCTCTCCGACGGAACGGAAAACGTCAGCGAGCCGCCGGCAAATGGAAAGCTTCCTCCGGCCACGATCGAGCCGGAGTTCCTCGGCCCGTTCGCTTGGGCGATGCGATCGTCGGTGCACGTTGCGCCGGCTTCCGCCGGTGAGGTCATGATGCAGCCCGATGTCGCCGGACTCAAGACCATTGCAAGCGTCGTCGCCGTTGCCAAACCCTCATACACGTTCGGCCGCGANNCAGCCGGTGGAGGAACCGCGCAAACATAACCTGCGCGATCTCTGGATCGACGTTGAAACCCACGATCTCCGCAAGGCGCATTTCGTGGGAACGTACAGGCCGTTTCCGCAAGCCCCGGTGAGCGCCAGCGACATCACCGTCTATTTCCGCTCGGTGGTCGGGTGCTGGGTCGTTACGCGCGCGGTGTGGACCTACGACAATCCGCCGATCTCGTACCTGTTTGACGTTCAAAATGACGAGATCGGTTTGCCGGCGACGCTCCCCAATTGGCTCTTCGATCCCGCCACTTACCGACAACACCAGGCGGCCGGCGAAGCCGATTACCTCGGCCTGCTTCTCGAGCAGATGCGAAAAAACGCTTCCGCAGCACCGCAATAGGAGGCTCCTCATGGAAAATGGGCGCGACCCCCGTGCTCTCTCAAGGCGCAGCGTGCTTTTTGCTGCGGGCGCAGCGTCGCTCGCCACGGTTTTTCGCCCCCGTGTCATCCTGAGCGCAGTCGAAGGAAATGTCATCCCGAGCGCAGTCGAAGGACGACTAGCGCAGGCAAACGATCCCCTTCCGTCGTGGAACGACGGAGCCGCGAAGCGAGCGATTATCGACCTCGTCGTCGCGACGACGACTCCCGGAAGTCCGAATTTCGTCGCCGAAGGTGAGCGGATAGCCACGTTCGATCAGGACGGCACGACCTGGGTCGAACACGATCCCGTCTACAGCGAAATGCTATTTTCACTGGACCGCGTTGTCGAGTTGGCACATGAGCATCCGGAGTGGAAGACGACCCAGCCCTTCGACGCCGTGATCGGCGCAAACAAGTCTGCCATCGCCTCGTTTACCAAAACCGAATGGGAGAAAATCATCGTCGCGACTCATACGGGCGTGAGCGTCAGCGATTTTAACGGCGCAGTGAAAGCCTGGATTAGCAATGCCAAGGATCGTCGCTGGCAGCGGCCCTATACGGACCTCATCTACCTTCCAATGCTCGAAGCGATGCGCTACCTGCGCGCCAATGGTTATCGGACGTACATCGTTACCGGCGGTACTCAGGCGTTCGTGCGAGCTTACGCTGAAAAAGCCTACGGAATTCCGCCTGACGAGATCATTGGTACGGCCGTCGGAACGAAATTCGATGGCGCGAACGGAGGCATGACGTTGGCTCCAAAACTCGTGCTCAATGACAATTTCTCGGGCAAGGCCGAGGACATCTACCTCTTCACCGGACGTGCGCCGAAGATCGCATTCGGGAACACCGAGGGGGACGCCGCAATGCTCGAGTACACGCAATCCGGCGGGGGCGCGATCGCAATGCTACTTGTGCTTCACGACGACGCGGCCCGCGAATTCGCCTATGGGCCCGCCGAAGGATTGCCCGATTCGAAAATCGGTGCGTTTACTCAGGCCCTCTACGACAAAGCCAAGGCGAGCGGGTGGCATGTCATCAGCATGAAAGATGATTGGAAACGGATCTTTTCCTGGCAATGAGGCCTTCGCCTATGGCGGATGGAGCGCTTGCGATACCGGCGCATCTACCGCGAGCACGATCTTTCCGTGTGCTTTGCGGCGTGCGAGCTCGGCATACGCGTTCTTGAAGAGCGCCAACGGATAGACCGCGGCCAGCGGCATAACGATCTCGCCCCAAGCGATGAGATTCGCGACGAATGCAAGCGTCTCGCGGCTGGCGGCTGCCGACGAACCGTCGGTCTTGATGCCGTGTTTCGCCGCGGCCGCAAAATCAGCGATCGTATCGATGCGCTCGGGCGCAACGCCGAGCGCGAGCGCCAATTCGACGTAACCGCCGCCGAAGAAGTCGAGGAATGCGTCGATTCCCTTCGGCGCAAGTGCGCGCAGCCGCTCCGCGAGCCCGTCTCCGTACGTGACGTGTTCGACGCCGACCGCAGCTAAGAACTTTTCGTTGGCGTCGCTGGCGATGCCGATAACGCGCGCGCCCGCGCGCCGAGCCAGCTGCATCGCGAGCGAGCCGACGCCCCCCGCCGCATTGCTGATCGCCACCACATCTCCCGGCCCCGGCGCAACGGCACGCACGGCGCCTACTGCAGTCGACGCGACGACGAAGAGGCTTCCGGCGCGGAACCAGTCGAGTGTCGGCGGCTTGGCAATGAGCCGCGACGGATTGCTGACGACGTATTCGGCTTGCGCCGACCGTTCTTCGGACCAGCCGAGGACCTCGTCTCCGGCTGCAAACTCCGCGACTCCGGCGCCGGCGGAACCCACGCGTCCCGAAAAATCCGCCCCTTGGCCGAACGGAAACTCCATCGGAAACATATCTTTGAGGAGTCCTTCGCGAATCGAGATCTCGCCGGGGTTCGTGCCTGCGGCGACAACGCGCACGACCACTTCGCCGGCCTTTGGCTCGGGCTTCGGGACGTCGACGAGATTTAGTTGCTCGATTCCGCCGTAGGCGGAAAGTTGCACGGCTTTGGGCATCGTACTACGTTTACTCCGTGTCCAGCGGTAAGTCCGAGGGCGGCCGGCGCAAGAAAAACACGCTCGGATATTTTGACGGGATAACCTTGAAGGCACGCGGCTTCATCTTGAAATCGAACGCATTACCGATGCTCGTCGAGTGCGCGTCGTTCTTTCCAAGCGTCCCGAGACTCCAGTTGTATTCAATGAAGCGCAGAATGCTGCCGAACTCGTACTGCGTGTGCTCCACGTGCGGTTTGACATAGGGCGAGACGATCAGCATCGGGACTCGGAAGCCCGGGCCACCCTGCCAGTCGCGCGGCTCCGGCGGCGAGACGTGATCGTAAAAACCGCCCCAGTCGTCCCACAAAATCACGACGGCGGTGGAATCCCAATACGAGCTCTGCCCGACGGCGTTGACGATCGAGGCGACCCAGGAAGGGCCCGTGTCGCTCTTGGTGGCGGGATGATCGGAGTCAACCCCGTTGGGGGTGATCCACGATACGGCGGGCAACTTCTTGTTCGAGATGTCCCTGAAAATGTCGAGGTTGCTGCGCGTAACGTTGTCCTTCCATTCGGAACTATAACGCACCGCTTTGATCGCGTCGAACGCGCTCCAGATTCCGGCGCCTTGGCATTTGGGGCAGTTCGTGTACGGGTAGACCCGTACCGCATAGAACTTCCACGAAACGGATTTTGCGTCGAGCAGGTCGCGCATCGTCGAATAGGTTAGGCACGGAAATGGGCCGCCGTATTCGTAAACCTTACCGCCCCGTTTGATTACGGCCGTGACCAAATGCTGCGGATTCCCGTCGCAGCCCCATGGAAAATATGAAGGCGTGTCGATGAGCGCTTCCTTACTCGACAGCCCCGTCCCGCCGGCGATCAGATCCTGATGCGCCGTAAAACTTCCGCTGCCTTGCGTTTGAAACGTATGGTCTGCAAGCACGTACTGGTGCGCCATGTCCCAGTACGGGGCGATGTCTTTCGGATTGACGTACTGGTATGGGTAGGTGCATGCCGGCGTGCCGCTTCCCCGCGCGCCGCTACCTTCGAGATCGAAGCCGTCCATCTTCCCTTGATCGCGGTCGAGCAGGAAGCCGGAGTAGATGTGAGTGAGATCTTGATTCGGCGTATACCCGTATGACGAAGGGAATCCCTTACCGAGGAGATCGACCTCCGTCAATGGGATCGTCGTCGGCTTCGTGATCGGCACGGGACAACTGTTGGCGATCGAGCCCGGCATCGTCGCGGCATTTCCCGTCGTCGTGCCGTCCGCTCCCGGAAACGTTGCAAAGAAATTGTCGAAGCTACGATTCTCCTGGATGACGATGATGACGTGCTTTATTTTCGTTGACGGCGAGGTCGCCTCGCGGCCTTCCGACGGAAGCACGGGCATCGTGCCGCGCGAGCCGCCACCGCATGCGAGGATCGCCGCGCTCATCGCGAGGAACGCAAACCAGATACCGGCGGCGCGCAACTGCATTGCGGTGTTACTCCGTATCGACCGGGAGGCCGGAGGGCTTCTGATGCAAGAAGAACGAGCGCGCATACTTCGCGGGAATCACCTTGAACTTACGGGGCTTAT
>PMUK01000161.1 GCA_003166915.1 Candidatus Cybelea palsarum
TACGGCGGCTACGGCTACGGCGGTTACGGCTACGGCGGCGGAGGTTACGGGTACGCGCCCTATCCGGCCCAATATGCGCGTCGCGCATATTGGGCACGTCGCCCCTATTGGCGCGGTTATCGCCGCGCATATCGGGGACGGCGCTTCGCTCGCTAATGTATCGCTCTCATCGTTTTTGAATAAGGCTCTAATCGTTCGAGGTTAGAGCCTTAGGCTCGATGATGGTACAGATAAGAGATGATGATGAAACTTCATAACGTCCTACTCGCCTGCGCGCTCGGCGCCGGGATGTTCGGGGCCGCACTGCCGGCCGCCGCGCAAGTCTACGGTGGCGTCTACATTCAAACTGCGCCTCCGGCGCCCGTATACGAAACCGTGCCGGTTGCGCCGGGACCGGGATATTTCTGGGTCGGCGGATTCTGGCAATGGAACGGCTACCGCTACGCCTGGATTCGCGGTCACTACGCGTACCGGCCGTACGCCGGCGCGGCGTGGCATCCCGGACATTGGGCGAGCGGGCCTCGCGGCTGGTACTGGCGCGCTGGTCACTGGGGACGCCCGTACTAAACTAGGCTCAATCAAACTTCACTGAGCTCCATCAAACATCGCCCACCGGCATCGCAACGTGCCGGTGGGCGAGCTCCTTTATGCTGTTGAACGTCGCAGGCGCATGCAGCTTCGGCGCTCGCTGGGTCCGGTCGATGCGGTTCTCTTCTTCGTCGTCGCGGGCTCCAACTTACAGTGGGTCGCAGCCGCGGCCGCCGCGGGACCGAGTTCGCTCGTGGTTTGGCTCATCGGCTGCCTGGCGATGTTCGTGCCGCTCTCGATCGCCGTCGTCTTCCTCTCGTCGCATTATCCCGATGAAGGCGGCCTCTATGTCTGGAGTAAGCGCGCGTTTGGGCCTTTCGCCGGCTTTATCACCGGCTGGACGTACTGGGCCAGCAATCTTCCCTATTTGCCCGCGCTGCTCTACTTCGCTGCCGGAAACGCGCTCTTCATCGCCGGCTCGCGTGGCCGCGTACTCTCCGCCTCGCCGCTCTACTTCATCGCCGTAGCATTAGGCGGATTAACGCTCGCCACACTCCTGAACGTCTACGGCTTGCGAATCGGAAAGTGGCTCACGAATGTCGGCGGCGTGGCTCGCTGGAGCGCGACGCTGCTGCTGATGACGCTCGGCGCGATCGCCTGGTGGAGATTTGGTTCGGCCACGCATCTCACCGTCGCCGCGCTGCGCCCCGGACTACAGATCAAGGATCTCATCTTTTGGTCGGTGATCGCCTTTGCGTGGACCGGGCCCGAAGCGATCGCGTTCATGGGCGGTGAAATCCAACGTCCTCGCCGGACGATTCCGATTGCGCTTGCCATCGCGGCGCCGCTGATTGCCGCGATCTATATTGCCGGAACGCTAAGCCTGCTGGTAGCGGCCGTACCGCACGACATCAATCCGTCGTCGGGTGTGATGGACGGCGTCTCACGCCTTGCCTCGCGATTTGGCTGGAGTGCGCTAACGCCATTTGTCGCGCTGCTCGTCGCATTGAGCTGCTTCGGAAGCGTCGGAGCATGGCTGGGCGCCGTCGCGCGAATTCCATTTGTCGCCGGGATCGATCGTTATCTGCCCGACGCCTTCGGCCGCATGCATCCGCGTTGGGGTTCGCCGGTGGCGGCGCTGGTCACGCAGGCCGCAATCGCCGCGCTTTTCATTTTCTTAGGCCAGGGCGGCTCGAGCGTCAGCGGCGCGTACGATGTTCTCGTCAGCTCGACCGTCATCATCACGCTGCTGCCGTTCCTCTTCCTCTTCGCTTCAGCGCTGAAGCTGCGCGGCGCGGCGAGGTCGGCGCGCGAAATTCGGATCCCCGGCGGTGCCGCAACGATCTCCGTAGCCGCGTGTATCGGGCTCGCAACGACATCCGTCGCGATCGTCTTTGCCGGATTTCCGGCCGCGGACGATCCGAACAAGACGCTGGCCGTCGTGAAGGTTATCGGGCTGACCGTACTGATGCTCGCCGCCGGCCTCGCCATTTACGCGCGAGGGCGCCGAAAAGCTCTCGGGTAATTTCGCCGCCACTCACTTGACGTGGTCACGATCGGCGAGAAAATTGGAAAGTCTCACCTGACGTACGCCCAGGGTGCCTCCGCCGAGCTGGTCACCATGGCGACGATTCAGGGCGCCGACATGCTTGGGCTGCCCGTGAGCACGACGCACATTCTCTCTTCGGGCGTCGCGGGCACGATGGCCGCCAACGGCTCGGGTGTGCAGGCGCGGACGCTGCGCAATATCGTCATCGCGTGGGTGCTGACGGTCCCGGTCACCGTTTTCCTGGGGGCGCTCATATTCGGCGCCGGATTCCTCATCGTTCTGCGCTTTTTCGGAGCCTAGCAAGATTTAGAGCGGCGCCTGCTCCTTGAGCGGTACATTCTCGTACCACCCCTCCGGTACGATGAGCGCGAAATCACCCAGAACCGTCGAGGAGCCGCTAGATGTCCGCGTTCACCCTCTTCCCGCGCTACGTGCGATTCCCGTGCTACATGCGTCCGCCGGAACGACGAGTCGAAGACGCCCCAATCGAGTATCTTCCCCAGAACTATTCCGCGGTCGAAGCCGCCGTCGACGCAAGGTTAGGCCAAGGTAAGGAACGGGTCGTGCTGAACCTCGAAACGCTCGTCGTCCTCGATACGGAGGATCTGCGGGGTTTGATCGCGCTGCTACGCCGTGCGCGTCTGCGGGGTGCCCAGATTGCGCTTCAGGTGAGCCAAGCCGAGATTCTCCGGACACTTTCGATTACCGGGCTCGACCAGGTCTTCGCGGTCGTCTAACGGAGCAGACCTATCTGGGTGGATCGGGCCATACGCCGGCTTTAGCTGCGTTTGCCAAATCGACGTGCCACGGAAGCGCCAAGAAGCTTTCACGATCTTCGGGCCCGAGGCCCTCGGCTGCCGCAAGCATCATGCGCTTTCCTTGCCCCAGCGCGCGGGTCGCCTCGACGGACTCCCCGGCGGCGTGAAAGATCTGCGCCGCCGCCCAATAGCAGTGCGTGGGCCAATCGGTGGCGCGCATAATCGTTTCGTCCGCGGCAAGCAGCCGTCGCACCGCGTCGCGTGCAGCGGGCAGATTACCAAGCGCCGCGTGCCAAATCGCGAAGTTGGCAAGTGTGGTGCTCGACCAGACTTGTGACTCGGATTGCGAACGCAGCTCGAACGACGCCTCGGTGAGCTCGATCGCTCGCGCGAAATCGCCGGCCTTCCCCTCGGCGAACGCGAGATTCTCGAGAACTGAGGCCTCGATCAACCCGAAGCCGAGTTCGCGCGCAAGTTTGAGCGCCGACTCGGCCGCTTGATGCGCCCCGGCGATCTGTCCAGTGTAGGCCCTCAGAAAGATGAGGTTGGAGAGCCCTCCGACTCGTCCGCGCGCGTCGCTCGCGCGCTCGAACAGCGCTACCGCCTTCTCGGTGGCGGCGCAGGCCCGTTCGAAAAATCCTAGCTTCATTTCGAGAATCGCTTGATTGAGCAGCTGGCCCGCGCTCCCGGCGAGGTATCCGCTTTCGCGGTAAATGCGGCTGGCAGCCGCATAATGTTCTCGCGCCTCCGCGTATTTGACGCCCGTGTCGGCGAGCGTCGCGCCCAGACGACCGTGTGCCTGAGCCTCGGCCAGACGGTCGCCCAGGTTCACCGCCAACTCCAGGCAACGCGAACTCAACGCGTGGCATCGCTGGATGTCGCGACGCTGATATGCAACGGTATATGCGCTGCTCAGAGCGAGTTGTTCCAGCATCGGATCGGCGGCACGCGCAGCGTCCTTCGCAGCCTCCTCTAGTAATGCTTCGGCAGCAGAAAGATGGCCGCGATGCGCTTCGACTTGGGCTAAGAAGCAGAGCGCACGGGTCGCCCCCGCGTCGTCGTTCGCCGCTCGACTATACGCGAGCGCTGCTTTTCCCGAATCGAACGATTCCGCCAAGCGGCCCAGCATGAAGGCCATTTGTGACTCGGCCAGGTGCAGCTCGGCGTTCCAGAGCGCGTCATCGTCGGGTACGGATGCACGTAGTGCACGAGCGGCTTGCTCGTGCATAGCACGATCGCCCGTGGTTGAGGCAAACTCCATGCGATGCAACAGCGTGGCGCGGTGGATCGCGGGGTCCTCAAGCTCGGAATCGACGCGTTCCAAGGCCAGCAGCGCGGCGTTGCGGGACTCGAGGTCGCCGTAGCGGGTCTCGATCGTGACGCTTTCCAGAAGCAGGTCGGCTCGCGCGCTCGACTCGGTCGCAATCGCGAGCCCGCGCGCGCATTGCATCCGCGCTTCGTGGAGCGCTCCGATCGAGATCGAGCGCCGCACTGCCGAGAGATAGCAGCGCGTGGCGTTTGCAACGTCACCCGCGAACTCGTAATGCGCGGCGAGCGAAGCCGAGAGCTCCGGCACCCGGTCGGGATAGAGCCGTTCGAGCACGCGCGCAACGCGCCGGCGCCGGATCGCGGCCGCTTTGGGAGGCACGGCTGCGGCGATCGTATCCTGCACCAGATGGTGCGTGAAAGCGTATTCGAGGAAGCCTCGTCCGGGAGCCTCGCGGATGATGCGCCGGTCGAGCAGCTCGTCGAGCGAATCGGTGAGATCCGCCTCGTCCCATGCGCTGACCTCGCGGACGGCGTCGCGCGAAAAGCGGTCGCCGATGCACGCGGCAATCTCGGCGGCCGTTCGCGCGTTCTCCGAAAGCCGTTCGATGCGGCGCACGACGACCGCCTGCAGCGAAATCGGCTCACGGTCCCGCTCGCTTTCCCGCACGTCGGCAACGAGCTGCGTGAGGAAGAGCGGATTTCCCTGAGACGCTGCGATCAACGTTTCGGCGGCGCGATCGCGCATGTCCGGCAACGTCGCGCGCAGTTCTTCAACGTCGGCGACCGAGAGAGGACTCAGCCACATGCTCTGCGCGCCGGCGACCGCGCGCGCCTCCCGCCGCAAACGATGAAAGGCATGCAACTGTTGCGACTCCTCGTCGCGATAGGTAACGACGATCATGACGCGCACGCCCGCAATGCGTCGCAGCAAGAACTGCAGCAACTCGATCGATGCCGGCTGCGCCCAATGCAGGTCTTCGAGAATCAGCAGCAACGGGCGAGGCTTCGCGAGATCGGCGATGCATCGGAAGAGCGATTCATACAGCCGGATGCGCTCGCTCTCGGCGTCCAGCCGCGATACGGCGGGGAGTGCGACGCGCGCGTGAATCTCGGGCAAAAGCGTTGCCACACAGGTAAGCGCAATGCTGGGCTTTAGCGACGCGACCAGTGGAAGAGCCGAACGCAGCGAATCGACGACGCTTTCATACGGAACGCTCTCCGGCGAACTCGTCGCACCGACGAGCACGCGGCCGCCGCGATCTTCCACGGCATGAGCAAACTCGGAAACCATCCGCGACTTGCCGATGCCGGGCTCGCCGCCGATGAACGCGCAGGCGCCGCGCCCGCGAGCCACACGACTCCATGCTTCCAGCAGGCGCTCCATCTCGTCGCGCCGGCCGACGAACGGTAGAATTGCCGACCCGCCCTCGATCGTGGGCCGGTCCTCGACGCCATCTTCGGCTACATCTTCGCCGTGCGCAATGCGCTCCGCAACCGTCGCGGTTTCGGGCATTGGGTCGGCACCCATCTCCGTGCGTAAGCGCTTGGCAAACGCCGCGTACTCGCTGAGTGCGCCGGCTCGATCGCCGCTCTCGTATCGCATTGCGATGATACGCCGTACCATGTCTTCGCGCCAGGGATCGATCGCCAGCACTTTACGCGCCGTTTCGATCGCGAGCGCGAGATTGGCGTTTCTCCGAGCGTCGGAGACGCGTTCGGTAAGGCAGCGCAGATACGTATCGCGATGGCGTTCACGAATGTCGTCGAGCCATTCGTCGTAGACCTCAGGCAACAAGTCGCCGCGATAAAGCTCGATCGCTTCGCCGAGACGGCTGCGATCGCCCGACGCCACGACGAAAGCGTCGATGTCGAGCCACACATCGGCATCGGGATTCCACCCGACCTTGTCGGTCTCGATCGAGACGTATCGCTCCGACGGCTGGGGCAAGATTTTCGGAAGCTCGCTGAGCGTCCCGCGCAGTTTTGCTCGCGCCGCCCCTTCTTCGTCGTCGGGATAAAGGAGAAAGGCGAGATACTCACGCGATACCGGGGTCGCGCGATGCAGTAAGAGGTAGGTAAGGACCTGCAGCGATTTCCGCGGCGTGGCCAGCGTAAAGCGGTCGCCGTCAAGCGCGACCTCCAGATGGCCGAACAGCCGGAACTCGAGACGCCCGCGCGTTTTGGCTGACGATGCACGGAGCTCGCTCACCATGGCGACGGCTTTGCCCTCCCGATTTTGCTTTCTCGCACCGGGCGGCCGCCTCCCCGGCCGGGTGTACGTTTCCGTACGCCGGCACCGCTACCATGAGCCCTAATCACTCAGACCCTTTCTTTCTTTGAGGAGCAATCATGTCCGCGTCCACCCTCTCCCTCCGATTCATTCCGGCCCTCGCGATCGTCGTCGGTCTCGGCGGCTGTGCCGGCGAGACCGCCACGGGCCCGTTCGTCCCGGGCGCCGCCGCCCAATCGCGTCCCCAGGCACTTCCGCAGCACGGCGGATTCCGAATGTTTGCCGCAAATCGCGACGGAGGGAGTGTCGTCGCCTTCGAATCGACGGCGAACGGTGACGTCGCGCCTATCGCTACCATCGCCGGATCGAAGACAACGCTGAGCGACCCCGACGCGTTGACCATGGATAAGTCTGGGAATATCTACATCGCAAACGATAGCGGGACTCAAGTCGCCGTCTTCGGCCCTCATGCGAACGGCAACGTTAAGCCGGCGAGAATCATCGGCGGCACCAGCTCGAACCTCGGTCCCACCGAGGGTCTCTTCGTCGACCCCTCCGGCGATCTTTGGGTGAGCAGTTACGGCGTTAATGACGTCACCGAATACGCTGCCGGCGCCTCCGGGAACGTCTCGCCCATCAACACCATCGGGGGCAGCAACACGCAGCTCAACGTCCCGACAGGGATAGCCATGAACGCCAAAGGCCAGCTCTTTGTGGCGAACCTAGACTCCGGCACGATCGTCGTTTTTGCCAAGGGCGCCAGCGGCAACGCCACACCCCTGGGCGTAATCGGCGGAGGCTCTTCCGGCCTCTCCAAACCGTTCGCCGTCGCATTCGATGCTCGCGGCCGCCTCCTGGTCGCGGACGAGTCCTCGGGCATCCTCGTCTTCGCCAAGGGGGCCATCGGCAACGTCGCGCCGGTTCAGTGGATCACGTCCACTAGCTATCCGGCAGGCGTCATGGCGGACTCCAAAGGCCACATCTATGCCGCTGAGTTTAGCAGCGACAGCATCAACGAGTTCGCCCACAGCGCTACCGGCAACGCGACGCCGCTGCGCACGATCGAAGGGCCGAAAACCACACTCAATGGTCCCAACTCCCTAGCCCAGTAGGAGCAAAAATGCGTCTAAATACCGGGATGGTCAGGATCGCCGTTTCGCTCGGCATAATCGGCGTAATCCTGGCCGGCTGCAGCGCGATCCACAACGTGGAGCAGAACGCAACGAGCGGCTTTCACAGCGGCTTCCGTTCGTCGTTCAAATCGAGCTTCATAAAGTCGTGCTCGGCGCAAGCCGGCGCTACGGAGTCGCTCTGCGGCTGTGTCGCAGCCACGCTCGAACGCGAGAATACCGACGACCAGCTCATGAAGATGTCGCCGGACGACCCCGAGACCGGCAAAGAGCTCGCCGACGCCGCCCGCGCTTGCGCCGCGACGAAAGCGAACCGCACAACGATTAGCGCCCCCCGTTCGGCAGGGGCGCAGCCGGGCATCGATCCCGCACGCATCGATGCCTACGTCACGCCGTATTACGATTCAAAATGGCCCTCGATACACGTTGGCACGTTCAGCTCCGGGCTGGCATCGAGTAATCCCAAACAAGTTCTCGCCACGACCGGACAGATGAAAAAGCAGTGGCAGCGGCTTAGTTTTTCGGAACTCTATGTCGGAGCGATTCGTCTCTATAATCTCGGGTACCGCAATGAAGCCGTCTACTGGTTCTATACGGCCCAGTATCGAGCACGCCAAGTCAGCATACTTCTCGACCCAGCCAAGGTCGGGCGCATGGGTGACCCGGGCTTCGAGTTGCAAGCAGCTGGCGGTGCCTTTATGCAGACTGTCGGCACTTGGATCAACGGATATGCTTTCGGTAATCCGAATCGCCTAATCGCAACCGTCCGCAGAGTGCAACGCGAGGGGCGGCGGATTGGCGATTTGCACGCGATCTATCCAAACGTCGCGCTTGTCGATCGCCGGCGCTGGCCGGCCGCGAATACCCGGCTCGCCGACGGGATGGATTCGCTGATCACCTATTTGGAGCAGCAAAAGGACGCCATGCCCGGCAGCGTGCCGCCAATGGGACGGAAGCGAAGTTCTCGCATCTGACGAGCAAGTGAGACGCTACGGACCCGTGGTCGTCCTCGTCCTTGCAGCGGCCGTGGGCTGCTCGCACGGCCCCTCCAACTCGTCAACTGCGAACGCCCCATTTACGCAGAGCGCACCGTCGGCTGCGCCGGTTTACCCGGGCGCTAAGGTCGAAGCAGCCAACGAGAGTTCCGAAACCGCGCTGGGAGCCGTCTCGGGGAGCGCCTATTCGACGAGTGACTCATTCGACACGGTTTACGCCTTTTACGATAAGAACTTACCGCCGGGATCGGAGCGATCGCACATCACGGCCCCCCAAGAGACGGCCGTCTTTCTCGTCGGCAGCGGTAACGACCAGCTCAGCGTGACGGTTACGAAGTCACCCATCTGCTGCCGGACGCTGATCGTGTTCGCTCTCGTCAAGGCGTGACAGGATCGGGCGCGTGATCTTAAACGGCTTCAGGTCGCACCCTTCGACCGCGCCGTCGCTGAGGATGCGCCCGATGAGGCTTGCGAACTTAAACGCATGTCCATCGCCTACGACGACGCTGACGTTGGCGTGTCCCGGCAACGCATCGATGACGAAATCTCGATCCGGAGTGCGCGCGTAGAGGCACGTCTTAACCAGGTCCACGGAACCGAGTGCGGCCGGCAAGTATCGCTCGAGAAAGCCTTTGACCCGCATGGTAATTTCCGGATCGTCTTCGAAGTCGCGCGGTTGCGCGTCGACCGGCTTGCCGGCAGAGTCTTGCGTGATTTTGACGGTTTTTGGTTCGCCGAATATCGGAAATCCGTAGAACGAGGGTTCGTCCAACCAGATCCAAATCGGAAACTCACCAAGAGTGAACGCCGCCGGATCGCGCGGAACGAAGTAGATCACTTGCTCCTTCGTCGTCACGATCGGCAAGCTCCGGCCGAGGTGCGCGAGCGCATCGTTGGTCCAGGCGCCGGCGGCGATGATCAGTTTACCGGCCCGGTAATGGGTGCCGCTGGCTTCAACGTCAATCTCTCCAGCGTCGGCGTGCAATGACGTCACAGGCGTCCGGTCGTGCAGCGTCGCGCCAAAACCAACGGCCATACGCCGAAGGGCATCGGTTGCGCGCTCGGCGGCGACGATCCCCGCGTCCGCCTGAAAAATGCCGTGAACATCGTCGCCGACGCGCCAGCACGGCCAGCGTTTGCGAATCTCGGCCGCATCGAGCTCCTCGAACGGGACGCCGCAGGCGCGCATCGAGTCGACGTGCTCGGACATTCGCACGGGATTCCCGCGCGGACCGATATCGAGACCGCCCGTCTTTACGACGAGACGTTCGCCGGCATCCTCTTCCAGCGATGCCCATGCGCGATAGGCTTCTTTTGCCATCTGCACGTACGCCGGGGTGAAATATGATAAGCGAATAATCCGCGACCGGTCGTGCGAGCTGCCGCGCGCGTTGCCAAACTCGAACTGCTCGAGCCCCAGTACCCGCGCACCGCACTTTGCCGACCAATACGCAGCGGCGCTGCCGAGCGCGCCGAGGCCTAAGACGATGACGTCGTACTCGCGCGGCAGCGACTGCTCCATTCCGTGCGGCTTCAATGGCCAACAGCGGATTCCGGCAACGCGCTGAGAAAGTGCCCAACCCGCAATGGAAACATTTGCAAGGCCGAGCGTCGGCGGCGGCGCCAAGACGCTACCCGCCGAATGTTACATCTCGCCCGACGTCTTTGCCCAGGAGGAGGATCGAATCTTCCGCTCCGAGTGGCTCTGCGTCGGTCGCGAAGAATCGCTGCCGTGCGTGGGCGATTTTTTCACGGTAGAGCGTACCGGAGAAAGCCTGATCGTCACGCGCGACGCCGGCGGCACGGTCCATGCCTTCTACAACGTCTGCCGCCACCGCGGAACGCGTCTCTGCAGCGAAGCTTCGGGCCACTTTACGGGATCGATCCAGTGCCCGTATCATGCTTGGACGTATGCGCTCGACGGAGAGCTGAAGGTCGCGCGCAACATGGCGGAGGTTCCCGGATTCGACCGGGCGGAGTATCCCCTCAAAGAAGCCGCGGTCGCGCTCTGGGAGGGTTTCATTTTCGTCAATTTGCATGTCATCCTGAGCGCTTCGACTACGCTCAGCACAGGCTCCGTCGAAGGACAGGATGAGTTCGAGCGAGTCTTTGCGCCGGTAATCGGCCGGTTCTCGCGCTGGAACGTCGCGAATCTGCAAACGGCGCGAAGCATTACTTACGAGCTTGCGTGCAACTGGAAACTCGTCTTTCTCAACTATTCGGAGTGCTACCACTGTCCGCTCGTCCATCCGCAGCTCGATAAGCTCTCGCCCTCGGATAGCGGGCATAACGATCTTTCGGAAGGAGCGTTCCTGGGTGGCTATTCCGAGTTGCGGGATCGCGGCACGAGCCTTGCGACGAGCGGGCGGAGTTCGCGCGAACCGCTGGGAAGCGTCGGCGGCGACGATCTCGATCGGGTCTATTACTATACGATCTTTCCGTCACTGCTGCTGAGCCTTCATCCCGACTACGCGATGGTGCACTACTGCAAGCCGCTGGCGGCCGAGCGCACGGAGGTCACCTGCGCGTGGCTTTTCGATCCGAACGCGATGGCGAAGCCGGACTTCGATCCGGCCGACGTCGTGGAGTTTTGGGATCTCACCAATCGACAAGATTGGCACGTCAACGAGCTGACACAGCGAGGCTTGAGGTCGCGCGCGTATTCGCCCGGGCCGTACTCGAACGCCGAAGGTTTGCTGAGCGCCTTCGATCGCCACTACCTTGCAATCATGGAAGCCTAACAGTCCGGTGAACCTTTGAAGCCGGAGTACGACGCCATCGTCGTCGGCGGCGGCCACAACGGCCTCGTGACCGCCTGCTATCTCGCTCGCGCGAAGTGGCGCGTTCTCGTCCTCGAGCGGCGCTACATCGTCGGCGGGGCGTGCGTGACCGAAGAAATCTTCCCCGGCTTCAAAGTCTCGACGGCAGCCTATGTGAACAGCCTCTTCCGCCCCGAAATCATTGCGGATCTACGTCTGAACGAGTACGGGTTCGAAGCGATCGAGCGCAATCCAGCGTCGTTTTCGCCCTTCTTAGACGGACGCTATCTGATGCTCGGAACCGGCACGGCGCGCGACGTCGAGGAAATCGCGAAGTTTAGCCCCCGCGACGCTCAAAGCTATCCGCGCTACGAGGCGATGCTCGAACGCGTCGCGTCGGTCGTCGAGCCGACGCTCACGCAGATTCCGCCCAACGTGCTTCGCCCGAATATCGGCCAACTGCTCGAAGCCGGCAAGATGGGCCGCGCGCTGCAGCGACTTGGGCCCGGAATGAGCGAAGCGATCGAAGTGCTCACCGGAGCGGCACGTCCGATACTCGACCGATGGTTCGAATCGGAGGAGCTCAAAGGAACGATCGCAACCGACGCAATCATCGGCGCGTTTATGGCGCCCTCGATGCCGGGCACCGCCTACGTCCTCTTTCATCACGTCATGGGCGAGACGAACGGCAAACGCGGAGTTTGGAGTTATGTGCGCGGCGGCATGGGCGGCCTGACGCAAGCGCTCGCAAGCGCCGCGCGAGAACTCGGCGTGGAGATCAAGACCGAGGCCGAAGTCGCGCGTATTCTAACCCGCGACGGACGCGTCACCGGAGTCGCGCTCACAAACGGCGACGAGTTTCGCGCCAAGCGCGTCGCAAGCGGCGTCGATTGCCACGTAACCTTCGAGCAGCTGCTCGAGCCGGCCGAACTGCCGCACGACTTTCGCGATGCCGTCGCTCGCATTTCGTACAGTAGCGCGTCGTGTAAGATCAACGTCGCGCTCGAGCGGCTGCCGAGCTTCACCGCGTTGCCCGGCCACGAGCCCGGTCCGCAACACTTCGGAACGGTGCATCTCTGCCCGGACCAAGACTTCATCGAGCGCGCCTATGACGACGCGAAGTACGGCGGATTTTCGCGCGAGCCGGTCGTTGAGTGCACGATGCCGTCCTCGCTCGACTCGACCGTCGCGCCGCCGGGCAAGCACTTAATGTCGATGTTTACGCAGTACGCCCCGTATCGTCTCGCGCAAGGCCCGTGGACGGACGCGCTGCGCAACGAGTATGCCGATCGCTGTTTTGACGTCGTCGAGCGTTACGCGCCGGGGTTCAAGGACTCCGTGATCGACCGTCAGATCCTCACGCCCGTGGATCTCGAAACGACGTTCGGCCTCACCGGCGGCAGCATCTTTCAAGGCGCGATGCCGCTGCATCAGCTCTTCGCGTTTCGCCCCGTTCCCGGTTTTGCCGATTACACGACGCCGATTCGCGGGCTCTATCTCTGCGGCGCGGCCGCGCATCCCGGCGGCGGCGTGATGGGCGCGGCCGGCTGGAATGCCGCGCGCGTCATGCTACGCGGGAAAGTCTAGTCGCTACTGCTCCTTCGTGAAGTCGCTCGGAATGCTGAAGACTGGATCGTTTGCGTCGACTGAGTGAACGTGCCCACGCTCGGTGACCATGGCCGCGCCCTGACCATTCTTCGCGCTAAACGTGATGGCTTGGTACATCGAGAAGTTGACGAACGGCAACGCCGGCCCACTCTGCTTAAGGCTAAAGCGTTTGTCGAGTCCGGCGGTCGCCAGCTCCCGCATCATCTTTGAGGCGGCAGCCATCATCGCGAAGCCCTGACCGGGCGACATCGAGTCGCCGGAAAAAGCACCGCTCCCGGAGCAGTGCGGAAAAGGTTGCGTAAAAGCCGTGTAGTAGCCGATTAAGTTCGCGTTCTGCGAATTTGATTCGCCCGTCGGCTTCGTTTCGGTAAAAGTCATGTCGGAGCGGTAGCCGTTGGTCTGCTCGCCTGCCACCGCGCGTGCACCGAGTGCGCTATTGGCAACGACGATCGCGATTTTCGTGCCGTCGTCCTTCGCCGCCGATCCGCCGGCGCCGCTTCCGCCGGAGGTTGGGGCATTCGGCTGGTCCATCGACACGACGCGATAGGTCTTGTTGCGAAGATTAAGCGTGGTAATCGTGCGCGCGACGCAGTCGGTAATTATTGCAGTCTGCATCGCGACCTGGTCGGTGCGCTCTTTCGAACCGGCGACGTAGTGCTTCTGCGCCATCCCCCTCTGCATCAGCTGCTGCGCATTCTGGGCCATCGCGATTTGCTGCTTGAAGTGACCCAACAGTCCGCCTCCTCCTTGAGCCGGCGGCTGTGCCGATGCCGCAGCGGAATAGTCGTCCTCGAACGAGCCCGGTTGCAACGACGACGGGTCGGTGGTCATCGCCAGCTTCGAAACCGAATCCCAAGCTAAACCGCTCGGCGCCGCCGCCGCGAAGGGCGAGGACGCTAAAAAGAACGCAACCGTAACGAGAGTGCTTATAAGAACGAGACCACGTTTCATCCGTTTCTCCTATCCGGCGAAAAAGGTTCTCACCCGTCCTTCTCAATGCCGTGTCTCAATACCCGGCAGCAGACCCCGCCGGAGTGCGCCGGTCGCTGCCGCCTTCGAGCAAGCCGGTCCGTGGGTTTACGACAATCGTCTGCGCGGAGCCCCATTTCGGGACTTCGTTCAGCCTGTATCCCATTTGCTGCAACGCGCGCGCCGTCTCGCTATTGAAAGCGCCAGGCTCATACTCCAGCTCGTCGGGCAGCCACTGCATGTGCGTGCGAGGCGCGTCGACCGCAGTCTGCGCGCTCATGCCATACACGAATACGTCGAGCAGCGTCTCGAGCGTCGTCGTAACGATCCGGGGGCCGCCGGGACTGCCGGTGACCATCCTCAACATGCCGCGCTGCGTCACGATCGTCGGCGTCATCGACGAGAGCGGCCGCTTTCCCGGCGCGATCGCGTTGCGCTCGCCCTGCACCAGCCCGTACATGTTCGCAACGCCGGGCTTGGACGTAAAGTCATCCATCTCGTCGTTTAAGAGAAACCCGGTGTCGCCCGCGACGACACCGGCGCCGAACGAGTCGTTGAGCGTGTAGGTGACGGCGACCGCATTTCCCCAACAATCGACGATCGAGTAATGCGTCGTGTCTTCTCCTTCCTTCGCCACCACGCCGAGCCCGGGACGCACTTCACTCGAAGGGGTCGCGCGATCCGGCAAAATCTCCGAGCGCAGTTTGACGGCATACGACGGGGCGAGCAGTTGCGCCACGGGATTCGAAACGAAATCGGGATCGCCGAGATAGGCGTTGCGATCCGCAAAGGCGCGCCGCTCGGCCTCGGTCGCATAGTGCAGGAAGCGCAGGTTGTGCCAGCCCCAGGCCTGCAGCGGATACGACGCCAGAATATTGAGGATCTCGCACAACGTCACGCCGCCCGAGCTGGGCGGCGGTGCCGAGATGAGGTCGTAGCCGCCGAACGCGCAGTGAATCGGCCGCGGCTCTTCAACACGATATTCTGAAAAATCACCCAGCGTAAGAATCCCGCCGTTCGCGTTACTTGCCCGTACGACTGCGCGCGCAATCGGTCCGCGGTAGAACGCATCGGAGCCGCCTCTTGCGATGAGCGCAAGTGTACGAGCGAGCTGCGGATTAAACTCACGGGCGAGCGCGATTGCCGGCGCCATCAAACGCGCCCTCGACATCGTTGCGAAGTCGCGTCGCGCCGTCTCCATTCCGGCCACCGTTCCCGGTACGCCGACTGCCAGCCAACCCTTCCGGGACGCTTGCGTGCGAACGTTACCGTAGCGGTCGAGAAACATCGCGGGAGTAGCGCGTAGCGGCGCCGTCTCGCGAAAGTCCAGAAAGCGCTCACGGCCGTCGTGCAGGCGAATCAACATGAAACCGCCGCCGCCGATGTTCCCGCAGCATGGGTCGACCACGGCCAGCGCGTACGCGACGGCAATCGCGGCATCTACGGCATTACCGCCGGCGCGCAAGATGCTTATGCCGGCCTGGGTAGCGTCGTGGTGTGCGGTCGCGACCATCGCGTGACGCGCCGTTGCGCCGGTCAGGAACGTCGCGAGAAGGGCGCCGAGAAGCCTTACCCGGTGCGAATGTGCGTGATGTAATTCCAGAGGCCGAAAACCCTGAGGATCCAGACGACCATAACGATAACGACGACGGCATTTAAGAGCGACTTTATCGGGCCGGCCATCGGAATGTACGTGTTGACGAGCCACAGGAGAACCCCCACGACGATCAGCACGATGACGATCTCAATCAAAGGCATGCTGCACATTACCCAAAAAATGACATCCGCAACCGGCGGCCCGCTTGGGGCTCGCTAGGATAACAAAAGATAACAAGTCAGAAGCGCCCCGGCGTCGAAAGTACCGTCTTCGTGCTTGCGGAAGGAGCCCTATGAGAGTCGTAGATTTTGGTCGCTTTGCATTTCTTGCCGCCGTGGCGACGACGGTTCTGGCAGCATGCGGCGGCGCCGGCAGTCCGCCGACGCTTCCGAATAGCCTATACCTTCAACGGCACTCGGGAAGCTCGCCGATCAAACACATCGTCATGATCGTTCAGGAGAACCGCAGCTTCAACAACCTCTTCGCGGGTTTTCCGGGCACCAACGGCACCATGCGCGGCAAAGAGAAGATAAAAAAAGGCGGCAAATGGGTCGACAAGTTTATTCAACTCAAAGAGCAGTCCTTAGTACCATCGCCAAACAACGACATCGGCCATTGCTACTACTCATTCATTAAGGCGTACGACGGCGGAAAGATGGACGGGTTCAACTACGAACCCACAAACTATTGCCCGCGTGCCTGGAGCGGGGGCCCCAAT
This sequence comes from Candidatus Cybelea palsarum, assembly GCA_003166915.1. Taxonomy (GTDB): domain Bacteria; phylum Vulcanimicrobiota; class Vulcanimicrobiia; order Vulcanimicrobiales; family Vulcanimicrobiaceae; genus Cybelea; species Cybelea palsarum. The sequence goes on from PMUK01000161.1 coordinate 16,111, forward strand.
TTGCCGAGCACGTATCCGTACCAATACGTCAACCCGGCCGACATCGCGCCGTATTGGGATATGGCAGAGCAGTACGTGCTCGCCGACGCAATGTTCCAGACCCAAGGCAGCGGCAGCTTCTCGGCGCATCAAGATTTGATCCGCGGCGGTTCGGCGCTGGACGGCCCCTACGGCAGCAGCGCGAGCATGATCGATACGCCTACTCAAGAGCCTTGGGGCTGCGACGGAAATCCTAATAGCCAAACGGATCTCATCACGACTTCGCTCAAGTGGGAGAAAGATGCCGGTCCGGCCCCATGTACGAAAGATTTTTCGGACGGAAGCTCCAGTTATCAGACGCTGCGCGATCTGCTCGACACGGCTGGCGTTTCGTGGAAATACTACACGCCATGCTTCAACAAGTCGGATGGCTGCACGGTCGACCCGAAGTGCCCTAGCTGCGCAGCCGACCTTCTCAACGCGTTCGATGTAATCTGGGCGGTGCGCAACGGTCCCGAGTGGGGCACGAACGTCTCCATGCCGGAGACCAACATCTTCGGTGACATCTCCAGCGCTTCGCTACCGGCCGTTTCGTGGGTGATTCCCGAGGATCAAAACTCCGATCATATCGGCGACGGAGACGCTAATAGCGGCCCCGCTTGGGTCGCCAGCGTCGTCAACGCCGTCGGACAGAGCTCGTACTGGAACTCGACGGCAATCGTCATCGTATGGGACGACTGGGGCGGCCTATACGATAACGCTGCGCCCCCTTGCTTGTCCAAATCGCAATGCCGCGACGACCAGGGCGGCCTCGGATTCCGCGTGCCGATGATCGTCGTCTCGCCGTATGCAAAGTTGGGTCAATCGAGCCAGGGTGGTTATGTCTCGACTACCCAGTACGAGTTCGGCTGCATCCTAAAATACGTCGAGAACAACTTCGGTCTGGGGTCGCTGGGAACGACTGACAAGCGGGCGACCAGCATTCTCGACTGCTTCAACTACAGTCAGAAGCCTCGCTCCTTTACCGCAATTCCTTCACAACACGACGCGCACTACTTTATCACGCACCGCGAGCCGGTTTCGCACGGCGACCCCGAGTAACGGCAAGTGCCAGCACGGCGATCGCCGCCAGCGCCACGATGTTTGAAATAAGCGTAAAACGATCGTTGAGCGTCATCGAAGCGGCCGACATGGCTGCGGCTCCGCTGCCGATGACCCGCTCCATGATTGCGCCCGCGAGCATCGCGCCGGCGGCAAAAAGGCCGACGAATGCCCACGTGATTCGCTCGGGAAATGATTTGCGGTAAATTGCGATCAGCGGCAGAATCAGCAGGTCGCCGTAAATAAAGGTGGTGTTGGCGCCCAAGGGGATGCCCGCGTTGGCGAGATATCGCGCAACGGGAACGTTGCCCATCGAACAGACGAAGGTCGCGACCGCAATCAACAGCCCGACGATCAGCAGCAGGACGTAGCCGACAAACGGCACGGAGCCGACCGCGCGCAGCGCGGCGGCGAGCGCGCCGCCCGGAACGAGCGCCGCGGCAAAGCCCGCGATCAAATAGCCTACGATCAACTCCGTGCGCAGCATTCGCACGTCCGCGATCGCAGTCGTTGCGACCGCGCTCCAACTACGTTCCTGCGGCGCCCCACTCTGGTGATGCTCGCAGCCGTCAACGTTGTCATCCTGACCCTTCGACAGGCTCAGGGGAAGGATGTACTCATGCTGGAGCCGCGCGAGCTGCCCATTGCCGAAGAGCAGCGAAAGGCCTAGCGTCACGACGGCGATGATGATGACGCCGCCGAAGAACTCCGCGAAGGCGAATCGCCAACCCAACAGCGACCAAAAGAGAATCAGAATCGCAAGATTCATATTTGTCGACGAGATGAGGAACGCAAAGACGGATCGGATGTCGGCCCCGCTGCGATAGAATCCGCGCGCCGCGGCGGCCGCCCCATACGAACAGGATGACGAAATCACGCCGAAGCCCGCACCGTAAAGCAGTCCTCGCAGGCCTGGGCCCAGATAGCGCTCCAGCGTAGCCGGCGTCAACATCACTTGGACGATGGCGGAGACGAGAAATCCAAAGATCAGGCCAAATAGGCTATCCCAAAAGAAGGTCGCCGCTTGGAGGATGCCAGCTGCTAATGCCTGGGCCAGACTAGCCGCCAATGGGAACCGGTGCGTGGCCGAAGAGGGGCGGAATAAAATGGCCGACGAGATACGAGAGCGCGAAGACGGCGCAGCCATACAGCGCGACTTCGGCGCCTTTGCCCAAGGGGTTGCGTTCGCTCAGCGTTGCGGCAAAGTATCCGACGGCAAAGAGCGCGCCGAGTGCAAAGAGCAGCGCCACGAGCGTCGATCCAAGAATCGGCAAGGGCAGCATGAATGCGAGGATCGGAACGAGCGATCCGATCGCGAAGGAGCCGCTCATTGCGAGCGGCGCCCGCAGCAGATCCGAATCGTCGGCCTCACGCGGATCGATGCCGAACTCGTCGCGCACCATCTCGTACAGATAGATCTCCGGGTGTTGGGTCAAGCGCCTGACGATCATCTCCGCTTCTTCCGCGCTGAAGCCCTTGAGTTTATAGTACGCCACCTGCTCCGTGAACTCGCCTTGCGGATCGCTCTCCATCTCGCGCTTTTCCATGTCGATCGTGGCTTGCACGACCTCGCGCTCGGACTTGCGCCCGAGATATTCCCCGACACCCATCGAAAGCGCGCCCGCCAGCAGCGCGAGAAACCCGCTGATAAAAACGGCCCCGCGATCGCCCTCGGCGACTCCAACGCCGGTAATGATCCCGAGCGTCGTGAGGATGCCGTCCTGCCCTCCGAAAACGATTTCGCGAATGCTGCGGCGCTTCTCGAGGGTCCGGCGCTGCAACGTGTCGGGAATGCGCGGTTGGACTTGCTGCCAGCCCGGCACGTCCTCGACGACGCTCTGCACGGGCGGCGTCAAATTCGATGCGTTGCTCGACTCCGTCATGAGCAGACCTTGACGGCCTGCTCGCCGAAGTCCTCGCCATGGCCAGATCACTCTTGACGTTGGCCGCCGTCGCCGGCCTCCTTTCCGCGACGCTTCTGCCCGCTGGTGCGACGAGTTGGCCGGTCTTCGGGTTCGACCCGGCTCGCAGCGGATTCAACACCGCCGAACACACGTTGACCGTCGGAAACGTCCACCGCTTGCGCGAGCGGTGGCAAGTTTCGCTCGGCAACGACGCGGATTCGACACCGATTCTGCTCGATAAAGTCCGGGTCGGCCGCGCAGAGGTGCCGATGCTCTTTCAGACCACGAAGAGCGGCGTGACGCTCGGCATCGACGCGAGAACCGGTAAGATTATTTGGCAGTTTTATGACACACGGCTCGACCATCACCAATTCGACGCCGGCCGCGGACCCGTCGGGTAAAAGCATCTACGTCCCCGGCATCGACGGTAAGGTGCACAAGGTTTCCGCGGCAAACGGCCGTGAAGAGCACGCGCCAGGATTTCCGGCCCGGATCACGCGCCTGCCCTTAACCGAAAAGGATGCATCGCCGCTCAACGTCGCCAACGGCTATCTCTACGCGGTCACGTCGGGTTATTACGGCGACGCACCGCCCTACGACGGCCATGTCGTCGCCGTCGAACTGAGCAGCGGGAAGACTACCGTTTTCAACTCGCTTTGCAGCACCTATAAGAAGCTGGTCAAAGCGAACACCTGCCCGCAGCAGCGTTCGGGAATTTGGGGGCGCGGCGGCGCCGTCGTGGATCCGGATTCGTCGATGAACGGCCGGATCTACGCCTCTACCGGCAATGGCCAGTTCGATGCCGGCTCGGGTGGCGATAACTACGGCGACTCGCTCTTGTCGGTCAGCGAAGATCTTTCGAGCCTGCTTGGCAGTTACACGCCAACCGATTATCAGCAGCTCGAAAACGGCGACACCGATCTCGGAAGCTCGTCGCCGGGAATTCTGCCCGATCAAGGATCGAGCCAGACTCCGTACATGATCGTGCAGGGGGGCAAGGACGCGATCCTGCGGCTGCTCAACCGCGCGGCGTTGCCCGGCCTCGGAGGCGAGTTGCAAGAGATCGACCTGCCCGGGGGCCTCTTCTCCGCTCCGGCCATCTGGACCAACGGCTCGAGCAACGCCTGGATCTTCCTGGGCTTCAACAGTGAGGTCGTATCGTACCAGTTGCAGACGAACTTGTCGGGGGTCAGTCAGCTCGCGAGTGTCTGGCAGGTGAGTCCCGGCAACAGCTCGGGTGAGGGCTCGTCGCCGGTCGTCGCCAACGGCATCGTGTTCGTCGCCTTCGACGATGCGCTCGTCGCGCTCGACGCGGTCAATGGAAAAGAACTGTGGAGCAGCGCTCTAACGCGTGCCCACGGCAATATTGGATCGATTCACTGGCAAAGTCCGATCGTGGTCAACGGCTCGGTCTACTCTTCCGATGAGAGCGGTAACCTCACGGCATATTCTCTGAGATAACGCCGGTGCGACGCTCAGATTATTCGCCAACGAGCAGAGCGTTTGCAACGGCGGCCGTCTTAGCCGGGCTTCTCGCTGCGGCGCTTCATCATCCCGCCCTCGCGACCGATTGGCCGCTCTTCGGATTCGACACCGCACGAAGTGGATTCAACTCGGACGAACGCACGTTGACCGTCGGCAACGTCCATCGGTTGCACAAACGGTGGCAAGTTTCGCTCGGCGCAGTCGCTGATTCGACGCCCATTCTGCTCGAACACGTTCGGATCGGGCGCGCAGAGATGCCGATGCTCTTCCAGACGAGGCTCGACGGCGTAACGCTCGGCATCGAAGCGACCACCGGCAGGATCGTCTGGCGTTTTAGGACGCACGGTTCGACCGTCACCGATTCCACGCCGGCCGCAGACCCGTCGGGAACCAGTATCTACGTCCCCGGCATCGACGGCATGGTGCATAAGCTCTCGGCAGCAACGGGCCGCCAGGAACGTGCACCGGGATTTCCCGTGCGCATCACGCTTTTGCCCTTAACCGAGAAGGACGCCTCGCCGCTCAACGTCGCCAACGGATACCTCTATGCAGTCACGTCAGGTTACAACGGCGATGCGCCCCCCTACGACGGCCACGTCGTCGCCGTCGAGCTGAGCACCGGGAAGACGACCATCTTCAACTCCCTTTGCAGCAAGTATCGCAAACTCGTCAAAGCGCATACCTGTCCGGAGCAGCGATCGGGAATTTGGGGACGCGGGGGCGCGGTCGTGGACCCGGATTCGTCGATGGGCGGGCGCATCTACGCCGCCACCGGAAACGGCCAGTTCGATGCAGCCCATGGCGGCGATAACTACGGCGACTCGCTCTTGTCGCTCAGCGCCGACCTTTCAGACCTGCTTGGAAGTTACACGCCTACCGATTATAAGCAACTCCAGGACGGTGACACCGACTTGGGAAGCTCGTCGCCGGGGATTTTGCCGGATCAAGCGACGAGCCAGACGCCATACATGATCGTAGAAGGAGGCAAGGATGCGATACTCAAGCTGCTCAATCGCGCCGCGCTGCCCGGCGTCGGAGGTGAACTGCAACTCATCGATCTGCCCGGCGGCCTCTTCTCGGCTCCCGCGGTCTGGACCGATGCATCGAACAACGCCTGGGTATTCTTAGGATTTAGCAACGAAGTGACCGCGTATCGGCTCAAGACGAAAAAGTCCGGCATTAGCGAACTCGCCGGCATCTGGCAGGCGAGCCCCGGGAGCAGTTACGGTCAGGGTTCGTCGCCGGTTGTCGCCAACGGCATCGTCTTCGTTGCGTTTGATAGCGCGATCGTCGCGCTCAACGCACTTAGCGGGAGCGAGCTTTGGAGCAGCGCCAACCGCAACGCCGGCGGCACGATCGGGGGGATTCACTGGCAGAGCCCGATCGTGGTCAACGGTTGGGTCTACTGCTCGGACGAAAACGGTAAGCTCACCGCGTACTCATTGAGAAGCGCTCGTCTCCGCGTCCCAGACCGACGCTAACGCGCGATCGAGCCTTTCCCGCTGCTCCACCGAGAGCGGCTCCTGCGGCGGCATCGCGCGCTCCCATTCGGGCTCGCCGCGCAGCGATGCGATAAGATAGCGCATCGCGCCGACGAGCGGTACGCCGTCAAGGGCTGCCCGACGGCGGCCTAGCTCCGAGGCTTGCGCCTCGTCTGCGCTTTCGAAGACGCTCTTCGCCAACTGTGGCCAGAGAGCGACGCTGCCCGAGATGCATCCGGCGGCGCCGCGCTTTTTCGCTTCCGCCAGGTCGCTCTCCGAGCCGGGAAAGATCGACAATCCTCGGTGGCGCCCAATGAGTTCGGACTGCAGCTGCGCGTCGTTGCAACTGTCTTTCATACCAAAGATGCGGTCGCCCGATGCCGCGACGAGACGATCGACGAGATCGGCATGCAGAACGACTCCGCTCATCCGGGGGAAGTTGTAAAGCAGCACGCTCTTGCGCGGCGGCTTCGCGCGAGCGAGCAGAGTATCGAAGAAGGCGGCGATGCCGTCGTCGGACGCTTCGCGATAAAAGAACGGCGGCATGATCAGCGCGGCGGCGAAGCCGCAATCGAGCGCAGTGCGCGTCAGTTCAACGGCATCGTCGAGCGCTGCGGCGCCGGTCCCGGCCATCATTCGTGCCATCGGCAGGCCGCTCGACGCCAGCGATTGCATGTATTGCACGCGCTGCCCGACGCTCAACGACATTGCCTCGCCCGTCGTTCCAAGAACGTTGATGCCGTCGCAGCCGTTGTCGAGCAGCTCGCGATAATAGTTAGTCGCTTTGGCGGCGTCGGGTTGAAGATCTGCGGTGAGGGGCGTGAGCGCCGCGGCCCAGATTCCGCCGATGATGCTCATCGCGGCGCGAAGGCGTTCTTGAGAAAGAATGCGACGTTTGCGGGACGCTCGGCTAAGCGGCGCATCAAATACGGAAACCAAAACGGGCCGTACGGCACCGAAAGCCGCACGCGATATCCTCGCTCGACCAGGCCACGCGCGAGCGGCTCGGCGATGCCGTAGAGGGTTTGAAACTCGAAGCGGCCCCGTTTGGGCAAGCCGCGGACCGCAGCGAACTCTTCGATGCGAGCCACGATCGCTGCATCGTGCGTCGCGATGGCCGTGTAGCCATCGTGCGAAAGCGCGAGCTCCGCGAGCTTGACGTAGTTTTCGTCAACGTCCTGCTTGTGAGGGAAGGCGAGGGACGCAGGTTCGAGATAGGCGCCTTTGACGATGCGCACGTTCGGCGCAGACGGCAGCATTGCGTCCAGATCCGACTCGCTGCGATAGAGATACGATTGCAGGACGAAGCCGGCGCAGCCGTAGCGCTCCTGGAGAGCGCGATAAATCCGCAACGTTGCGTCGACATAACTCGATTGTTCCATGTCGAGCCGCACGGTGTTATTTGTCGCTCGCGCCTGCGCGGCGATACGCGATGCATTTTCGAGCGCGAGTTCGGAGCTGATATCGAGGCCGACGTGCGTTAGCTTAAAGGCGACGCTGGCGTCGAGCTTTTCCTGCGCAAAGGCTTGCAAGAGGCGACAGTACTCGTCGGTCACTCCGCGTGCTTGCGCGGCATCGCGGATGCTTTCGCCGAGCTGCGTCGCTGCGACCGAGAACCCTCGCCGGTTCGCCTCGCGCGCAACCGGCAAGAAATCCGCGATGCTCTCGCCAGCGACGAAACGACGCGCGCCTAAGCGCATGCCGTAGCGGGTCACGCCGCGGCGCACGATCGGATTGTCGGCGGCGGCCAAGATTGCCGTTCGCAGGGGACGATCCAGCAGTTCGCTCACCTTGGGAAGTTCGACTCGAGTGGAGAAGGGCGCCTGGTGAAGCTGCCCTGGGTTCTTATCGCGGCGATTCTCGGGTCGGCGATGCCCTTCATCGACAGCACGGCGGTCAACGTGTCGCTGCCCGTACTTCAGCGCGAGCTTCACGCAGCAACCGGCCAGACGCAGTGGGTAATCGAAGGTTACGCGCTCTTCCTGTCGGCGCTGATTCTGCTGGGCGGAGCGCTGGGAGACCTCTACGGCCGCCGCAGGGTCTTCACGTGCGGCGTCGTGCTCTTCGCGGCGGCTTCCATTGCGTGCGCGCTAGCCGGCAGTATCGAGATGCTCATCGTGGCGCGCTGCGTCCAAGGTATCGGCGGAGCACTGCTGACGCCCGGCAGCCTGTCGTTGATCAGCGCCGCCTACTCGGGCGAACAGCGAGGCCGCGCGATCGGTTTGTGGTCGGGTTTCTCGGCCTTGACGTCGGCCTGCGGGCCGATTATCGGCGGCTGGCTCACGCAGGAGTTTTCATGGCGCTACGTCTTCGTAATTAACATCCCGGTTGCGATCCTAGTACTCGGCGTACTCCAGTTGGGAGTTCCGGAGAGCCGCGACGAGTCGGCAGATCGGCGGATCGACGTCGTCGGCGCGGCACTGGCGACGCTCGGACTCGGTTTGTTGGTCTACGGACTCATCGCGATGAACTCCGTACACATCACGGCCGAAGCGCTCGGCACCACGATCGTTGGAATCGCGGTGCTCTGCGCCTTCGTTCTTTTCGAGCGGCGCACGCCCGACCCGATGGTGCGTTCCGATCTCTTCGCTTCGCGAGATTTCAGCGCCGCCAATATCTATACGTTCTTTCTCTACACCGCGATCGGCGGCAGCCTCTACTTCGTGCCGTTCGTGCTCATCAACGTCCATCATTACTCACCCACCGAGGCCGGCGCCGCGCTCCTACCGTTCATCTTCATCATGGTCGTGGCATCGCGCTGGTCCGGCGGCCTAGTCGCGCGGATCGGCGAGCGCAAGCCGCTGATTCTCGGGGGGATTATCGCTGGTTTTGGATTCTTGGCCTATGCATTGCCCGGAAACGACGGGTCCTATTGGACGACCTTCTTTCCGGCCGCAATGATCCTGGGATGCGGAGGCGCGCTCTTCGTCGCCCCGCTGACGACGACGGTGATGAACTCGGTTCCAGTCGAACACTCGGGCGTAGCGTCGGGCGTCAACAATGCGGTCGCGCGAACTGCGGGGTTGATCGGCGTTGCGGTTCTCGGCGTCGTCGTTACAACGTCGACTTCATACGTCGGCGGATTTCGCAGCGCCATGATCGCGTCGGCGCTCCTCGCCTTCGCCGCGGCGAGGAGCCTGCCGATCCGCAGCTTCGGGCCGGCCCTCCTCGGCGCGGTGGCGGTCCCCAACCCGAGCGACGTCGTCGACGAGGCCGTCGGGACTCCCTCGGTCGCCGAGGCCGCCGCGCTGCTCGCCGCGGGGG
>PMUK01000181.1 GCA_003166915.1 Candidatus Cybelea palsarum
CGCGTCCCGCACTCGAGCGGAATGCTCGAGGGGCATTACACCGCCGAGACGACATTCCCGAAGAACGATCACCGCCGTCACCGCCCGCGCGAATGGCTGCTCAACGGTGTCGAAAAGGTCGCGCAGCTCCGTTTCCTCGAGCGTCCAAACCGGACGCTCGGTCAAGCGGCAATCCAATGGCTCCTGGCCGAGCCGCGCGTCATGTCCGTCCTGCCGAACATCTACGATCTCCAACAGCTGCGCGAGTTTGCCGCTGCGCCAGAAACGCCGGCCTTAACCGCGGCGGAGCTCGACCAAGTCGACGCGCTCTACAAGAAACACTTCGGCATTGAGGAACCGCCCATGGCTTTCAAAGGAACGATGACTCCACTTAGCCCCGCGAGCTTGTCCTGATGCATGTCATCCTGAGCTTGTCGAAGGACGAACGATGAAACCCGAGCAGATTCTTACGCAGCACGCGCCCGCGCCGATCGGACCGTATAGCCAAGCGATCCAAGTCGGAAACGAGCTGTATTGCAGCGGCCAGATTCCGTTGGATCCACGGACGGGCGAGTTGGTCGGCGGCGATGCCGCCACACAGGCCGAGCGCGTTATCGAGAATATCGGCGCCGTCCTCTGTGCCGCCGGCTATCTGTACGCCGACGTCGTCAAGACGACCATCTTTTTGGTCGACATGAACGATTTTTCCGCGGTCAATGCCGTGTACGAAAAATACTTCGGCGCAACCAAACCCGCGCGCTCGACCGTCGCCGTCGCGGCGCTGCCACGCGGCGCCCGCGTCGAGATCGAATGTATCGCTAAGACCTAAGAACTAAGCAAGACCCAAGAACTAAATCGGCGCCCGTTATTGCGGGGCGCTGTCGAAAGATGTCATAAGGCGGGCCGTCTCTTCTTTGGCGATCTGCGCGACGTCGGGATCGAGCGAGGTGGCTGCCGCTTTGAGCTGCGCTAAGGCAAGCTCCCTTTGCCCCTGAGCTGCGTAGGCTCGCGCGAGCAAGTAATGCACGCGGCCGTCGTACGGCGCAGCGGCGACGCCCTTGAGCAGCGACGCTTGAGCCAGCGGATAGAGGCCGTTCTTTTCGTAATCGATCCCTAAGTTCACGTACGACTCGGGAACGAACGGATCGACGGCGATCGCTTGTACGTAGTACGCAACGGCGCGCTTCCAGTCGCCGCGAAGGTCGGCGAGGTAACCGAAGTTCACGAGGGCTTCGGGGCGTTCGGGCTCCAACCGGCGCGCGCGCATGAAAACGCTGATTGCGTCGCCATAGAGGCCGGCCTGTATTTTTGCCACTCCGACATTGTCGAGACAGGCATAGTTCGTAGGATCGGCGTTGAGACAATTGTTCAGATAGCCAAGTGCGGTGGCGTGATCGTGGATGTCCAGGTACGCCATGCCGGCACCGTTGAGCGCGGCGATCGACGTCGGGTCGGTGTCGAGGGCCCGCCGAAAATAGACGATTGCGTCGATCGGGCGATGGATCGCCTCAAAGACTTCGCCGAGCTCTTCCTGGAGGTCTGAATCGGTCGGCTCCGACCTAGCGGCGCGTTCCATCTCCGCCTGATATTGCGGCAGATCGCCCTTGCGCAGATGCAGCAGCACCAAGTCTCGAATAGAATCGGTGCCCGGCAGCGCACTTTGGAACTGGAAGATCGCGTCGTCTACCCGATTCTCGGTGGCATAAACAACGCCGAGGCGATTATGAGTCTCTTTATCGTGCTGATTGCGAGCGAGAAGCTTCTGATAGATCGCTTCGGCGCGATCGAAGCGCCCCTGCCGGTAGTAGAGGTCACCGAGAAAACGCGCGGCCTCGGCGCCATTCGGATGAGTCGCGACAAAGTCCGCAAGCTGCTCGACTGCTCGATCGAGCTCCCCCGCGGCGATCAGCTGGCGCGAATAGAGGATCGCTGCCTGTTGGTCCACCGAGGCATGGGCGTCGATCGGAATGATATCCGCGTCTTGTGCCCTAAGCGGGCCCGCGAACGTTGCGGTCAATGGAAGAACCGCCAAAACCAAGGCGGCAAACGCGCGTCTGATCATTGTGGGCACCTCATCGAGACTATAGCGCGCGGCCGCCGGGCGGCGTGACTCGGCGCTATCGCACGAGTGGCAGCACGTTGCTGGGCGTGAGCGGATAGAACGTCATCGCAATGACGACGGCGGCGCAGAGTGCCGCACTGGCCCACGCCAGCGGGACGAAGGGGCGCAGATCGTCCCCATGCGGGCCCTCTTCCGGGGCATACATCGCGCGGATAACTTTGGCATAGGCGTAGAGCGAGATCGCCGTGCCGACGATCAGCGCGGCGGCCAGCCAGATATAGCCGTTTGCCAGCGTCACCGCAAGGATCAATATCTTTCCTAGGAAACCGGCGGTCGGCGGCAAGCCCGACAGCGCCAGCAGAAAAATCGTCATCGCCGCCGCAAGCCACGGCCGCCGCCGCGCCAGACCGCGATAACTGCTCAGCCGCGACCCGTCTTCGTCGGAACCCGATATTGAAGCGGCGACGGCAAACGCGCCCAAGTTCATGAACGCATACGCCGTCAGGTAATAGATCGCGTAACGCAGCCCAAGCGGCGTTCCTCCCGCGAGCGCGACGACGATATATCCGATCTGCGCGATGCCCGAATATGCGAGCAGCCGCTTTAGATCGACCTGCGCGAGCATGCCGACGTTCCCCACGATCATCGAGATGGCCGCCACGATCCATACCGGCAGCAAAAGCTTTGCGGCGACCCCCGGCGGCAACGCGTCATACGTGAAGCGCGCGAAGACGGCGAGCGCTCCGGTCTTTGTCACCACGCTCATGAAAGCGGTCACCGGCAATGGCGCCCCCTCGAAGACGTCTGGCGTCCAGGTGTGGAACGGCACGAGGCTCAGTTTAAAAACCAAGCCGATGAGGAACATGCCGGCGCCCATCCAAAAGAGCGGGCTCGACGCGAGCGACGGATTGTTGAAATCGCTCAGCATGACGCTTCCCGTCGCACCGAAGAGCAGCGCCGCACCGAAAAGTAAGAAGGCGGTGGCGGTCGAGCTCAGGATCAAATACTTGAGCGCCGACTCTCGCGCCGTCTTTCGATCGACGGCGGCACAGAGCGCATACAGGCCCAGCGAAAGCAGCTCGAGACCCAGAAAGATCGCGATCAAGTTCGCCGCGCCCGCCATCAGCATTGCACCGCACGCACTCCAAAGCATGATTGCAACCGTGCCGGCCACGCGCGGCGACGGGCCGATCGTGCTATAGAGCAGCAATGAGCCCGCCGTCCCAATCAGCACGATTTCCTCGAAGACGGTAGCGAATCCACCGGTCATAAAACCGCCGAAGAACGCGTCGTACTCATGGCCGAACTGCCGTCCCGCAGCGATGCCCGCTGCCACGACTCCCATTAGCCCGATGACGATTGAAACATAACGCCAGTTGTTGCGACCGGAAAAGAGATCGGCGAGGAGTACCGCAAGGCCCGCCGCGGCGACGATCTCGACGGGAAGAATCGCGTTCCAGTCGGCGTTCGTGAACGAAAGCGTCACGGAAGAGTTCCGCTCTGCGCAGAGGTGATTGCGGCGTTGACCAAGAGCGGCTTGGGAAAGACTCCGATCAACAGCAGGGCGGCCAGAAGCGGGGCGACGGCAAGACCTTCAAGCCACGTGAGGTCGGCACGAATCGGCAAGTCCTCCCGCTGGGGACCGTTCATGATGTCCTGATAAAGGCGCAGCATGTACGCCGACGCCAGCACGATCGCAACGAGCGCGACGATGACCGGCCAGACATATCCGGCTTGATAGACGCCAATCAAGATCAGGAGCTCGCCGGCAAAACCCGCCAAGCCGGGCAGACCCAAAGCTGCGAGCACCGCAATGCAGAGCGCGCCGCCGAGGCGAGGATTCATCCAGCCCAGGCCACCGAGTCGAGGCAGACCTCGCGTCCCTTCGCGCTCCTCGACGTAGCCCAGCAACAGAAATAGTGCGGCGGAGAAGAGCCCGTGGGCAACGATATAGACCAGTGCGCCGTCTAGCGCGAGCGGATTCGCCGACGCAATGGCGATGACGATGAGCCCCAGGTGGGAGAGCGAGGAATAGGCGACGATCCGCTTCGCGTCGTTCTGCACCAATGCGACGACGGCTCCGTAGATGAGCGAGATCCCGCCCAGAACCATAAGCGGCGTGGCATACTGGTGCACGTACGCCGGCAACAACGCCGTGGCGATGACAAGAAACCCGTAGAGTCCCGCCTTCGACTGCACGCCGGAGACCACCGAAACCATCGGCGAGGGAAGGCCGCTGTAGGTCGGCGGCATCCACGTATGGAGCGGCCACACCGGCGTCTTCACGAGAAATGCGAAGGCAAATCCAGCGTAGATCCAAGGAGCCCACCCGCCGGCCAGCGCAGCGCCTCCGCGTCCGATCACATCGGTCGAGCCGTAGATGACGCCGAACGCGGCAGTCGCGAGCAGCAACGTCAAGCCACCAGCGAAATTATAGATGAAATAGCGCCATGCCGTCGCCGGATGTTCGCCCCAACCGATGAGCGCAAAGAACACGGGGACGAGCATCAGATCCCAAAAGAGAGCGAAGACGAGCAGGTCGCGCGCCAGGAAGAGGCCCAGCATCGTCCCTTCGAGCGCGAGCAGAAGCGCAACGAAGTCTCGCGTCCGCTCGACGCGGCAGGCGGCGACCGCGCACGCCGTACAGAGCGCTAACAGTAGGGCGATCCAGTACGAGATCGGGGTCGCACCGAAGTGGAACGCGGACTCGAAGGGCCGCGAGAGCCAACGCACGCTCCAATCGCCGGTACCGGCCGCCAAAACCGTCCCAAACGTAATCGCCGCCACCACCGTCCCAATCGCTCGTGAGAGCACGCGATCGCCGCGCGGCAGCGTCACGAGCAATGCGCCGGCAACGATCGGAAGCAGAATGCTGACGAGAACGAGTGGCATTAGTGCGCGGCTCCGGCGATAGCATAGTATGCGATGAAACAGGCCGCTCCGAAAACTAGAATCAAGGCATACGCGCGCAAGAGACCAGTCTGCAGCGAGCGCACGAGCGTTCCGAGCCAACCCGCGGTCACCACGATCTCGCGGACGGCGCCGTCGAGTACGCGGGGATCGAGCACCTGGCCAAAAAATCGTCCCAAGGCTTGCGACGGGCGTATGAAGATCACATCGATGGCGGCGTCAAAATAAAAGAGGTTCGTCAGGACCGCCGGCATCTTCTCGCTCTCGGTGCGAAGCCGATCGACCGCATCGCGTTGCGCGGTCGCGGTGGCGTAGCGCTGCCAGGCGATGGCAAAACCAATCGCCACGACGATCACCACGATCACCGAGGTGAAGTTCTCAGAGATCGCCGGTGCCGGAGTTTGGGCCGCTGCGAGATGCGCCTGCGCCGCGAAGAGCGGCGCGAAAAAGTGCGCCCACGGCGATGCATCGCCGCCAAACAGCAACGCGCCACCGATCGCGACGCTCGGAACGACCAAGATCGCCACCGGCACATTCATGATCCAGGACCCGGCGCCGCCAACGTGCACGGGCGCCTCGCCCCGGTACTCACCCAAGAACGCGACGAAGAGCAAGCGGAACATGTAATACGCGGTGATGCCGGCCGTTACGATGCCGATTGCGTCGAGCCACGGATGTCCGTGCTGCAGCGCCCCGTAGATGACCTCATCCTTCGAAAAGAAACCGGAAAAGCCGGGAACGCCGGAGATCGAGAGCACGCCGGTGAGCATCACCCAGAAGGCAAACGGCATCTTCTTCCAGAGCCCGCCCATGCGGCGAATATCTTGCTCGTCGGAGAGCGCGTGAATCACCAGCCCCGCACCCAAGAAAAGTTGGGCCTTAAAGAACGCGTGGGTAAAGAACTGCGCGACGCCGGCCTCGTACGCACCGACGCCGACGCCCATGATCATGTAGCCGATTTGCGACATCGTCGAATAGGCGAGGATGCGCTTGATGTCCCATTGCGCGGTCCCGAGAATCGCTCCGAGCAGCGCCGTGAGCCCGCCGATCGTCCCGACCACGAGTTGCGCCTCGTGACTCGCGTTCCACAGCGGCGCACAGCGAGCGATCAGATAGACGCCCGCCGTCACCATCGTGGCAGCGTGAATCAAGGCCGACACCGGCGTCGGACCCTCCATTGCATCGGCCAGCCAGGTATGCAAAGGGACCTGCGCCGACTTCGCGGCCGCGCCGATAAAGAGTGCAACGCAAATCGTCAGAACGACCGCCGCACTCAACGTTCCAGCAGCCGCAAAAGTGTCGCCGAAACCGATGGAGTGCACGTGGACGATGATGACGAAGATTGCGAGCATCACCCCGACGTCACCGACGACGTTGATGACGAACGCTTTGCGCGCCGCGGCAACGGCGGAGGGCCGCTCGAACCAGAAGCCGATGAGAAAATATGACGCCAAGCCGACGAGACCCCAGCCGACGAGCAGGCCGACAAAGTTGTCGGAGAGCACGAGCGTCAGCATCGCAAAAACGAAGAAGCTCATGTAGGCGAAGAATCGCGCGAATGCGCGATCGCCTTGCATGTAGCCTATCGAGTAGAAGACGATCAAGAACCCGACGCCGGTGATGATGAAGGTCCACAGTAGCGAGAGCGGATCGAGCAAGAGTCCAAAATCAAATCCAGGCATCCAGGAAAAGAGCGGCTGATTCGCGCCGGCGGCTCCCGCGGCGCTCTGCGTCCCATCGCGCCACGAAAGCACCGCCAGAACGAACGAAGCCCCGACCAGCGCCGATACGAGCCATCCGGCCATCGCGCGCAACTGCGGCCCAAACGCCCAACAAATCACCGCGCCCGCCAGCGGCAGCAACCACAGCGCCAGCAACATCGGATACGACCCTGCGACGCCGAGCACGTGATGCGTCACGCCGACATCACCCATGCAGCGTCCGAATATCGTCGACGTCGACATACTTTTCGGGGCGGAAGGTCGTCACGACGATCGCGAGGCCAATCGCTGCCTCCGCGGCAGCGACGGTAATTACGATGAACGCAAAGATGTGGCCCACGTTATGGAGCCAGAGGCGTGCGTAGGCGATCAGGAGCAGGTTCGCGGCGTTGAACATCAGTTCGACGCTCATCAGCATAATGAGCGGATTGCGCCGAACGATCACGCCGATGACGCCGATAAAAAAAATGACGGAAGCGAGGGTCACGTAGTCATTGATCGGAATGCTCATCAGCCCTTGCCCTCGCGCAAGATCGCCTCACGCACCGCGCGATCCGCCCGCATGCGGCTCTGCTGCGCTTCGGCGTCGCTCATCTGTTCGCCGCCCAAAGTTATGACGCCGATTACGGCCACCATCAAGACAAGTCCCGTTGCTTCGAAGGGAAGCAGTTGCACCGTAAAGAGCGCTTTACCAAAGTCGGCGACGCTGCCGAAAACGTCGGCGTTTCCAACCGCTCCAGTTGCCGGCGCTGCGGCCATTTTGACGGTGGAGACGGCATAGATGAGGAATCCGAACGCCGCGAGCGTGAAGATTCCGGCGGGCAGCCAGATCTTCGGCAGGCGATTCGGGCCGGTAGGGAAGGGGGCGACCCCGCTGCCCAGGAGCGCGATCACGAAGACGAAGAGCACGAGGATCGCGCCAGAGTAGACGATGATTTGGATGACCGCCAAGAACTCGGCCGAGAGCGTGACGTAGAGGACCGCGAGGGTGGCAAAGTTGAGCAACAGGGCGACGACGCTGTAGACCGGCTTCTTCGCCGCGATCGTCCATACGGCGCTGGCAATCAGAATCGCCGCAAGCACCCAAAATGCGATCATTTGTCTGCCTCGGGATTCTTGAGGATAGCCAGCCCCTCGTGCTGGTTCTTGAGGATCTCTCCTCGCCAGGTTGCGCCGTAGCCGCTATCGATATCGGTCGTCGATTTGATCTCGGCGACGCGGCCGAGATCGCCAGGGATCCCACCGGGACGGTCGTCGGGAGGCATGCCGACGCCGGCATCGGGCGGCACGAGCAGCCGGTCCTTATCGTAGATAAACGATCCCCGGCGATAATCGGCCATTTCAAAGCGCGGCGTGAGCACGATTGCATCGGTTGGGCACGCCTCTTCACACATTCCGCAAAAGATGCAGCGAAGCTCGTCGATCTCATAGCGCGCGGCGTAGCGCTCGCCGGGCGATCGGCGATCATCCGGCGAATTTTCCGCCCCGATCACGGTGATGGCGTTGGCGGGGCAAACGCTCGAGCAGAGCTCGCACCCAATGCACCGCTCTTTGCCGTCGGCGTAGCGGCGCAACTCGTGCAGGCCGTGAAAACGCGGCGAGTGCTGCTTCTTGCGCGACGGATACTCGATCGTCGGGCGCTTCCGAAACATGAACCCGAAGGTAATCGATAGGCCTTTGAGGATTGCGCCGGGGTTGTAGAGGTGCTTGCGTGAAGCCATGGATCGCCTAACCCGTATACGCCACGACGACTGCCGTGACCACGAGGTTTAGCGTCGCCAGCGGCAGCAGAACCTTCCAGCCAAAGGCCATCAGGCGATCGTATCGAAGCCGCGGCAGCGTCGCACGCAACCACATATAAAAGAACATAAAGCAAACAACCTTGATGACGAACCAGGCGACGCCGGGAATGAACGTCAGGTGCAGCGGCGCGTTCCATCCACCGAAGAAGAGCAGCGTTGCGATACACGACACCGTGAGCATGTTGACGTACTCGGCGATGAAAAACAAACCAAAACGCAAGCCCGAGTACTCGGTATGGAAGCCTGCCACGAGCTCGGTCTCCGCCTCGACCAGATCGAACGGCGCCCGATTCGTCTCCGCGACCGCCGTGATCACGTAGATGATACAACCGACGAACTGTGGGAGCACGAACCACCAGCGCGCTTGAGCGTTGACGATGCCGTCGAGTGAAGTGGTGCCCGCCAAAACGAGGACACCCACGAACGACAGCGACATGGCGAGCTCGTAACTGATCATCTGCGCCGTCGAACGCACGCTTCCCAGCAGCGGATACTTCGATCCCGATGCCCAGCCGCCCAAGCAAATTCCATACACGCCCAACGAACCGATTGCCAGAATCAGCAGAATTCCGGCGTTGACGTTGCCGATCGCCCAGGTTTGCCCCGATGCCGACGCGCCGAACGGAATGATTGCGTAGACGCCAAATGCCGTCAGCAGCGAAATGAAGGGCGCCAGCTTATAGAGGAGTGGATCGGCCGTTTCCGGCATCAAGTCTTCCTTGAGTATGAGCTTGGCGGCATCGGCGGCGGGCTGCAAGAGCCCCCAAGGACCGACGCGATTTGGCCCCGGTCGCAGTTGCATCCATCCCAGAATCTTGCGTTCGGCCAGCATCGCGTACGCAAACGATGTCACGACGACGAAGAGCAGGATCACCGATTTAATGAGGACCTCAAGCCACAACGGCATCTATGAGATCCTCATTCCTGTAAGCGACGGATCGTGTAGCCACGTCCCGCCCCCCGAAAGGATCGAACTTCCTTCGCCCCTGTCGTCCCGTCCCCGTCGAAGGACGAAGCGTTCGTCGCCAAGCGTAAAATCGCGCGGCTCGCTCGTGGCCGCGAGGATCACCGCGCGCTCGAGCTCCGCCGTCGGTGGGAGTGAGACGCCAAGCGCTCCGGCCAGGTCGGCGAGAATCTCAAAATCGGAACGCACGAAATCGGGCGCCTCCAGAGAAGCGCTCACCGGAAGTAGATCGCCGGCCAGATTTACGACCGTACCGCTCTTCTCGAAGGCGCCGGCGGCGGGCAGAACGAGCGTGGCTCGCTGCGCGGTCTCCGTCATAAAGAGCTCGCTCACGACGACGAAGGGCGTTGCGTCGAGCGCCGCGCAGACGGCTGCCGGATCCGCTGCCTTACGCGCGGGGTTCGCCCCGAAAATAGAGAGTACGGCGAGTCGCCTGTCGCGCGCCGCTTCGAGCATCTCAGATGTGTCGTATCCCCGTTCGACCGGCGCGTACCCGGCGCCGCCGCCCGGCAGCATCCCCATCGCTTCCGCGCCGCGCGCATTGGCTTGCTCGCTCGTGATGTAGGTTGCCAACTCGGAGAGATCGGCAAAGACCTGCGCGTAACTGCTTCCCACCTTCGGATCGAGGCCGTCCCAAATCAGCGCGACGCGGGTTGCATCCCCGGCGACCGCGCGGGCCTTCACTGCGGATTCGTCCGAAACGATCGTCGCGCCGTTGCGCGCGGCTTTTTGGATGCGCAGCCATAGCACGGGTGCGCGTTGCTCCGGAGACTCTCCCGCAATCACGATCGCTTGCGCGCGATCGAGATCCTCGAGCGAACCGGCGCGCGCGCCGGGCGTCGCCTGACGCTGACGCCCCGCGCGCCAATCGAGATTTCGTACACCCGCGCTGCGAAAAACGTGGGCGAGTGCAAATGCTTCTTCGTTGGTCAGCCGTCCGCCGCCAACTGCGCCGACGCTCTCTGCGCCGCGTTGCGCGATCGCATCGGTAATCGCCTTGGACCATAGGAAGAACGCGTCTTCCCAGCCGACCTGCGTCCAAGTTCCATGCTTGCGATAGAGCGGCTGCTTTAGACGGTCCGGCGACTCATAGAAGCCGATGTTGTATCGGCCGCGGTCGCAGAGCCAACCATCCGAGATTCGGTCTTCCTCGACGAGCATCGTTCGCAAAAGCCGGCCGTACCGCACGTCGGCGTACTGCCGGCAACCCACGGCACATTGCGTGCAACTCGTTTGCGTGCGCTCCAAATCCCACGGACGGGACTTAAAACGATAGGTTTTCGACGTCAAGGCGCCGACCGGACAGAGCTCCGTCACGTTTCCCGTGAAGTTGTGGCGATAAGGGCGGCCGCTCGCGGTCGCGATAATGTCTCGGGCTCCGCGGTCCTTGACGACGAGTTGCCGTTCGCCCGCGATAATGTCGTCGAAGCGAACGCACCGCTGACAGACGACGCAGCGCTCCTCGTCGAGAACGATCGTCGGGCCCAGATCGACCGCCTTTGGCTTGGCGAGCTTCGGATCGGCGACGTCGGAGTTGCCGCGCGCATAGGCCATCGCGTAATCTTGCAGATCGCATTCGCCGCCTTTGTCGCAGATCGGGCAGTCCAACGGATGGTTGACCAAGAAGAGCTCCAGCACCATGGCGCGAGCCGCTTCGACTCGCTCGCCGCGCGTCCGCACCACCATGCCGTCGGCCACGACGGTGTTGCAGGCGATCTGCAGTTTCGGCGTCCCTTCGATGTCGACGAGGCAGATGCGACAGAGTCCCGCCGGCCCTAGCTTCGTGTGATAGCAGTAGACCGGAATCTCTTGCTTGACCGTCTTAGCGGCTTCCACCAGGAGCGTTCCTTTTGGAACGTTCACCGGCACGCCATCGATGGTCAGGCTGACGAGCTCGGTCTGCGGTGCGGCCGCCGTACTCATGCCGGCTGCGCCTGCGGCGCCAGAATGCGCGACTCGAACTGATCAGGAAAGCGGACCATCACCGATTTCAAGAACGGTTCGATAGAGTCGCCCAGAGGACAAAGATTCAAGCCGGTGATCCCGCTCGAAACCCGCAAGAGCATTTGGATGTCACCGGGAACGCCGCGGTAATTGACGAGTCGACTCAGCACGCGTGCCATCCAGTCGCCGCCCTCGCGGCAAGGAGTGCACTGGCCGCACGATTCGTGGGCGAAGAAGCGTGCGAGATTGTAGGCCGCCTTCACAAAATCGGTCGTGTCGTCAAAGACGACCATCGCACCGGAGCCGAGCATCGAGCCGGCTTTGGCCAAACTCTCGTAGTCGTACGGCCAGTCCAAGTGCTCCTCAAAGACGCACGCGGACGAACCACCGCCGGGTTGAACGGCCATGAGCTTTCGCTCCGGCCGAAGGCCGCCCGCGATCTCGATGAGCTCGCGGATCGTCGTTCCCAACGCAATCTCGTAGTTGCCGGGATTGCGAACGTGGCCGGAGACGGAGACGATCTTATAACCCTTGCTCCGCTCAATGCCGACCGCGGCAAACCATTGCGCACCGCGCTCTAGAATCGGAACGAGATAGGCGAGCGTTTCGACGTTGTTGACCACCGTCGGCATGCCATACAAACCTTCAACCGCGGGGAAGGGCGGCTTGAGGCGCGGCTCCCCGCGCTTGCCTTCCAGCGAGTTGAGGAGCGCGGTCTCTTCGCCGCAGATGTACGCGCCCGCGCCCCGTTGGACGGTGAGTTCCAAATCGAAGCCGCTACCGAAGATATTCTTGCCGACGTATCCGGCGCGTTTGGCTTCCTCTAAGGCCGCGCAAAAGATCTCGTAGCCGCGGCGGAACTCGCCGCGGATATAGATGAACGCGTGATGTGAGGCGATTGCGTAAGCGCCGATGAGCATGCCCTCGATCACTAGATGCGGCGTTTCCTCGAGCAGCATGTGGTCCTTGAACGTTCCAGGCTCCGCTTCGTCGCAGTTGCAGACCAGATAACGCGGGTGCTTGTCCTTCGGAAGAAACGACCATTTGCGCCCGGTCGGGAAACCGGCGCCCCCGCGTCCGCGCAGGCCGGATTTTTCGGCCAAGTTTAGGACGTCGACCGGCTGCATCTCGCGCACGGCGCGTTCCCATTGCTTGTAGCCGCCACCCTGACGATACGCGTCGATGCCGCGCATGTCGACCTCGCCGATACCTTGCGTCAAGACCTTAGTGACGGGCATGGCTGCCTTCTTCTTGAGCGACCTCGACCACCGCGCGAGAATCCACGACCGCCCGCTCCGAAGTCTTGGTGAAGAACTCCACGTCGTGGTTGATGATGTGATCGAGCATGATGATGCCGCTCCGATCGCCGACGCCTCCCGCATTGTTCGGCTGCGGGACGCCTACTGCGCCGGACGACCTCTTGCCGCCCGCAATTTCGCTCTCTTGCGAGATCGCCCACGTCCGCCCCGGAGCCTCGATCTGCGCCATCGGCGGCGTCGAATACGTCCCGGAACGTATAGAAGCCAGCATTTCATCGATCGCGTGCGGCGTCAAACTATAGACAAAGTCGAGATTCACCTGCATGCAGCTCGCTCGATCGCACGCCGCAAGACACTCGACTTCTTCGTATGAGAAAACTCCGTCGTCCGTCGTCTGGACATGCCCGATGCCGAGCCTTTCCCGAAAATACGCCATGATATCTTCGGCCCCGTTAATCGAACACGCCAACCCGCGACAAACCTGCAGCATGTACTTCCCTACCGGCCGCCGATAGAGCAACGTATAAAACGAAACCGTCGCTTCGACCTCCGCCGGCGTAAGACTCAACATCTCCGCCGCCGCATTCATTGCTTCCGCACTGACGTACCCTTCGTGCTCTTGAAACAAATGCATAATGGGAAGCAGCGCCGATCTGCCCTGCTCATACTGCGCGATAATGCGCTGGCACTCGGGCGTGAGCCGCTCGAGCAACGCCGGAAAGTTCTTCTCTCTCTCGTTCATGCGTCGCACTCAAGGGTCGGCGTGATGCTGAGGAGCCGCTCGTCGCTCCGCCTCCGGCTCCGCTCCTGCTGCACTGCCTCGTCGCTCCGGCATCCATGCCTGCGCTCCTCGGTCAGAGCCTCCCCAGCATCACGCCGACCCCTGAGCGCTAGCGTTGCCAATAACCCAGCCGAACTTGTCGGCATTGCTCTCGCTTGAAAATTCGCATCGTACGCGTCGCGTGACTGATGCCGCGCTCTGTCTCGGCGTTGCGATGGGATGGGGAGGGGGCTCTGACCGAGGAGCGGAGCCGGAGGCGGAGCGATGAGCGTCCCCAAACCGTCCCGTCGCGACGCCGAGACAGAACGTGGCATCAGCGGTCGACCTCGCCGAACACGGGATCGAGGGAGCCGATCATGACGACGAGGTCGGCGATCAGGTTTCCTGGGGCGATGCCTTTGAGCGCTTGCAGATTGTACATGCTCGGTGGACGCGTGCGCACGCGGTACGGCTTATTCTCTCCGTTACTGACGATGTAGTACCCGAGCTCGCCGCGCGGCGACTCGACGGCTTGATAGACGTCGCCCGGCGGAACGCGAAAGCCTTCGCTGATCAGTTTAAAGTGATGGATCAGCGCCTCCATCGAGAGCGCGATCGTCTCTTTGGGAGGGAGCGCGACCTTTGGATCATCGATCATGACCGGACCCGGCGTGTCGAGACGCCGACGAGTCTCCTCGATGAGGCGGATCGACTGATCCATTTCGTCGAGCCGCACCAAGAAGCGCGCGTATGCGTCCCCTTCGGTCCGCGTGGGAATCTCGAAGTCGTACGTTTGGTATCCGCAGTACGGAAAGGCTTTGCGGACGTCGTAGGCGATGCCGCTGGCGCGCAGGCTCGGGCCCGTGACGTTCCACTGCACGGCTTCTTCGGGCGTGAGCATTCCGATGTCGATCGTTCGGTCCTGGAAGATCGGATTGGCCTGCAGGAGGCCACGCAGCTCGCGCATGCGGCGCGGAAACTTTTCGATCAGCGCGTCGAGCCTCGCCAGATAGCCCTCCGGCAGATCGCCGTTGAGTCCGCCGACGCGCACGTAGTTCGGATGCATGCGCGCGCCGCCCGCAGCTTCTTGCAGGTCGAGAATGTTCTCGCGTAAGTCGAAACAATAAAAGAAGACCGAGATCGCGCCGAGGTCGATGCCGTGCGTGCCCAGCCACACGCAATGCGATGCGATGCGCGTCAGCTCTCCGATCAGCACGCGAATCGTCTGCGCGCGTTCCGGTATGCCGTCGGTGATGCCGAGCAGCTTCTCGACCGCCAAGGCGTAGCAGAGCGCGTTTGAAGACGGCGCGAGATAATCCATGCGCTCGATGACGGTCTGCGCCTGCGTCCAGAAGAGACCCTCGGCGCTCTTCTCGATGCCGGTGTGGAGATAGCCGATGATCGGCTTGGTACGCAACACGGTCTCGCCGTCGAGCTCGNNTCTCGATGCCGGTGTGGAGATATCCGATCTCGGGGTCGGCTTTGACGACGTTCTCGCTGTCGATCTCGAGCACGATCTGTAGGACGCCGTGCGTCGATGGGTGCTGGGGTCCCATCGAGAGCACCATCGTATTCTCCGTCTGAGCGATTATCTCGGGCGGCGGCGTAGCGGACAGGGTCATGGCAGTCCCTCGCGGACCCGCTTCACTTGTTCTTGCAACGCTTCGAGAGTACGCCCCGAAGGAGGGCTGCCCGCTACGACGTTGGTCTTATTTGCAAATGCCGGGCGTGGCGCGCGCTCGAGCGCAG
>PMUK01000047.1 GCA_003166915.1 Candidatus Cybelea palsarum
CGATCGGATGGTTGACGCGCACCGTCATGCGCGCGGGGATTCCGTTCTTGCCGCTTGCCGTAACGTGCGAAACGTAATCGATGGGCTGGTAGACCATCCCGCTCTTGGTTTGCGTTGGCGCGATGCGATACGCGAAATCGTCGAGCCGGATGACGGCGCCGGTATTGGGGATCTGCAAGGTTTGGCCGTCGAGGAGCGCGATTTCCCCCGAAAAACCGCGGGCCCAATAGAGCGTCGTACCCGCCGCGAGAATCACAAAGCCCGCATGCGCGATCAGCACGCCTCGCCGCGCCCAATTATGTTTATCGGCAAAGCTCCACTCGATGCCGCCAAAGATTCGCTCCCGAATGCGCCAGCCCCGAGAAGCGAAGAATTCGGCCAGGCGGCTTCGCACGGAATCGGCATCCCCGGCGACTTCGAAGCACGCGTGGAGCGCAATGCTCTCGATCTTGACCGGGCGTAACGCGGGGAGCCGCGCCGGAACGACTCGCTTGAACGTGCAGACCGCCAGGGAAGTGAGGATCAGACCGATGATGCCGACGTACCACGGCGAGTGGTAGACGTTGTCGAGATTGAGGCGCAAGATCGCACGCGCGATAGGAGCCGCGTACGATTCAAAATAAATGCTCGGATCTCGCCCCTGGTCGATGACGACACCGAGCAGCGTGAGCACTCCCCAAGCGACGAAAAGCGAAACGGCGAAGAGTACGTTCCCAAAGGTCCGTACGAAATCGGCGTAGAGCGCCCGAGCCGCGGTCACGTCTTTTTCCAGTGTCGTTCGAGCGGTACGATCACCCAGATCGAGAGCTCGTAGAGCACGTACATCGGTACGGCCAACAGGGCCATCGTAACCGGATTGCCGTCGGGCGCGGCCAGTCCGCCGGCGATAAAGAATCCGAAAATCGCATGCCGGCGGTAATGCATTAGCGAGGAGGCGCTAACGATGCCCAGACGCGCCAGCCCGATGAGAATGATCGGCGTTTGAAAGATGATTGCGAAGAGCGCGAGCAGGACGATGACGAAATTGAGCGTCGAA
Source organism: Candidatus Cybelea palsarum (assembly GCA_003166915.1). Lineage (GTDB taxonomy): Bacteria > Vulcanimicrobiota > Vulcanimicrobiia > Vulcanimicrobiales > Vulcanimicrobiaceae > Cybelea > Cybelea palsarum. Next base: position 1,037 of record PMUK01000047.1, read on the forward strand.
GCAACGCCAAAGGTCGGCGTCGCCACGGCATCGGTGATTTGTAATAGTGCCGCAATGACCCGCGGAATCACGACAAAGTGCGCGAACGCTAGGCCAAGCGCGGCCAGGAACACCGACGGTACGACGAATGAATAGACCATGCGGCGAGTGCGCGGATGGACCGCCGGTACGACGAACAGCCACAGCTGCGTCAGCAGCACCGGCAGGCCGACGACGATTCCTCCCACGACCGAGAACTTAAGCTCGGTAAAAATGACGTCGGCCGGCCCGAACGCGTGGAGCTGCAATCCTCCGAAGTAGTGCCGCATCATCGCGCGAATGACGAACTGCGAGGGCCAGAAGAGCACGACGGCGATGGCGCCGACGGTTGCCATCGAGATCAGGAGACGATTACGGAGCTCCCGTAGGTGCTCCGTAATCGGCATCTCCTTTTGATCCCACATCGCTTCCTGTTCCTTCACCGGAGTAATGTCATCCTGAGCGCAGTCGAAGGGACATCGGTGGGTATCTCGCCTTGGCTACGAACTGGGCGTGCCTTTGCCGGGCGTCGGCGGCGGAACGCTTTCACCGGAGAACGAGCCGGCCTCGACATTACCCATGACGTCGGCGTGTTCGGCCTCGCTCCGTAAGCGGGCCTCCTCGCGAGCCTTCGCCGCGGCCTCGTCGGCCTCGACTTGGCCCATGAGAAACTCTTTCTTTGCCTGTCCGGCGCTTCGCGCGAGCTTCGGAAGCTTATCGGCTCCAAAAAGAAGCGCTCCGATGACGAGGATGCCGATGATGATCGGCGCGTCGATTATAGCGAGAAGCGGATGTAAACTCATGTCGATGATCCTTTTCGCCCTCAGTATAGAAGGGCGTCGGTAAGCTGTGCCAGTTCTCTTTTCGCCGGACCCGGCGCAATCGGCTCCAACGCCTGCTTGGCGCGCTCGACAAAGAGAGCGATCTGCGAGCGAGTCGCGCGCAGCCCGCCTTCGCGTTCGATCCCGAGCACGACCGAGGGAATGGCGTCGTTCCCGCGCTCCTCGTAGAAGCTTCGCACCTGTGCACGAAAATCGCCGTCGCCCGATGCCAACGCGGCGATGAGCGGAATCGTCGTCTTGCGTTCGACCAGATCGTTCGCGGCAGGCTTGCCGAGTGATCGTTCGTCTGCCGTCATATCGAGAAGGTCGTCCTTCATTTGGAACGCGATGCCGAGCGCTTCGCCGAATTCGTGCAACGCGCCGATGTCGATCGCGCTACCGCCGCCCATGATCGCTCCGCACTGGGCGGAAGCGGCAAAGAGCGAGGCGGTCTTTTTACGCGCGATCTCGACGTACGTTTCGAGCGGAAGGTCGAGGTTCCCCAGCGCCTGCAGCTGCAGCACCTCGCCGTCGCAGATTTCGGCCAGCGTTGCGGAGAGCACGTGTGGCACGGGGTGAGGATAGTTGAGCGTCACGTTTTTGAAAATCCACGCGAAGAGATAATCTCCGGCCAATACGCTCACGCGATTGCCGTAATCCACCGCCGTGGCGTTGACCCCGCGCCTGGTTTGCGCGTTGTCCACAACGTCGTCGTGAATCAGCGTTGCGACGTGAATGAGTTCCATGTACGCCGCGAGGTGAAGATGGTCGACCGGGTTCCCGCCGCAGGCCGCCGCCGCGAGCAGGGTGACGCGGGGACGCAATCGCTTTCCACCTGCGCAGAGCATTCGTTTGACCGCCTCGGTGATGATTGGGTTGTCGGTTGAGAACCGCTCGCGAAAGAAACGCTCGACGAGCGCCTCCAAATCTCCGTCGGTGCTCGACGAAGAGTGCGCGAGATTCATGGGCGCCGCCCGTAGTGAATGGCGATGGTGCCTCCCACGAGCGGCAAATAGCCGGCGTCCACAAACCCGGCACGCATAAACCGGTCGCGCAGCTCCGGCGCGTTGGGATGGTGAATCAAAGAGTTTGGCAGATAACGATACGCCTCGCGAGAGCCGCCGATGATTCCGCCCAGAACCGGCACGACGCCGTAAAAGTAGAGATCGAAAAATTGCTTGAATCGCTTGTTCGGCGCTTTGCTGACGTCGAGGTTGACGAAGCGCGCGCCCGGCCGCAGAATCCGAAAAATCTCCCGAAGCGTTGCGTCGACGTCCACCACGTTGCGCAGCGAAAAGCCCATGGTCGCGCCATCGAACGCTTGGTCGGGGAAGGACATTGCCATGACGTCGCCTTCGACGAACCGCGCGTTTTCTCGAGAGACTCGCTGGGCGCGCGCCCGCGCACGATCCAGCATCGGGCGGCAGAAGTCGATTCCAGTGACGTCCAGCGTCGGATCGCTGCGCAGCAGGCCGAAGACCAAATCGCCCGTCCCGCAGCAAAGATCGAGGATTCGCGCCTGCGAGCGCGGCGCGAGCAGCTTGATAGCCCGGCGGCGCCAGCGCTCGTCGAGCCCTCCGGTCATCATTCGATTCGCCAGATCGTAGCGCGGCGCGATGCGAGCGAACATTTCGCGAACGAAGGCGCCCTTCGACTCCACTCTGCTACGCTCGGGGTCGCCGGGGGCAAGCTCCTTGGTCGTGAAGTTCATTGCAGATACGGCTGCTTCCAAGTGATGCGCCGCTCTCCCCCCGGGGGACTAGTTACAGGCCACTAGGTATCGTCCGCCTGCGTCGTGATGGTGTGCGCCATGGCGGAATTGAGTTCGATGGCGCAAGTTTTCCGGGCAATATCCGAGGCTGGTCGGATCGATCTTCAGGCGTATACGGTCTGGGGTCCGGTTTTGAAGGCCGTTGGAGCCGCGGCGCACCGCGGGGCCGAGGTGACGGTTCACCTCGAGGGCGATCCATTCAACAACCCCCATTTGGCGAAGGAAAACCGGAACGTCGCCGCCCAGCTTCGCGCTGCCGGCGCCACGGTGACGCTGGGGCATCCGCTTCATGCGAAGGTGCTTGCCGTGGACGGCACGCTCTATCTGGACGATCAGAACTGGCATCCCGGCGATCTCGTATTGAAGGTCGACGACCCGGCCGAGGTCGCGAAGATTCCGATGATCAAGCACGAGGCACTCGCGTGCGAAGGCCGGGTGATCGACGGCGCGACCAGCACCGACCGCGTGATCGTCGAAAGCGAATCGTTCGGCTGCTGCAACAAAGTTTACAGGGAACTTCGCCAAGCCGCCCTCGCCGGCGCCGCTCCTAGGCTGCTCGTGTCGGCGCGCGACCTGTCCGGAAATGCGCGCGAACGCGAGGTTATCGAAGCGCTGGTTCGAGATGGCGTTACGGCGCGCATCTGCGGCGACTCGGAGAAACTCGCCGTCGCCGGCACTGCCGCGTGGGTAGGCTCGGCAAACGCGACAATCGCGGCACCCGGTTCGGATAGCACCGATTGGGGCCTCAATACGCGCAATGCGGAGATCGTCGCGGCGGTTCGCGCCCGGCTCGAAGATGAGTGGCAGACGGCCAAACCCTTCAAATACCAAAAAGCGTGAACGCGTTGGCGTCGGTTGCCGAGACGACTTCGTCGAGTGGGACTGCAAGGAGCTCCGCGAGTTTGGCGGCGGTGTGCGTCACGTATGATGGCTCGTTGCGTTTGCCGCGCTCGGGCACCGGTGCCAAGTAGGGGCAATCGGTTTCGAGGACGAGCGCGCCGATGCCGACGTCGCGCACCGCGTCGCGTAGGGACTCCGCCTTTGGAAACGTCAGGACGCCGCCGATGCCCAGAAAGAGGCCGAACTCGTCGCAAAAGACTCGGGCCTGACCCGGCGTGCCGGTAAAACAGTGCACGACCCCGCGCATCGCCGGCTTCCATTCTTCGCGTAAGATCCGCGTGAACTCGTCGAACGCATCGCGCTGGTGAAATATCGCGGCGCTCGCGCTGTCGCGCGCGATGCGAAGCTGTTCGCGAAAGACGCTGACTTGAACGTCGCGAGGGCTGTGATCGTAATAGTAATCCAGCCCGATCTCGCCGAGCGCAACGACGCGATCCTCCCGCAAGAGCGGGGTCAGCTCGCGGGCGAGGTCCTGTGGCGCGCTCGCCGCCTCATGCGGATGAATCCCTACCGCTGCGACGAGGCCGTAGCGGCGCGCGACCTCAACGGCCGCGCGGCTGTCGGCCAAATCCTCGCCAACGGTAAGCATCGCGCGAACCCCAGCCTGGCGGGCACGCTCGACGATTTCTGCGCGATCGTCGTCGAAGGCGCGATCGTGTAAGTGACAATGGGTATCGATCACGCTAGTGTCGGCAGCTCGACGCGCGGAAAGAGGGGCGCAGCCAATGCCGTCTGCCCGATCGGCAAGAGACCACCCCACGCGCGCAGGGACGATGACCAATCCTCGTCGATCTCGCCGGGAATGCCGAGTTGCTGCCACATCTCACTCATGCGCTCGGGCATGAAGGGATGGAGCAGGATCGCAATCCAGCGCAGTCCCTCACAGAGATCGTAGAGCACGGCGTTGAGCTCGCCCGTGCGGCCCTCCTTATGGAGCGTCCACGGCTTGCGCTCGTCGATCGCGCGGTTCAGCGCCGTAACCAGCTCCCAAACCCCCTCGAGCGCCTCGCGAAAGCGCAGATCGAGAATACGGTCGCGAACGACCATCGGCAACGGCGCGAAGCGGCGCGCGAGCTCCGCGTCCGAGCCGCCGGCCGGATCCGGCACGATCCCGTCTCGATAGCGTTGCAGCATCGAAAGCGTGCGCTGCAAGAGATTGCCGAGATCGTTGGCGAGATCGCTGTTGTGCCGTTGCGCGATCTTCTCTTCTGAATACGAAAAATCGCTGCCGAAGGGCGCCTCTCGTAAGAGGAAATAGCGCAGCGAATCCGCGCCAAAACGCTGCGCCAGCGCAAACGGATCGACGGCGTTTCCGACGCTCTTGCCCATCTTCTGCCCGTCAACCGTAATCCAACCGTGTGCGAAGACGAGATCGGGAGCGCTTTCCCCAAGGGCCCACAAGATCGCCGGCCAGATGATCGTATGAAAGCGAGCGATCTCTTTACCGACCAACTGCGTTTGTGCGGGCCACCAGGTTTTGAAACGCGCGTCGTCCTCGCTCCAGCCGATCGCCGTGATGTAGTTGAGCAAAGCGTCCAGCCAGACGTATATCACGCCGCCGCCGTCGATCGGAACGCCCCAATCGAAACTCGTTCGCGAGATCGACAGATCGTCGAGGCCCTCGTTGAGAATCGACATCATTTCGTTATAGACGCTGCGCGGCTGGACCCACTGCGGGTGCGCAAGGAAATGCTCCCGCAACCGATCCCGATAGGCGGAGAGCCGAAAGAACCAATCGTCTTCCGATATCCACTGCACCTCGCGGCCGCAGGTGGGGCAGCGACCGTCGACCAGTTTCGATTCGAGCCAAAACGTCTCGTCGTTGACGCAGTACCAGCCCTCGTACTTACCGAGATACACGTCGCCGCTCATCTGCAGTCGTTCGAAGACGCGCCGAACCTTTTCGACGTGGCGGGGTTCCGTCGTTCGAATGAAATCGTCGTAGCGCACGTGGTATGCGGCAAACAGCTCTTTCCAACGCGGCACCAGCTCGTCGCACCATTCCTGCGGCGTCTTGCCGGCAGCCGCTGCAGCGTTGGCGACTTTCTGGCCGTGCTCGTCGGTCCCCGTCAAGAAGAACGTTGGACGAAACGTGCGTGCGGTGCGCGCCAATACGTCCGCGACGATCGTCGTGTAAGCGTGGCCGATATGCGGGCTTCCGCTGATGTAGTAGATCGGCGTCGTGACGTAATAGGGGCGTTCCATAGGCTTCATTGCTGTTTTTGCAGTGCTTTCTGGGCGGCCTTCCGCGCGGCGGCGGCCGCGTAGAGTTGGCGCCGGTCGCCGAAGCCATGTGCCGCCAGCTCCTTTGCCACGTCGCCGACTCGTTGACCGCTTTGGAGCAGGGCGTCGATGGCGTCGCTTACCTCTTCGTGCCGGTCACGCACAACGGTCGCAACACGGTATGGCGCGATCGCAAAGGCCACCTCACCTCGCGGCGGATCGGGGATCTGCGCCGCCACGAATTCGGGAGATCCCCAATAATGCTGTTCGTGAAGCTTGGTATATTCCCGGACGACGAAAACCTGAGCGTCGGCGGCTACTGCCGCGAGATCGGCGAGAGTAGCGCGAATCCGTTGCGGCGATTCGTACCAGATCGAAGTTGCGTTCGACTGCAATGCGGCGGCAAACCGCGCGCGCCGCGCCGAGGCGGCCCGCGGCGGAAATCCCTCGAACGCGAAACGGCGCAGCGAAATACCCGACAAGAGTGCGACGCTCGTGGCGGCGGAGGGGCCCGGCAGGACGTCGATCGGTACGCCGGCGAGACGCGCCGCCGCGACGAGATCGCTTCCGGGATCCGAGATCCCCGGCATTCCGGCATCGGTGGTGACGGCGACGATCGCGGTGCGCGCTCGTTCGAGAATTCCCGGCGTTACGCGCGTGGCGTTCTGTTCGCGATAGCTCCAAAGTTCTCGGACTTCGATCTCTAGCGCCCGCAGCAACCTGCGCGCGACGCGCGTGTCTTCGGCGACGACAATCTCCGCCTGGCGTAAAACGTCGATCGCTCTCAGCGTGACGTCTCGCAGGTTCCCCAGAGGTGTCGGTACGAAGATTAGCGGCATGGCATTGCCGTTCGACGCAGAGCACCTTCCTCCGGGCGCGAAGCTGGAGCTTTATATTTCTCCGAGTTGTCCGTATTGCAAGAGCGCCATGGCCTACTACGATTCAGCCGGAACCTCATACGAGCGCTACGACGCCCAAAACGACCGCAAGGCGCGCGAGCGAATGTTGGCCTATAGCGCCGGCGATCCCACGGTGCCCGTCATCGTTGTCGACGGCGCGTATTTGCAATCTGGGTGGGGCTCGCCGCCGCGAGGTTGAACGGTGCACTGACGTGCCGGTCGGCACGATCGCTTCTTCGAACGTTGCTACGAATGGAGAATTTCAGGCATGAACGATAACTCGGCTACGGCGTACAGTTTCATCGCGACGATGATTATGGTGTACGGCATCGTCATCGTTGCGCTCGTCGTCTTCACGATCTGGATCTACTGGCGAATCTTCGCCAAAGCGGGATTTAACGGAGCCCTATCGCTGCTCAATTTAGTTCCCGGCGTCGGCCAGCTCATCTGTATGGTGATCTTGGCCTTCGGCCGTTGGCCGATTGAAGACGAGCTGGCGGCCTTGCGCCGAGACGGACCACCTACGGGCGCCATGCCTCCGCCGGGCACATCGGTCATGCCGACGTCCTAACGAGCTAGCCAGGCTTCGACTTCGTCGGCTTTCGAGGGTAAGGCGGCGGAGAGATTTTCGGCGCCTTCGCTCGTGACGGCGATATCGTCTTCGATGCGAATCCCGATGCCGCGAAAGCGCTCCGGAACGGTTCCGTCATCGGGCTGAAAGTAAAGTCCGGGCTCGACCGTGAGCACCATGCCCTCGCGCAAACGCCCGTAACGATACTCTTCTTCTCGGGCGTTCGCGCAATCGTGAACGTCGAGGCCAAGCATGTGGCTGACGCCGTGAAGCGTGTAGCGCCGGTGCAGCAACCGATCGGGATCGAGCGCTTCGTCGAGCGAGACCTTGAGAATGCCGAGATCGATCAGGCCTTGCGCGAGTATGCGCGCCGCGCGCCGGCCGGGTTCGAGAAAGTCGTTGCCCGGCGCAACGGCCTCGATCCCCGCGCGCTGCGCTTCCCACACGAGATCGTAGATCGTCCGCTGCTCGGGCGAGAATCGTCCCGAGATCGGAAGCGTGCGCGTGACGTCGGCGGTATAGAGCGAATCGCATTCGACGCCGGCATCGAGCAGAAGCAGCTCGCCCGGCGACAACCGGCCGTCGTTGTGAGTCCAGTGCAGCGTGCACGCATGATCGCCGGCGGCCGCGATGGTCAAATACCCGACGTCATTGCCTTCGATGCGCGCGCGGCTCCAAAACGCCGCTTCGATCGCGCGTTCGCTCTTTGCGGTCCGCATCGCTCGCGCCGCATCTTCGAACGCGACCTTCGTAATGGCGCAGGCTTTGCGAAGCTCCGCCAACTCGTACTCGTCTTTGATCAGCCGCGTCTCAGACAGAGCCTCGGCCAGTTCGGCATCTGAGTCGCTGCGCTCGAAAACTCGATCGATCTCTTCGTCGTGGCCGCGCATGACGCGCAGCGGATACTTCGCGTCGCGCACCTCGTGAAGATAGCCGGCGAGCTGTTTTAGCGAACGGCAATCGTCAACCTCGTAGTAGGTCCGGCTCTCCGCGATGCCGCGGTGGCGCCCGACCCACAGCTCTCCAACTTGCCGATCGGTGAAGAACTCGGGCGTTCCGCGATTGTGATCGAGCACGAAGAGCAGGCTGCGATGCCCCGACCCGTCGGGCTCGAGCACCAAAACGGCACCCGGTTCGCCGTTGCCGACGAGGTACGCGAAGTCGCTGGAAGCGCGAAACCGAAAGAACGTATCGTTTGCGCGGACTCGCTCGAGGCCGGCCGGAACGACCACGTAGGTCCCCCGGTTGGCTTGCGAAAGTGCGGCCCGTCGCTGCGCGAATCGCTGCGCTTGCGGGTGCGGCTGCGCGACGGACGGTCGATCGACCCAGTCGGTCGCCATGAATTCGACCAGCGCCGCAGGAGGTATGAAGGCTTGATTTGGCCGGGCCGCTTCGGCCGGCAGGGGGGTGTTTTGTTCGGCGGACATGGTTCGAACGGATTTCGCCTAACGCCGCAGGGGTCATGCCGGAGAACGAGCGGGAGGACCCTACGAAGGTCGGCGTGCACGCCACCGACGCCTTGGCCAACGAACGAACCTATTTGGCCTACGTACGGACGGCGCTCTCCTTCATCGCCTTCGGATTCGTCATCGCCCGATTCTCGCTCTTCGCGCGCGAGTTTGACGCACTCATTCACGAACAAGGCGAGGGGCCCGGAGTCTCAACGGGCTTCGGAACGGCAAAGGCGATTTTCGGGATCTTCGTGGCATTATTGGGCGCCCGGCGTTATTCGGCTACGGATCGCGGCCTGCGCGAAGGGCGAGTCGTTGCGTTCTCGAGCCTGACCGGCTACGTCGTCTCGCTATTCGTGGCCGTCATCGGGGCGATCGTGGCCTTCGCTCTTTTATTGTTCCAGTAGCGGCGTTTCGATCTCCAAGGCGAGATCGAGCGCGGGCGCACTGTGAGTGAGCCATCCAACACTAATGATATCGACGCCGCTTGCCGCTATCTCTACGACGTTCTCTTTCGTCACGCCGCCGCTTGCCTCGGTGAGGACTCGCCGCCCGACGATGGCGACCGCTTCGGCAAGCTGCGCCGGCGTCATGTTATCGAGGAGCACGGCATCGATCGGCTCGGCCATCGCTTCATGCAGTTGTTCGAGCGTGTCGACCTCGACTTCAATTTTCACCATGTGGCCCACGCGAGCGCGCGTCGCGGCCACGGCCGCACGAATCGAGCGCGCCAGCGCCAGATGATTGTCTTTGATCAGCACGCCGTCGTCGAGACCGAAACGGTGATTGGCGCCGCCTCCCCGCCATACCGCATAACGCTCCAGTGCGCGCAGGCCCGGCGTGGTTTTCCGGGTGTCGGCTATTCGGGCCGAAGTTCCGCCGACGAGCTCCACGAGCGTCCGAGTCGCGGTTGCTACTCCGCAGAGCCGGCCGAGCAGGTTGAGTGCGGTTCGTTCGCCGGTGAGTATCGCGCGCGCGCGGCCTTCGATCTCCGCGACGATCGCGCCGGCTTCGAAGCGATCGCCCTCGTCCACGCGCCTCACGATCTCGATCTGCTCGTCGAGCAGTCGAAAGGCAATCGCAGCGAAGTCGAGGCCCGCCAAAATTCCCCCGCGCCGCGCGATTATTCGGGCGCGCGCACGACGCCGCGGCTCGATGATGGCATCGGTCGTCAGATCTCCGCCCCGACCGATATCTTCGAGCAACGCCGCCCGCACCACCGGTGCGGCGACGAGCTCAAGCGACGCTGCGCAACCGGCTAAAGGATCGCTTTGCGAGGGCTTCATCGGTCTTCGGGTAGTCGCTTCGATAATGGCTGCCGCGGCTTTCATGCCGAGCCAACGCGGCTTCTGCGATCAATCGTCCGGCGACCAGGAGATTGCGCAGCGGGCCTTCCTCTCCGGCGGCGGCTTCGAGCTCCGCGATTCGCGCGAGCGCTTCGCGCAGTCCACCGGCATTGCGCACCAATCCGACGTTGGCGTACATGACGTTGCGCAGATCGTTGATCGCTTGGGCTTGCGCGGCACCTGTGCGCGCAACCGGGATCGAACGCGCTCGAACCGGCGGCGTATACCCCGACGGCTTCCAGGGCCGAACGTTGGCGACGTCGGTGGCAACGCGCGATCCATAGACGAGCGCTTCGAGCAACGAGTTGCTCGCGAGCCGATTTGCGCCATGGACGCCCGTAGCGCTCGTCTCTCCGCAGGCCCACAGATTTTCTAAAGACGTCCGCCCCCACTCGTCGACCGCAACGCCACCCATAAGATAATGCGCCGCCGGTGCGACCGGAATGTTCTGCACGCGTGGATCGATGCCGGCGTCGATGCAAAACCGAAAAACCGTCGGAAAGGCTTGCGGGAAACGCGCGCCTATGGCGGACCGCGCGTCGAGTCCAACGGTGCGGCCGCGCTGCTGTTGCTCGAAAATTGCCCGCGCGACGACGTCGCGCGGCGCAAGCTCGGCATCCGGGTGGATCGCAATCATGAAGCGCTCGCCGAGGTCGTTGACCAGCGTTGCGCCCTCTCCGCGGACGGCTTCGGTCACCAATGGCATGGGATCGCGCCCGATCGCAAGCGCCGTCGGATGGAACTGAACGAACTCCATGTCGGCGAGGAGCGCCCCCGCGCGCGCCGCCATAGCGATGCCGTCGGCGGTCGCCTCTACCGGATTGGTGGTGAAGCGATAGAGGCGTCCCACTCCTCCCGTGGCCAGTACGGTGGCGCGAGCGCGGAGGTCCATCCGCTCGCCGGTTGCGTTGTCGCGCGCCACGACGCCGCCGACGCGGCTTCCGTCGACGATCAGATCCTCGGCCGCAACGTTCTCGACGATCTCGATTGAGGAGCGAGCGCTAACCGCTTCGATCAGCGTCTTGAGAATCTCGTGACCGGTCGCATCTCCGCCGGCTTTGACGATGCGGCGGCGTTGATGTGCGGCCTCGCGTCCCAGAGCGAGCTCTCCGGCGTCGGTCCGATCGAACGCAGCTCCAAGCTCCAGGAGTTCTTCGACCCGCGCGGGCGCATCTTGCGTGAGGATCTCGACGATCTTCGTGTCGCTGATCCCGGCGCCGGCGCGCTGCGTGTCGATGGCATGCAGACGCGGCGAATCGTCCGCGCCCATTGCCGCGGCAATCCCGCCTTGCGCCCAATCCGTCGCCGAGCCCTTGCCCAACCGAGTCTTGCACAAGACCGTCACGTTGGCGGGTTGAAGTTTGAGCGCCGCAACCAATCCGGCGATACCGGCGCCGATCACGAGCGCATCGCTGCGCGAACTTTCCACTTAAAGAGCCTAATCTCGCGGTTGTCGGCTGAACTCGAGCATTCGTTCGACCGCTTGACGGGCGCGCTGCGCCACCTCGGGAGCCACGGTCACCTCGTATTCCATCGCCTCGAGGGAGTGCAGCACTTTGGGCAGCGTATTGCGTTTCATATGCGGACAGAGATTACAGGGCCGCACGAACTCTACGTTTGAATAGCGCGCGGCAACGTTGTCCGCCATCGAGCACTCGGTCATGAGCAGCACGCGCGCGCCGCCCGTCTCGCTAAGCTGGCCGACGTACTCGGTCATCCCTTGGGTCGAGCCGACGTAATCGGCCTCCGCGAGCACGTCGGGTGGACACTCCGGGTGAGCCAAGACGGTCAACGACGGATCGCCTTCCCGGTACCGGCGCACGTCGGCGCCGCTGAAACGCTCGTGCACTTCGCAGTGGCCCTTCCAGGCGATGATCTCGACGTTGGTCTGCGAGGCGACGTACTTGGCAAGGTATTCGTCGGGAAGAAAGATGACGCGTGGCGCTTTGAGAGCTTCAACGATTTGCACGGCGTTGCCGCTGGTCACGCAAACGTCCGATTCGGCTTTGACCTCCGCCGAGGTATTGACGTACGTAACGATCGGCGTACCGGGGTACGCCGATCGAAGCAAGCGTACGTCGGCTGCCGTGATTGACTCTGCCAGCGAGCACCCGGCTCGCAGATCGGGAACCAGAACGGTCTTGCTCGGATTGACCAACTTCGCCGTCTCGGCCATGAAATGGACCCCGCAGAGGACGATGACGTCGGCGTCGGTCTCCGAGGCCTTCATTGCCAGAGCGAGCGAGTCGCCGACGATGTCCGCGACCGTATAGAAGATTTCCGGTACCTGGTAGTTGTGGGCGAGGATCACGGCGTTGCGTTCGCGCTTGAGGCGATTGATTGCCGCCACGTAGGGAGCGTGCAACGGCCATTCAACTCGTGGAATTATACGTTCCACGCGTTCGAAAATCGGATCCGTTTCGGCCGCGACGCTGCCTTGCAGGGCTAAATCGATGACGCCCATCCTTTCATAATACCCATCGGCCCGAATCTGGTTTGCACCCCCTCCCGAGCCGGGCCTGGCGTTAGAGGCGGTCAGTCCCTGGGTAGGACGCCACGAGAGACCACAATTTCAGCAGCCATTTAAGGAGGGAATACGCTCATGAACCGTTGGTTCGTTGGCCTTGCGTTCATCGGAACGTTCGTAGCAAGCGCCACGGCGCTCGCCGCGACTGCCCAACCAGTGCCCACTACGTCGCCGTCGCCGATGGCATCGGCGACGCCGATGTCGACGATGCGGCCCTAAGCGTCCCGCGCGTGTCGATAAACTGTGGGCAATCGCAATTTGTTGTGGAACCCTTGTGGACGACGCGTCGAACCTATTGCAATCATCTTCGCGTTTTTGCTAGCATGCAAAGACTTCGCCGAATGACGAAGTGCGGACCGTATCGAGCCGCGATTGGAAGCATGTAGACGAAGCGTTGCGTATACGCGACAAATCCGAGTGAGACCGATCGAAAACCGGATCGAAACGTCGGTGAGAAGCGAGAAACCGCTTCAAACAGGCGAGAATGACCGGAGATACGCAGAGCCCGTAGCGTAAGTTACGGGCTCTGCTCTGTGCTTCAAAAAGGCCGTGCGCACGCGGCCGCGCAACAGTAAGAGTCGTGAACGATCGAGTGGAGCTCACCGCGCGCAGCCTGCTCCTAGGCGCCGCCGTGACGCTCGTATTCACGGCTGCAAACGTGTACCTCGGCTTGAAAGTTGGCCTCACGTTTGCATCCACTATTCCCGCCGCCGTTATTTCGATGGCCGTGTTGCGCGCCTTCAAGAACTCGTCCATCTACGAAAACAACATCGTGCAGACGGTGGCATCCGCTGCAGGGACGCTCTCGGCCGTGATCTTCGTGCTGCCCGGACTGATCATGATCGGGTGGTGGAGCGGTTTTCCCTTTGTACAGTGCTTCGGAGTTTGCGCGATCGGTGGGATCCTGGGCGTGATGTACAGCGTGCCGCTGCGGCGCGCGCTGGTGGCTCAATCGGATCTGCCCTATCCCGAAGGCGTCGCCGCGGCCGAGGTGCTCAAGGTCGGCACCGCGGCCGGCGCGGCCGACGAGCGCAATCGAGCCGGATTGTTGGCACTCGTTGCCGGAACGCTGGCCTCCGCCGGGTTTGCCGTAATCGTCGCGACGCGAATTTTTGCCGGCCAGATTGCCGGCTACTTTCGCATCGGCAGCGCAACCACTGGCCTGGGCTTCTCGCTCTCGCTCGCGCTCGTCGGCGCGGGACAACTGATCGGTCTCTCCGTCGGCCTCGCAATGCTAACCGGGCTCTTCATCGCGTGGGGCGTTGCGACGCCCGTTTTAACCGCGCTGCATCCGGCAGCCGGTCCCGCGGCCGACGTGGCAACTACGGTCTGGTCGCATCAAGTGCGCTTCATCGGCGCCGGCGCCATCGGCATCGCGGCCCTGTGGTCTCTCGGGCGCCTCGCGCGCCCCGTGGCCGCGGGAGTCGCGTCGGCCCTCGCGGCCTCTCGGCGCCGACGGATCGGAGAGATTGCGGACGAACCGAGAACCGAGCGCGACTTGCCGATCGGGATAGTCGCGCTCATCAGTCTTTGCTGCTTGCTCCCGCTGGCAATCCTGCTAGCGAACTTTCTCGCCGGCGGCCGGCTGACGCCGATTGCCGGCTGGCTCACGCTGGCTGCCGTGATTTACGTCGTCATCGCGGGATTCTTCGTTGCGGCCGCCTGCGGCTACATGGCGGGGCTGATCGGTTCTTCGAACAGTCCCGTCTCGGGCTTGGCGATTCTGGTCGTGATCGGCGCGTCGCTGATGCTGCTCGCCATCGCTAGGTTCGCGGGCGTTACGGCGCCGTCGGAGCTGATCGCGTACGCGCTCTTCGTCACGGCGGTGCTCCTTTGCGTCGCAACGATCTCCAACGACAACTTGCAGGATCTGAAAACCGGACAGCTCGTCGACGCGACGCCCTGGCGACAGCAGGTCGCGCTCGTCTTCGGCGTCGCCGTCGGCGCTTTGGTGATTCCGCCGATTCTCAATTTGCTCAATCGAGGTTACGGGTTTGCGGGTGCGCCCAATCTGCACAATGCGATCGCGCAGCCGCTGCCCGCGCCGCAAGCGACGCTGATCTCGGCGCTTGCCAAAGGCGTGATCGGTGGTCAAATCGATTGGGGTCTGATTGCAACGGGCGCTCTCGTGGGTGCGATTGTCGTTGCTGCCGACGAGCTGTTGCGCAGGACCAAACGCGCGGCACTGCCGCCGCTGGCCGTCGGGCTCGGTATTTATTTGCCGGCATCGACGACGGCGCCGGTGGTCGTCGGTGCCGTAATCGGCTGGTTATACAACCGTTGGGCCGCGCGCGCCGGCGACGTTCGCGCCAAGCAAATCGGCGTGCTGATCGCGTCGGGCCTGATCGTGGGGGAGAGTCTTTTCGGCGTGCTGCTGGCCGGACTCATCGTCTCGACCGGCCGGCCCGAACCGCTTGGGCTCGTAGGGGACGCTTTCGCGAAGGCCTCGACGGCGATCGGCGCCGTGGCCTTTGTCTTGGTGCTCGGCGCTCTCTTCAGGTGGGCGGGAACTCTCAGCCGAAGTTGTGCATCGTCGAAGTAGGATATGTGTTTCAAATGAGGTTGGCCGCATCGCTCGCGTTGATCGCGCTTCTCTCGTCGGGCTGCGCTGGCGGTCGCCAGCACCGCGGCCACCGTTTGGCATCGCCGGGTCCGGCCGCGGTTCCAACTTCGGCGGCGGCGCCGGTGACCGTCCACCCGACGGTGCAGATCGCGGGCATCGTCGCGCCGTATCAGAACGTTTCGATTTCGAGCTCGCTCTCGGAGCCCACCGATTCGGTATCGGTCATCGAAGGGGACATCGTTCGGAACGGCCAGGTGCTGGCGGTTCTCGATACGACCGACTTGCGGGCGAGTCTCGAGGCGGCGCAACGCAGCGCCGCCTCCGACGACGCTCGCGTCTCGCAGACCCAATATCAAGCGCAGCTCAATATCGGGCAGGGTAGCGATCAAGTTCGTAATGCGCGGGCGACGGTGCTTCAGGCGCAGCAGACGCTCAAACTCGATCAGGTGAACCTCCAACGATATCAAACGCTCTTGGACAGCGGTTACGTCTCGCAGCAGCAAGTCGACCAGCAGCGCACGACCGTGCGCAACGATCAACAGCAGGTACTCTCGGCGCAAGCCAGCCTGCAGTCGGCGGTCCTCAACTCGAACGTCAACGGAAACTATCAGCAAGGGCTCCAAGCCGCCAACGTCGCGTCGGCGCAGGCCGATGCCGCCTCGGCGCACGCGCAGGCCGACCAAATCCAAGCGTCGATCGACAAGGCACTCGTTACCTCGCCGGTCGAAGGCGTCGTGGTCAATCGCAATCTCAATCCCGGTGAGTATCCGGGCTCGCGAACGATCTTCACCGTGCAACAGCTCGACCCGGTCTATGCCGAGCTCAACGCTTCGTCCGAAGACGTCTTCCGAATCCGGCGCGGCGCCGCCGTCTCGGTTGCCGTGGCCGGCGTCAACACGAGCAGCTACCACGGACGAATCAACGCCGTCCTGGGCCAAGTTTCACCCGGCTCGACGAACTTCACCGTTGAAGCGATCCTGGCAAATCCCGGATATCGGTTGAAGTCGGGAATGGCGGTGACCGGAACGATCGACCTTCCCGTCGTCACCGGCATCGGAGTCCCCACGACGGCCTTCTTGGACGATTCGCACGACAGCGTCATGGCCGTCAACGCCGACGGGACTGCGAAGGTCGCGAAGGTCGAAGAGCGCGGGAGCGACGGAAAGACCTCGGTCATCACAGGTATCGCGCAGGGAACCAAGGTGATCTCCAACGGACAGCTCGGGATTACGGCGGGCCAACAGGTCGGGGGCCAAAGCCCCGCGCCGCAAAGCCCCGCGCCTTAAGCTGTAACGATCCTATGTGGCCGACCCGTCTCTTCGTTTTGCGGCCGGCGCTGGTCTTCGTAAGCCTGGCGTTGATCGGCGTCGCCGGCGCCATCGCGCTGATGACGATCGTGCAGCAGCAGTTTCCCAACATCGACTTTCCGACCATTACCGTGCGCGCGAGTTATCCGGGTGGTTCGACGACGGAAATTCGCGACGCGGTGGTCCGTCCGATCGAAGATGCAATCGCCGGCGCTCCTGACCTCGACCACATCAACACGACCGTTCAACAAGGTCAAGCGACGATCTCTGCCGTCTTCTCGCTCAACTCGAACAAGACGACCGATCTGGTTCAAGTGCAACGTCGGCTTCTCGTGGCGCAATCACAGCTTCCCAGCGACATGCCCGCGCCTACCGTTGGCACGTTCGATCCAGCCGAAGCAACGATCTTGACGATCGGGGTGAGCTCCGGGTCGCTGGCAGCCGGCAATCTTTCGGCAATCGTGACGAACAACATCGTTCCCGATCTCGAACAAGTCGACGGCGTCTCGAACGTCAACGTGGGTGGATCGGTGACACCGGCGATCGAGGTCGCGGTCAATCCCAACCTACTCGCGTCCTCGGGATTGACGCTCAACGACATCGTCAGCACGATCTCGCAGAACAATCTGCGAGAGCCGGGCGGCATTGCCTATCTCCCGAATCACGAAACGACGATCGACGTGCGCGGTGACGTTAGCAATGCCGCAACGGTCGCGGATCTGCCGGTCTTTGCCTCTTCGCCGTTTACCTCGACCTTCGGCAACGCGTCGTATAACGAGCCGGCGCTTCCGGGTTCTCCGGGGGCGCCCATTAGCTCGTCGAGCAGCTCCTCGGCGGCCGCTGCCGGCACGATCGCGGTGCCGTCACCGGCGGTGCAATCCGGCGCCGCACCGGCCGTATCGGCAGCAGCCGCGCCGGCAACCGCCGTAACGCCGGCGCCGAACGCTTCGATCTCGCCGATGCCGTCGGCGTCGGCCTCCGCTTCGGCGTCGCCGCTACCGGCGGCGACGCCGCCGAATCTCGCCGCGAGCATCATCGCGCGCACCGGCGCAACTACGGCGCCGAGCGCCGCGCCAGCGCAAACGCAGAGTACGACGAGCGCTTCCTCAACCGGCTCGGGTGGCTATGCGGGGCCGGCGCTCTCGAGTCTGAACCCGTGGAGCGCCTCGGCTCGGATTATTCGCATCGCCGACGTCGCCGCCGTGAGCGATTCCTTCGAGCCGCAGAGACAGTACAGCTACGTCGGGACGGTGCCGACGATTTCGCTCAGCATCCAGAAAGCGACCGGCGCAAGCGAAGTGACGGCGGCGCAGAATGTGTTGCGCGCGCTTCCGGCCATTGAGCGGACCTACCCCGCGATCGACTTTCGCATCCTCAACAATCAAGCCGCCTACACGAAAGAGCAGATCTGGGGAGTCTTCCGCACCCTGATCCAAGCGATCCTGATCACGGCCGTCGTCATGCTCTTCTTCCTGCGGTCGTGGCGGAACGCAATCGTCGTACTCATATCGATTCCGGCCTCGTTGTGCGTGACGCTGGCCGCGATGAAGGTCGTCAACTTCACGATCGATACCGTGTCGCTGCTGGCGATGACCCTGATTATCGGAATTCTCGTCGACGATTCGATCGTCGTGCTCGAAAACGTGGAACGGCATTATGAAAACGGCGAGGCGCCGAAAGAAGCCGCCATCAAGGGCCGCACGCAGATCGGCCCGGCGGCCGTCGTCATCACGCTGGTCGACGTCGTGGTCTTTCTCCCGATCGCGTTCCTTCCCGGAACCGTCGGAAGATTTTTGTCGGAGTTCGCGCTCGTCGTGGTGGTCGCGACCTTGACCTCGCTCTGCATTTCGTTCACCATCACGCCGGCGCTCGCGGGAAACTGGTCGCTGCTTTCGCACTGGAAGGCGCCAAAGCCGATCGCACGGTTCGCCGCCGGCTTCGAGAACTTGCGCCAATGGTATGCGCGCCGCGCGCTTCCGTGGGCGCTGCGCCGCCCCGTGGCGGTCGCCGCGGTCTCCGGCGCGGCGGTGGTTTTCGCGCTGCTCCTCGTCCCGCTGGGCGCGGTCGGCTTTGAGTTCATGCCGCCGGTCGATCGCGGCGAAGTCTTCGTGCAAGCGACCTATCCGACGGGTACGCCGCTGACAACGGTCAATACGGCGATTGCGGCGATGGCCGCACGCTTCGCAAAACTCCCCGACGTTGAGTCGCAAACGGCGCTCGCGGGCGGGACGCAGTCGAACTTCGGCGGACTACTCGCGCAGGGATCGGTCGGGCAGGTCCACGTTTTCTTGAAGCCCAATCGGCGCCGCTCGACGGATTTTTGGGCGCCGGCACTCGGACGCATCGCGCAGCAGGTTGCACCGACCGCGCGAGTCGTCTCCATTCCGGCGACGGGCACCGGCGGCGGTAACGCACAGCCGATCGATTACCTTATTACGTCCACCGACGATCACCCCGAAGCCTATGAGCCCCAGGTAGCGCAAGCGCTGCGAGAGACTCCGGGAACGCTCAACGTCAACAGCTCCGCCGAGCAGTTGGCGCCGCAGATCGACATCGAATTCGATCGCGACCGCGCGCGCGTGCTGGGAATCAATATCGGACAGACGGCCGCCGCGATTCGCGCCGCATTCGGCGGGACGCTCGCGACCCAGTTCAACACCTCGCGCGGTACGAAATACGTGCAGGTGCTCTATCCACGCGACTTCCAGACCAGCATCGGGACCGTGAGCAGCATACCCATCCGCACGCTTGGCGGCTCGCTCGCGCACGTGGGCGACGTCGCCCGCTACGTCGAGGATCCATCTGAACCGTTGATGACGCGCACCAACCGCGAGACCGTGATTCACGTGCAGGCGAATCTCGCTCCGGGAGCAACTCAGTCGATCGTTCAACGAAACTTTTTGCGGCGATTGGCGGCACTCAATTTGCCGTCGAGCGTTGCGGTGAGAGCGAATGTCGGCGGGCAGCAGCAGAATCTCTCGGATACGGTGCGCGGCATGAGCACCGCGTTGCTGCTCTCCTTTCTGCTCGTCTATCTGCTGATGGTTGCGCTATACGATAGCTATCGCTTGCCCTTCATCATCATGTTCGCCGTGCCGGTTGCCGCCGTCGGCGCCTTGACGTCGCTGGCGATCACGCATCAGGCGCTCAACCTTTACTCGCTGATCGGCACCGTGCTGCTCGTTGGGTTGGCGTCGAAGAATGGCATCCTGTTGGTCGATTTTGCCAATCACATGGTCGAGCGCGGAATGAGCCGCGCCGACGCGATGGTGGAAGCGGCACGAGAACGATTCCGTCCGATCGTCATGACGACGTGCGCGATGATCGCCGGTATGACGCCCATCGCGTTGGCACTCGATCCCGGCGCCGCCCAGCGACAAGCCCTGGGCATCGTCGTGATCGGCGGTTTGATCAGTTCGCTTTTGCTGACGCTGCTGCTCGTGCCGGTGATGTTCATGTGGCTGGGACCTAAGCCGCGCGGAACGACCGAGCCGGGCTCGGCGGCGATGCGGTATCCCGCGGCGGCGGGCGTTTAGCCATGTGGTTGACGCGGCTCTTCGTTCAAAGGCCGACGTTGGTCACGGTCTTTCTTGCGCTCGTCTTGCTCGCCGGCTCGATTGCGGGCGTCAACCTCGTCAAGCAGCAGCTTCCCAACTACGACGTTCCTTCGATTCAAGTGCTGCTCACCTATTCGGGCGCCTCCACGACGGAGATGCGCGACGCGATCGTGCGTCCGCTCGAGGATCAGATCGCGGGCGCTCCGGACTTGAGTTACATCGAAACGTCGATCGAGCCGGGCCAAGCCTCGATCGTTGCGGTCTTTTCGTTGACGTCCGATCAGAACACCGATCTCGTACAAGTTCAGGGGCGCGTTCAGAACTCGCTCCATCAGCTTCCCAGCGATCTGCCGACGCCGCAGATCTCGATTTACAACCCGAGCGAAGCCGTCGTCGTCTCGCTGGCCGCTTCGTCGGCAACGCTCTCGCTTGGCGACCTCTCGGCGATCGTTACCAATACCGTCGTTCCGGCCATCGAACAGGTCCCCGGGGTCTCGTACGTTCAGGAGAACGGCGACGTGACCGCGTCGATCCAAGTCAACGTCAATCCGCGGGCGCTGCAATCCTCAGGCTTCACGCTTACCGACGTGATCAACGCCGTCGCGAATAATAACGTTCGCGCTCCCGGCGACATCGTCTATCAGCGCAATCGCGAAACGAACCTCGACATTCGCGGCGACATCACCGCCGTGCCCTCCGTCGCAAATCTCCTGCTCGGCAACTCCACCACCGCTTCGGGCTCGTCCTCGACTGGGTCGCTCTACCCTTGGAGCGCCTCGCCTCGGCTTTACCGCGTGGGCGACGTGGCCGACGTGCAGGATGCGTACGAGACGCAGCGCGTCTACGCGTACACCGGTGGAAAGCCGACCGTCGAGCTGGACGTGCAGAAGGCCGCCGGTGCGAGCGAAGTTACCGCTTCGAATGCGGTTCTTGCGGCGCTGCCGGCGCTGCGCGCGCAGTACCCGGACATCAACTTCTCGGTGCTCAGCGTACAGTCGATCTACACAAAAGAGCTGCTATCGGGCGTAACGCGGACGCTAATCGAAGGAATCATATTCACGGCGATCGTCATGCTCTTCTTCCTGCGCTCGTGGCGCAATGCCGTCGTGGTAATGATTTCGGTTCCGGCCTCGTTTCTCGTGACGCTGGCAGCGATGCGAGTGGCCGGATTTACGCTCGATACCGTTTCCTTGCTGGCGATGACGCTGATGATCGGTATCCTGGTCGACGATTCGATCGTGGTACTCGAAAATATCGAGCGCCATCACGCCGAAGGGGAAGAGCCCCGCCTGGCCGCGATCAATGGATTGACCCAAATCGGCGTGGCGACGATCGTGATCACCCTGGTCATCGTCGTCGTCTTTGCACCGATCTCGTTCTTGCCCGGTTCCGTCGGTCTTTTCTTGCGCGAGTTCGGCCTCGTGGTCACGGTCGCAACGCTGACCTCACTCTTCGTCTCGTTTGCCGTCACGCCGGCGCTGGCGGGACGCTGGGCGCTCTACTCTGCATGGAGGCCGTGGCTGATCGTCGACCGGTTCGGCCATGGATTCGATCGAGTGCGCGGCTGGTACACGCAGCGCGCACTCCCGTGGGGTCTCGAGCATCGCGCGTTGGTCGTATGGATCGCGTTCGGCAGCCTCGTCCTAGCGTTACTGCTCATTCCACTGGGAATTGTCGGCTTCGAGTACATGCCGCCGGTCGACCGCGGCGAGATCTTCGTGAACATCGGCTTCCCAACCGGAACGCCGCTGACGGCGACGCAGCAGGCCGTCCTGCGCGCGGAGGGCCTCGTCGACCGCGTCGCCGACATGCAATCGGAGACGTCGATTGCCGGTGCCTATCAGGGCGAGGTGAGCGGCTATATCAACAACGGCGCCATCGCTCAGATTCATCTCTTTCTTAAAGACGGCCGGTCGCACTCGACATCCTATTGGGTTACGAACTTGCGATCGAGGATCGGCCGGCTCTTACCCGGCGCCAACGTCGTCGCGGTGCCGGCAACCGATCCGTCGGGCGGCATCGCGCAACCGATTGCGTACGTCGTTTCCAGCTTGACGGCCGATCCGGGGCCCGCCGCCGCTCGCGCGTACGCCGCACTCGCCGCAACGCCCGGTGCAATCGATGCAACGACGTCGCTGACCGACAACGCACCCCAGGTCGAGGTGGAGTTCGAACGCGGAAATGCGCGTGCACTCGATGCAAGCATCGGTACGGCATCGACGGCCGTGCGCGCCGCCTTCGGCGGAGACACGGCCACGCAGTTCACCGGGCCGGAAGGCCTCAAAGACGTGCAGGTGATCTATCCCGAGAGCGATCTGGTCTCGCTGGGTCAGATTGCCGCGATTCCGATTCGCGCGAACAACGGGTCGATCGTCCGCGTCGGCGACATCACCAAGCTCGTGATGTCGCCTGCCCCGCCGTTGATCATGCGCATCAACCGGCGCAACGTCATGCTGATCGGAGCCAACGTCGCACCCGGCGCGATTCTGTCGAACGTACAGCGAAGTTTCGAAGGGCGCCTGCGCGCGCTCAATATCCCCAAGAACGTCACCGTCGCGCCGGTCGCGGGCGGCAATCAGCAGAACGTTCACGATACCGTCACGGAGATGGGGATCTCGCTGGCGCTATCGATCCTGCTCGTCTACTTGTTGATGGTCGCTCTGTACAACGGCTACGTGACGCCGTTCATCATCATGTTCACGGTGCCGGTCGCGGTCGTGGGCGCCCTGGGCGCCCTGGCGCTGACGCACCAGACGCTGAACCTATTCTCAATGATCGGAGCGATCTTGCTCGTCGGGCTGGTGGCGAAAAACGGAATCCTGCTCGTGGATTTCGCAAATCAGCTGCGAGAACGCGGGATGAGCAAGTTGGAAGCGATCGAAGAGAGCGCGCACGCAAGGTTCCGCCCGATCGTGATGACGACCGTCGCGATGATCGCCGGCATGCTGCCGCTCGCGTTGGCGCTCGATCCCGGCTCGCAGGCCGAGCGGCCGCTTGGAATCGTGGTGATCGGTGGTTTGTCGAGCTCGTTGATTCTGACGTTGATCTTGATACCGATTATGTATCTGCGCTTCGCTCCGCAGCACTTCCGGCCGCCGTCCCTTGACGGCGAGATGGATCCCAACCAGATCGAGCTGCCGATCGTCCCGGCGGAAAGCTAATTTTCATGGATCGTTGGCCCGCGCTCAAGTACGACGAGTGGAAGGACACGCTTGCGACCCTGCACCTCTGGACGCAGATCGTCGGGAAAATCCGTCTCAAGCTGGAGCCGTTGGTCAACCATTGGTGGAACGTCGCGCTCTACGTTACGCCGCGCGGTCTGACGACGTCGGCGATGCCGTATTCCGGCGGCCGGTGGCTGTCGATCGACTTCGATTTTCTGGGGTCAAGCTTGCAGCTCCACGGTTGTGACGGCGAAAGAGGCGGCTTTACCCTCGAGCCGATGTCCGTCGCGGAGTTCTATCGTCGCGTCATGGATGAGCTGCGAACGCTCGACTTCGACATCCGAATCAACACGATGCCCAACGAAATCGCCGATGCGGTGCGCTTCGACGAAGATACGGTCCACGCGTCCTACGACAAGGCGTACGTCGAGCGCTTCTTCCGGGCGTTGCTCCAAGCCAACCGGCTCTGCAAGGAGTTTCGCGCGCCGTTTCTTGGTAAAGCGAGTCCGGTGCATTTCTTTTGGGGCAGCTTCGATCTGGCCGTCACGCGTTTCTCGGGACGCGGCGCGCCGCCACATCCCGGCGGCATTCCGAATATGCCCGACTGGGTCACGCGCGAAGCCTACTCTCGCGAGGAGCATAGCGTCGGCTTTTGGCCCGGTGGACCGGGAATCGAGGCGTCGTTCTACGCGTACGCTTATCCAGAGCCGCCGGGCTTTGCGCAAGCGAACGTTGCGCCGCCGGGGTTTTGGATCGATCGGCTGCGAGAGTTCCTGCTTACGTACGAGAGCGTGCGCACGTCATCAGATCCGGATCGCACGGTTCTCGATTTCTTTGACTCGACATACGGGGCGGCAGCGAATCTCGCGAAATGGGATCGCGCGTCGCTGGAACGCCCGACGACCCGTTCATCTAGCGGTTCGGCGCCAAGCTAACGGCAACGCCGTATCGGTTGTCGACGTCTCTTGAGACGGAGCCGATGGAGTTGCCGCCGGCGGGGTATTTCCAATAGAGCACGTTGTACGTCTGGGCTGCTACGATTTGGGTTCCTTGCTTTCTTAAATTATCGGGGAAACTCGCGATCCAAAATCGCGACTGATGCTGTTCGTTGCCGCTGAGGTACGTCGTGCCTTCATATGTGGCACGCCCGTCGTCCGCAATCCGGAAACGGACGATGTTGCCGTAATACAGAAGCGCCCAATACTTGCCGTCCCATTAAACGTTGTAGACACCGTCGGACTGCGATCCACTGACGTAGAGGTCAAGGTGAATGAAAGTCGTCCTTCCCTTCGGCATGTAGGCCAGCGAAACGACCTGCTCGCCATCGTGCTTGTAGTCGCTGGCGACGAGCATGTCGCCTCGAGTATTGTAGGTGCACGTCTGCGGGTTAGGGACGCCCCCGATCCTGAGAATTTCCGGCTTTCCCCTCGCGTTTTTGTAGATCGCGATGCCGCCCGCATTGCGCCGCCTCGATCGATCGCGATAAAGATGTTCGCATCCCCGAGGCGCCGTCGGCCCTTATCCGGGACGCGCCAGCATTAGCCAAAGAATCGAAGTATAGAAGACGCATAAGACGATCAGCACGAGGACGACGGGCGTCATTCGTGGGACGATGCCGGCTTCGAGCATTGGGTTGCTTCGCAATTGCCAAGGAATCATCACCGATGCTTGCACGGCAATGGCCGCGACGATGAGAATATACGTCGTCACCAGCCAAAAACTGCCAAGCGAAACGTGCATCGCAGAGGCGAGCCCGAATCCGAAGAAAACCCCGACGAGTAAGAACGGCCCGAAAACCTGCGAGGAATGGTGCCAAGCCGTCAGTCCTACACGGATCACGTGTGGATCTCGACTCCGCGACAAGAAGAGAACGTACACGTTCGAGGCAATCAGACCCACGTAGCCCGCAGTCGTGAGAAGAACGTGCCCCAAAAGCAGCTCATTTACCATCATGAACTGACCGCAAAGGACGGCGTCCCGGCGAGGCGTCCGCCGTCGATTGGTACGACGACGCCTGTAACGAATCGGGCATCGGATGAACAGAGCCACTGAACCAATTCCGCGACTTCGGATGGCTCGCCCACGCGCTTGGCCGGGATATACTGGCCGATGCGCTTGCGTTGCTCGGAGTCAATGCGTTCGGTCGCGATCGGTCCCGGAGCGACGACGTTGATGCGAACGTTCTTGTCGGCGTAATCCAGGGCCGCTGCCTTGCTCAAGCCTATGATGGCGTGCTTGCCCGCGCAGTAAGGAGCAAGGCCAGCAACACCTTGAAGACCCGCCGTCGATGACATGTTGACGATCGCGCCACCCCCACGCGCGAGCATCGCTTTTATCTGCGCGCGCATACTCAAGAACGTTCCGGTGACGTTGACGCTAAGTGCCCCGGCGAACACTTCTGGACTGAGATCGGCGAGCGGAGTAGGGCGCGCTCCCCCGCCGGCATTGTTGAACGCGACGTCGAGACCGCCAAATCGCTCCACGGTTTTTTGAACCATCTCCTCCGTGGCGAACGATTGCGTCACATCGACCTCCATGGCCAGCGCGCGCCCGCCCTGCGCTTCAATCTCACGCGCGAGAGCGCAATGCGAGCGTTCCAACTCGCTCCACGAATGCAGACGATGGCGGCCGAATCGAGCCGGCCGTCCAGCCCGCGCTCGCGCTCCATTTCGCGTTCGCTTGGCTCGCCGGGATTTCGCGCCTCGTCAAACGGCCCCAGCCGTCCCCGTACGATCAACCGTGCACCCGCCGGAGGAACCTCGTCGCGAACGCGGGCTTGCACGACCGCGCCGTTGTCGAGCGCAAGCGTAAGCGATGACGAACCATCGCCTTCATTCTCGCGTTCCAAGAGCGTCGCCGCATAGCGCGCCGTGCGGTGCTCCGTGAGATCCTGTTGGTTACGCTGATGGAATTCGGCGTTACCTGCGGCAGCGACCAGGGCAAGGAACAACGCGGCGCGAAATCGCGGCGCTTCGCGGCCTAAAGAAACGTAAACCGCGACCGCGGCTAAACCAAGGCTTTCTAAGGCACGAACGTCGGGACCCAACGGCATAACGGCCAACGTTCCCAGCACGCTAACGCTCGCAAAGAAAAGGAGCCCCCACGATGGCATCGGCGCTTCGACTCCGCTCGGCACAAGCGTTTCCCTGCGACGACTCGCCGCTGTGGCTAGTTCGCGCAATTTAAAGCACGTAAAATGCGTATCATCGTAACCGGAGGGGCCGGCTTCATCGGATCGCACGTCATCGACGCCTATCGCGCGGCCGGTCACGACGTGCTGGTGATCGATTCGCTTTGGGAACACGGTGGCGGCCGGCGCGCGAACGTTCCGGAGAACGTCTCGCTCGTCCACATGGACGTTCGAGATGAGGCGATCGGCCGGGTCTTTGCCGATTTCGCGCCGGAGATCGTCAGCCATCATGCCGCGCAGCACTCCGTCGCGATCTCGGCGCGGGATCCGCTCTACGACGCGCAAATCAACGTGATCGGGCTGATCAACGTGCTCGAGTTCGCGCAAAAAACCGGCGTAAGAAAGGTCATCTTCGCCTCGAGCGGTGCGACCTTCGGCACGCCCGAACGGCTGCCGATCGCGGACGACACGCCGCAGCATCCGAGCTCGCCGTACGGCATCACGAAGATGGTTGGCGAACACTATCTACGCTTTTACAAGGCCTCTCGAGGCCTCGACTTCACGGCGTTGCGTTACGGGAACGTCTATGGTCCCCGGCAGGATCCTAACGGAGAGGCAGGCGTGATTTCCATTTTCATCGGAAAGTTTCTCGCGCGCGAACCCGTCCGCATCGATTCAGACGGCGACCAGACGCGCGATTACGTTTTCGTGGACGATGTCGCGTGCGTGAACCTCGCCGCGCTCGAGCGCGGTTCCGGCGGCTGTTACGTGATCGGCACGGGAATTCGTACGAGCGTCAATCAAATCTATCGCCGCTTAGTGGAAATAACCGGTTTTGAAGCACCGGTGATACACGCCCCGCAGCGTCCCGGCGATGCGCGCGACGCACAGTTCGATGCGACGCTGGCTCGTTTGGAGCTCGGGTGGACGCCTTCGACGGATCTGCCCGATGGGATCCGTGCAACGTACGAGTATTTCGAGCGTCTGAGCGGGCGCGGCGTGTAACTTTCAGCGCCACAATGGAGCGGTTTGCTCAAACGGCGCAGCGGATTGCGTCGAATCCCGGAAAACTGGAAAAGATCGCGGTGCTTGCATCGTATTTCCGTGCGCTCGACGACGCAGACTTGATCGCAGCGTCGCGCTTCTTCACCGGAAATCCCTTTGCGGCGCGCGATCGCCGAACGCTTTCGATCGGTGGACGGACGATCGTCGAGGTCGCTCGACGGGTCTGGGGCTTCGACGATGCCGCGCTGGGCTCGAGCTATCGCGCGACGGGCGATCTCGGGGCCGCGTTGGGACCGCTCGTGCGCCCGCCGATCGATGCGATGCTCTTCTACGATCGCCTCATGCCCGCGACGCTCGACGTTTTGTTTGGTGAAATCGCGCAGGCATCCGGAAAGCATGCAAACCGCAGGCGCGAGGCAGTACTCGAGCGCATCCTACGCGCCTGCGATGATTCGATGGTCGCGACCTACGTCATCAAAATCGTGACGGGAGACCTGCGTGTCGGATTGCGCGAGGGGCTCGTGCTCGACGCGATCGCCAGCGCGTTCGATGCCGACGGAGCTTGGGTTCGTCGAGGCCTGATGGCCTGCGGCGACGTTGGCGCCGTGGCGGTGGCGGCGAAGAACGGCTCGCTGGACGAGCTGCGCGTGGAGTACGGCACGCCGATCGGCTTCATGCTGGCTACGCCCGTTTCGTACGGTGAGACGTATACGGAGCTCGCAGGCGATGCATGGCTCGTCGAGGACAAATTCGACGGCGTCCGCATACAGGCGCACCTGCGCGACGGGCACGTCGCCCTATTTTCACGCCGGCTCAACGACGTGACTGCCGCCTATCCCGAAGTGGCAGCGGCGCTTGCAACGCTCTCGCGGGATGCGATCTTCGACGGCGAGATCGTCGCGATCCGCGATGAACGCGTGCAGCCCTTTCGGACCCTCCAAACTCGTCTCCAGCGCAAAATCGTCGACGAGTCACTGCGCGCGGAGGTGCCGGTTGCCTACGTCGTCTTCGACCTCTTGGCACTCGACGGCGATTTGCTGATCGACGAACCGCTGACCCGCCGACGCGAGCGGCTCGCGGATCTCTTCGCCGCGGGCACGCACCTGAAGCTATCGCCGTTCGACCGCTTCGACGAGTCGACGCCGGCGCAGGTGAACGAGCGGTTTGAAGCGGCGCGTGCGCGCGGCAACGAGGGGCTCATGCTCAAGCGCGCCGGCGCACCGTATCTGCCCGGACGGCGGGGAAAATGGTGGCTCAAGCTCAAGCGCGAGCTCTCGACGCTCGACGTCGTCGTGGTCGCGGTGGAATGGGGGCACGGAAAGAGATCGGCGGTGCTCTCCGACTACACGTTCGCGGTACGCGGGAAACGCGGCGCGCTGCTTACGATCGGTAAGGCGTACTCCGGCCTTACCGACTCGGAGATCGCCGCGCTCACGCCGTGGTTTCTCGATCACCGCCTGCCGCTCGAGCAGCAGCGCGCAAAGGCACGCTCCCACGAGATACCGGTCGAGCCGAAGATCGTTCTCGAAGTCGCATTTGACATTATCGCGCAGAGCGATCTGCACGAAAGCGGATTTTCGCTGCGCTTTCCACGCATCGTTCGAATCCGCGACGACAAATCGCCCGAAGATATCGACACCATCGAGCGAGTGGTGGAAATCTATCGCGAAATGCTTACCAGAGAAGGGTAAAGAATCCGCGTTAGGAAAGCGAGCGGACGCACTGCTTACTCTTTGTAGGCGCAGATAAGGAGTTCGAATATGCCTCTTTCTAAACGGTGCGCCGCCGAACTCATCGGTACGTTTTGGCTCGTTCTGGGCGGGTGCGGCAGCGCCGTCCTTGCGGCGGCCTTCCCTAATCTTGGGATCGGGTTCGCAGGCGTCGCCCTGGCCTTTGGCCTTACGCTGCTCACGATGGCCTTCGCGATCGGCGGCATTTCGGGTTGTCATATCAATCCGGCCGTGACGGTCGGGCTTTGGGCCGCGCGCCGCTTTAACGGCCGTGACGTCATTCCATACATCGTGGCGCAGGTGATCGGCGGTATCCTCGCCGGCGGCGTTCTCTATATCATTGCGAGCGGCCAAGCCGGCTTCACGACCGCCAACGGTTTTGCGTCCAATGGCTACGGCGACCACTCTCCGGGACACTTTTCCTTGCTGGCCTGCGCAGTCTGCGAAGTCGTGATGACGCTGATGTTCATCTTCATCATCGCGGCCTCCACCGACAAGCGTGTCGTGGCCGGCTTCGCTCCGATTCCGATCGGTCTCGCGCTCACGTTGATCCACCTCGTCAGCATTCCGGTTACGAATACGTCGGTGAATCCCGCGCGCTCGACGGCCGTCGCCGTCTACGTCGGCGGGTGGGCCGTTGCGCAGCTCTGGCTCTTCTGGGTCGCTCCGATCGTCGGCGGCGCCATCGGCGGCAAGCTCTACAACGCGCTCTTCGCTTTAGACGCATAGGCGTCGCGCGTGCGTACGTGTTCGGGCCGCACGCCGACGCCGATCAACCGCGCGGGGAGACGGCGAAGGGGCGGAAACTCGTCGAACAGCCGCATAACCAGCGGCGCTCGGTCGATTTCTTTTCCGCGCAAGATCGGATCGATCGCCCGGTCCTGCACGAAAACTTGAAAAGCTTGCGTCACCTTGGTGGGGAAGGCTCGCCGTTCCGCAACGCGATGTAGTTCCGCGTCGCTCGGCGTTTTGCCCGATGCCAGTGAATCGGCGAGGGTGTTCGCCGCGGCGACCGCATCTTGGATTGCAAGATTGATTCCAATGCCGCCGATCGGCGACATCGCATGGGCTGCGTCGCCGATGCAGAGCAGACCGGAACGGTACCAGCGTTCGAGCCGGTCGACGCGCACCTCGAGCATCGAGACCTTCGACCAGTCGTCGAGCGCCGCAACGCGATCGTGCAGCGCTGGAACGAGCTCCACGAGGCCTCGTTGCAGCGCCTCGATACCCTGCGCCTTTAGTTCGTCGAACGAGCCTTTGCGAATGATGTAGGCGCACTGCCAGTAGTCGCCGCGGTCGATCATCACGAGCATATGTCCGGTGGCGATGGTGCCCAACCGCTGCTCGGCTTCTCCCGGGTGCTTTGAGATGCGCATCCAAAGCACGTCCATCGGCGCGCCGAGATTTTCGACGGTCAGACCGGCAAGCGCGCGAATCGTGGAATGGCGCCCGTCGGCTCCAACGACGAGCTTTGCTTCGATCTCGATTTCCCCGTCGGACGTCTTCGCGCGCGCGCCGACCGTTTCGCCGCCGCTTTCGAGCAAGCCGATACCCTCGGTCTGCATCATCAAATGAAAGGTTGGATAGCGGCGGCCGCGCTCTGCCAGGAAGTTGAGAAAATTCCATTGCGGCATCAACGCGACGAACTTGCAGTGCGTCCGAAGATGAGTGAGGTCGGCAATCTCCACGGCTTCGCCGCCGATGGTGACGCCGATGGATCGAATCTCGTCGTGCGGGAGCGCGAGAAACGCATCGAGCCAACCCAGCTCGAAAAGCAAATCCAGGGTCGACGGGTGGATCGTGTCGCCGCGAAAGTCGCGATAGAAATCCTTATATTTTTCAAGTACGACGACGTCGACGCCGGCCCGAGCCAACAGCACGCCGAGCATCACCCCGCACGGGCCCCCGCCCACAATGCAGACCTGGGTGGAAATCTTTTGCCGCTCGCTCATACGACGATGTTGAGCAGCTTACCCGGAACGTAGATCCGTTTACGCACCTCCTTGCCGTCGAGGTGGCTGCGAACGTTCGCTTCCTCGAGTGCGAGCGCGAAGGCTTGCTCCTCCCCAATGCTCGGTGCAACGACGATGCGCGCTCGAACCTTGCCGTTGACTTGCACGACCAACGTAATCTCGTCGACCGCCAGCGCGCCAGCGTCGGGCTGCAGATACGGTTCGAGGTGCACCGAGGTCGTGTGACCGAATCGCTCCCAAAGTTCCTCTGCGATGTGCGGAGCGAAGGGCGCGACGAGGATCGGCAACGCCCGCACGGCATAGGCCGCTACGCGCGAATCCGCCGCGCCCGACGATACCGTTATCAGGTTGACCAGCTCGTCGAGCTTAGCGATCGTCGTATTGTAATGAAAGCGGCGCGATAGCGTCTCGTCGACCGCCGATTTGGCGGCGACGTGCACCGCTCGCAACAACGCCTTTTCCGCAGCGTTTCGAGCCGGCGGCAACTCGCGCGCGCCGCCATCGCGTGGTGCATCGAAGAAGGGTTCGCAAGCGCGCCAGATGCGGTTCAAAAGACGCACGCGCCCGCTGATGCCTTCCTCGCTCCAGTCGCTCGTTTCTTCGGGCGGCGTGACGTAGAGTAAGAAGAGCCGCATCGCGTCGACGCCGGTCTGCTCGGCGGTCTCGTCGATGCCGACGACGTTGCCGCGCGACTTCGACATCTTCTCACCGTCGCGGAGCAGGAGGCCCTGGTGGAAGACGTTTTCGAAAGGTTCGTCGGCGCCGCGCACCGCGCCACGATCGTGAAGAAATTTGTAGAAGAAGCGGGAGTAGAGCAGGTGAAGCACCGCGTGCTCGGCGCCCCCGATATACTGGTCGACGTTCATCCACTGCGCGGCACGCTCCGTCGACCACGGTAGACGGTCGTTGTGCGGATCGAGGTAGCGCAGATAGTACCATGACGATTCGAAGAAGGTATCCATCGTGTCGGTCTCGCGGCGCGCCGGACCGCCGCATTTCGGGCAGGTCGTCTCGACAAACTCCCGGACCGTGGCCAGCGGCGAACCTTCACCACGCAGAGGCACGCCCGGCGGTAACAGAACCGGCAGTTCGTCGTCGGGAACGGGCACCTCGCCGCAAGCGCCGCAGTAGACGATTGGAATCGGGGTTCCCCAATATCGCTGGCGCGAAATCAGCCAGTCCCGCAGCTTGTAGTTGACGCTCGTCTTCCCGCGGCCAAGCGCAGCCAGGCGCTGCGCGATGGCATCGCGAGCGCGCTCGCTCGACATGCCGCTAAACTCTTCACTGGCGATCAAACGCCCGTCTTCCACGTAGGCTTGCTCCAACGCGCCATCGGGCTGTGCGGTTGAGGGAACGACGACCGTCACGACCGGCAACGCGTATTTTCGCGCGAACTCGAAGTCGCGCTCGTCGTGCGCCGGAACGCCCATCACGGCACCCGTTCCGTACTCCGCAAGGACGTAGCTCGTAACCCAGATCGGAACGCGCTCGCGAGAGAGCGGATGGATCGCATAGGCGCCAGTGAAGATTCCGCGCTTCTCCATCAAGCTGGTTCGCTCGAGCTCCGATTTCGATTGCAGGCTCTCCGCAAACGCCGCAATCTGCGCGGCATGCTCGGAGGAAACGATTCGCTCGAGCGATTTGAGGACCGGATGCTCCGCGGCGATGGCAAGAAAGGTTACGCCGTAAAGCGTGTCGAGCCGCGTCGTAAAGACGTCGACGTCTGCATCGACGCCTTCGACGCGAAAAGCAAATGTGGCGCCTTCACTGCGGCCTATCCAGTTGCGCTGCATCGTCCGCGTACGTTCGGGCCAGCCGGTGAGCTTATCGAGGCCCTCCAACAAACGGTCGGCATAGGCCGTGATGCGCAAGAACCATTGCGACAAGTTGCGCCGTTCGACCAGATGTTGGCAACGCCAGCAGCGCCCGTCGACGACCTGCTCGTTGGCGAGCACGGTTTGGTCGTGCGGACACCAATTGACGGGAGCCTCGCGCTTATAGGCGAGCCCTGCTTCGTACAACCGCAAGAAGAGCCACTGATTCCAACGGTAATACTCGGGCTCGCAGGTCGCGATCTCTCGCGACCAGTCGTAACCGGCGCCCAGCAAGCGCAGCTGGCGGCGCATGTTCAGAATGTTCTCGGTCGTCCAGGCCGCTGGGTCGGCGCCGCGCGAGATTGCCGCATTCTCGGCCGGCAAGCCGAACGCGTCCCAGCCCATCGGATGGAGCACGTTGTAACCGAGCATCCGCATCATGCGCGCAACGGCGTCGCCGATCGTATAGTTTTTTGCGTGTCCGACGTGCAGATCACCCGAGGGATACGGCAGCATTTCGAGCGCGTAGTACTTCGGCTTATCGCTTTCGTTGGGTGCGCGATAGAGTGAGTCGCGCTCCCAGCGCGACTGCCATTTATGCTCGATCGTGCGAAAGTCGTAGCTCCCGGCCATGAAGAGCATGGTACATCCTGGGGCGGTCCTCCGCTACCCTTTGCGACGCAAGGCTCCGGCGTGATGGGAGAGCATGATCGCACGAATTGCTTTGGTCGTCGCCGCGGCGCTTGCCCTTGCCGCCTTCGCGCTCCGGCATCCGGCTCCGAGGGCCGCCGTGCAGTCGGTTTCAGTCGCAACGCCGAGCTCCGGTCCCTATCCGGCCGACTCCGGCACACGTCACCATCGACGCCTCGATCGCGTTACGCCGGGCGGCGAGCTCGTCGTCTACGTTGCCGGCGCCGTCGTGCGGCCCGGTCTCTATCATCTCCATCTTGGCGACCGTTACGCTCAGGCCGTCGCTTCGGCCGGCGGCTTACGAGCATCGGCCGATGCAGCGGGGGTCAACCTCGCCCAGCGTGCCGCCGACGGTGAAGAGATCTACGTACCCGTGGCCGGCGAGGCGCCGCGCACGCGGGTGCGCGAGACGCGCACGCGCAGGCGCCGTGCGACGCCGCCGCCAGATGGCAGCGTCGACGTGAACACGGCCGACGCAGCGGAACTCGCCGCGGTGCCGGGGATCGGGCGCGCAGTTGCCTCGCGCATCGTGGAGTTGCGAGAGCGCGAAGGCAGCTTCGCATCGCTTGACGAGCTATTGGACGTCGCGGGAATGACGCAGAGCCGTCTCGAGCGAGCTCGCTCCTATCTGCGTGAGTTATGAGCGCATCATTTTGACGCGCCAAAATCGGCGAGGAGAAGGGGTGCCCACTACGCATTGCGCATTGGGAACCTCCTCATGTCGCAGGAGCTTCCGGCAAAAGCAACGCTGCCGAGGTTGATTCGCACGATGCTCTCAGAGCCGCGGGAAGAGGCGCTACTCGAACGCGTTGCGGGGACGTGGACGCCGACATCGACCGCGCGTTTGCTCGAACGCGTTGAGAATGCGGCCTGCGCGATTCGCGATGCCGGCCTCGAGGCGGGCGATCGCGTGGCGTTGGTCGCCCACAACTGCATCGACTGGATCGTATGCGATTTTGCCACGATATTCGCCGGATGCGTTGTCGTTCCGATCTACCCAACGCAAGCGCTCGACCATACGGCCTATATCCTCGAGCACTCGGGCGCGCGATTGATCTTCGTCGATCGCCCGGAGACGCTCGAACGTCTACGCGAATCGAAAGCCGAGCTTGCACGCGCCGTCGTCTTGAATTCGACCGGCGAAGACGGCTTGCAATCGTTCGAAGCACGCGGGGCCGTGCTCCGCGCGTCCCACCCGGAGCTCCCGGAGGCCTATGTCGCGACGCTGCTGCCCGACGATCTGGCGGTCCTCATCTATACTTCCGGAACGACCGGGCCCCCCAAGGGCGTCATGCTCTCGCACGACAATCTCGGTTTCGACGCGCAGGTCGCACTCGATTGCGGCTTCGAGGGCATCGAAGGCGGCCGTGACGTGCTCTCGGTGCTGCCGTATTCGCACATCTACGAGCACACGCTCATCTACATCTATCTGCTGGCGAAGGTGCGTTACTTCATCTGTCACGACCCCAGCGAGCTTCTCCACGACCTCAAAGACGTGCGTCCGGTCGAGATGACGTCCGTTCCCCGCATCTTCGATCGCGTGCTCAGCGGCGTGAAAGGTCAGGCGCTAGCAGCCGGCGGGCTAAAACGACGGCTCGTTCCTTGGGCGCTCGAAGTCGGACGCGAGTATATGCGCACGACGATCCTGTCCATGTCAGCGCCAACGCCGTGGACGACGCTGCACTACGCCGTCGCCAAGGCCGTCGTCCTACGCAAAATTCCACTCGCGCTCGGCCTGGATCGCGTGAGGTTTCTCACCAGCGGAAGCGCTCCGCTTCATATCGATACCGCGATGACGTTCCTCGCGATGGGCATTCCGATCATGCAAGGCTACGGCCTCACGGAGACGTCGCCTGTCACGTCGGTGAGCCGGCTTTCCGCGAACGAGTACGGCGCGGTGGGACGGCCGATAACGGGCGTTGACGTCGCAATCGCGCAGGATGGCGAAGTGCTCGTCCGCGGCCGCAACGTCATGCAAGGTTACTACCGCGACAGCGAGGCGACGGCTGCCGCGGTTCGCGAGGGGTGGCTGCACACCGGCGACGTAGGAGAAATAGACGACGCGGGCTTCTTGCGTATCACCGATCGCAAAAACGAGATCTTCAAGACCGACACCGGCAAGTGGGTTTCGCCGGCTCGGATCGAAGCCAACATCAAGCGTTCGATCTATGTCGCGCAGGCGTTGGTGGTGGGCAGCGGGCGACCCTACCCGATCGCGTTGATCTGCCCGAACTGGGCGCTGGTGCGAGTGGAGTTGCCGCAGCTACCTGCCGGAGCGACGCCCGAAGCGCTTGCTGCTCGCGACGACGTGCGCGGCTTCTTGACTCGTGAAGTGCACGAGCAAACGCACGCGCTGGCCGGCTACGAACAAGTGCGCCGTATCATCGTCGTGCCGCGAGAGTTTAGCGTTGAAGGCGGCGAGCTCTCTCCTTCGATGAAAATCAAGCGGCGCGTTGTCGAAAAACGCTATGCAACCGAGATCGAGCAAGCATACGGTAACATGACCACCCTAAACCAAACAGGCAGGAGCCCGGAACCATACCGAGCATAATCGGCGTGCACTGGAGGTTCCGATTGCGCTTCAAATCATTACACGTACTCCCGATCACCCTTGCGGCGCTCGTAATCGCTTTGCCGGCAGGCGCCGCGAAGCCGCGGATTCCCGTATTGACGCCCGATGCGGTCACCCATCATAGTCTCGTGCTCGCCGGCCGGACGTTGGCTTATACAGCGCGCGCCGGCACCATAACGCTGCGCAACGGCGACGACCAACCGACGGCCCGCGTCTTCTACACGGCCTACACGCTCGACGGCGGGAATCCGTCGCGGCGCGCGGTAACCTTTCTCTACAACGGAGGGCCGGGAAGCTCGACGATCTGGCTGCGAATGGGCTCGTTCGGACCGGTTCGCGTGCAAACCGCAGACGGTCAGGTAACCGGACCACCGCCCTACCGCCTCCTCGACAACCAATATAGCCTGCTCGACCGAACCGATCTGGTCTTCATCGACATGCCCGGGAGCGGGTTTGGGCGTATCATCGGTGCGGGAAAGCCCAGCGATTTTTGGGGGGTCGATAAGGACGTGGAGGCCTTCGGGCAGTTCATCACGCGCTACATCACCCAGTTCAATCGCTGGAACTCGCCGCGCTTCTTGTTTGGCGAGTCGTACGGCACGACGCGCTCATCGGCGCTGGCGAAGTACCTGCAAGATCAAGGGATTGGACTCAACGGCATCGTGCTGCTGTCGTCGTTTCTGAACTCGAACATCGATTATAACGACGGCGCGCCAATTGGGGGCGGCGACTGGGCCTACATCCTCTATCTTCCCACGGAAGCTGCGACGGCCTGGTACCACCACGCGATTTCCGCGCCGTCGCTTCCGGCGCTGATCTCGGAAGTCGAAAACTTCGCGTTGACCGAGTATCTCGACGCGCTGGCCCAAGGGGCCTCGTTGCCGCCGGACCGGTTCAACGACATCGTGGCCAAGCTTCATCGCTATACCGGCCTTTCCGAACAGTACATCCGCAACTCGAACCTGCGCATCCAGTACGATCGTTTCGAAAACGAGTTGCTTCGCGAATCGGGACGGACGGTCGGACGGTTGGATTCGAGGTTTGAAACCTACGTGCTCGACCGGCCCGAAGTCTCGCCCGATTGGGACGCAACCGACGCGGCGATCGACTCGGCGTTTGTTTCCAGCGGAAACTACTACTTGCGCCAAGTGCTCGATTACAAGCCGCCGGTGCTCTACCGCGCCGAGATCTACGACCTGATTTATGCCGACGGTCAAAGCTGGGATTTCAAGCATGGAAACGACGTTCAAATTCTCAACGTGGCGCCGGACCTGGCCGCGACCATGACGTACAATCCTCGCCTGAAGGTCTTCTCCGCGAACGGATACTTTGATTTCGCGACACCGTTCTTTGCTACGGTGTATGTTCTCAATCATCTCTATCTCGCGCCGGCGCTTCGGCAGAATATAACCTACGGCTTTTACGAATCGGGGCATATGGTCTACCT
Organism: Candidatus Cybelea palsarum; assembly: GCA_003166915.1. Lineage (GTDB taxonomy): Bacteria > Vulcanimicrobiota > Vulcanimicrobiia > Vulcanimicrobiales > Vulcanimicrobiaceae > Cybelea > Cybelea palsarum. The sequence goes on from PMUK01000047.1 coordinate 38,516, forward strand.
CCATCCGGCGGCGCTCGCGCGCTTCCACGACGACTTAGAACGCTGGTACGCACGGGTGCTCGCAAATGTTTAACGTCGCCATTCTGCTCGCGGCCACGCTCGTGGCTGCGGCGCCGGCCGCGCCGGCTGCCCCGCCTCCCGGCGCGGATGCGGTAACTCAACATACGCTGACGCTCGGCGGCAAAGTCTATCCCTACACGGCGCGTGCGGCCACGATCACACTGGAGAACGAGAAGGGCCAGCCCGCGGGCCAGATGTTCTACACGGCGTTTACGCTCGACGGCGCCAGTCCGCGCACTCGGCCCGTCACGTTCTTTTACAACGGCGGTCCGGGAAGCTCGACGATTTGGCTGCGGATGGGCTCGTTCGCGCCGATGCGGGTGCAGGTTGGCGACGGCGTGTCCACCCCAAGCGCACCCTTCGACCTCGCGGATAACCCCTACTCGCTGCTCGATCGAAGCGATTTGGTTTTCGTCGACGCGATGGGAACCGGCTTCAGCCGAATCTCGGGGGCGGGAACGCCGAAGGACTTTTACGGCGTCGATGCCGACGTTCACGCCTTCGGACAGTTCATTTCGCGGTACATTACGATGTACGGCCGCTGGAACTCGCCGAAGTTTCTCTTTGGCGAATCGTACGGCACGCCGCGCTCGGCAATGCTCGTGAACTATCTGCAGCAGCAAGGCATCGGCGTCAACGGAGTCGTCCTGCTTTCGTCGATTCTCGACTTCGGGCTGGATTGGGATATCAACTTTACGCCGACCGCGATCGGCGGCAGCGATTGGGCCTTTCCGTTCTACCTGCCCACCGAGGCGGCGACGGCCTGGTATCATCACGTGCTTCCCGGTCCGTCCACGACGCTCGAGGATCTGATACCGCGCGTCGAGGCGTTCGCGACGGGCGAGTATCTCAACGCCCTCGCCCAGGGCGCGAATCTTTCGCCCGGCACGTATAACGACGTCGTGGCTAAGCTGCACCAATACACGGGCTTATCGGAAAGATATATTCGTGACTCGAATCTGCGTATTCCATACTGGCGCTACTCGACCGAGCTCTTCCGCGACAGCGGCGTGATGCTCGGCCGGTACGACGCCCGTTACACGTCGTACAATCTGGATCGGATCCAAGACCGGGGCGACTTCGATCCCGTTGACTCGGCGATCGACGCGGCCTTTGTCGCGACCGGAAACGTCTACATGCGCCAAATCCTCGGGTTTCACACGTCACTCATCTACCAGCCCGTGGTCAACGTCTTCCGTCAATGGGATTGGAAGCACAACGGCGCCCTTCCAACCAACACCGCGCAGGATCTCGCGAACGCGATGGCATTCAATCCGAATCTGCGAGTCTTTTCAGCCAACGGCTATTACGATTTTGCCACCCCGTTCTGGGCAACCGTCTACTCGCTCAACCACATGAACCTGCCGTCGCAGCTGCAAAGCAACATCAGCTATGGCTTCTACCAATCGGGGCACATGGTCTATCTCCACACGCCCGCATTGGCGCAGTTTCACGACGATCTCGAGCACTGGTACGCGCAGACGCTCGGCGCGGGCCGGTAGGCGGCTAGGCTCTTACTTCGCGACCGATTCGAGGCGAGCTAACGTGCGCCGATAGATCGCCGCGAGTTTCGCATAGCCAAGATACATATCGGGCGTGGGCGCGGCATCGGCGCTTTCGACGGCGCTCTCCAGATAGTCCAGTGCGTTTTCCAGGAACAAGAAGCTCGCAAAATCGTGCGAATAGACTCCCTCGGAGTCGTCGGGATTTGCCGCCGGAGGCTCGCCGGCGATCGGTGCGAGCAGCGCTGCCGCACGCCCCTTGGCAAGCTCCCGAGCCTTGGAGCGAGAAGCGGCGACCTCCGCGCGTAAGCTTGTCACACGTCGTGCTAACTCGTACTGCGCGCGCAGATCCGCATCGGTCGCAGCGATGCGAGGATCGCGCCGCACGCGCACCATCTGAGTGAAGTCTCTGCCGTCGACGTTCAGCCGTACGACATAGTCTCCCGGCGGCACCAGCGGTCCATCCTCGCTATCGCGATGGAAGTCCCAAATGAAACGATGGGCGCCCTCACTTGCGGCCGGTACCGGCTGCTCGTCGATCCAGTGCGTCGTGTAGTCGACCGATTTTGGATCGACGGTCTTTGGATGTTCGGCGCTCGACCAGCGGCGCACGATGCTGCGGTCGCTCGCGAGCACGTCGATGACGACCGGCGTATGCGCCGCAGCGGGCAGATAGTAATCGATGTAAACGCCCGGCGTCGGGGTATCCGCCTGCGCCTCGTCCAGGGGCAGCGGCGTTCCCTCTTGATTGCCGGGCCGCACGCGATACGCCAAGGCCGGGCTGAAGAGATACGTTGCGTGCGCCGCGACGGCTGCGGCCATCTGACGCAACGGCGCGATATCGTCCATCACCCAGAACGAGCGGCCGTGCGTTGCCAGGACCAGATCGTCGCCATGCACGGCGATGTCGCGAATCGAAGTGACGGGAAGGTTGAGCTGCAACGGCTGCCATGCGGCGCCGTCGTCGAACGAAACGTAGACGCCGCGCTCCGTTCCGGCGTAGAGCAGACCGCGTCGCTTTGGATCCTCGCGAACGGCGTTGACGAACGAGCCGTAGGGAATGCCGTTTGCGATTGCGGTCCAGGACGCCCCGCCGTCGCGCGTCCGGTAGATGTAGGGCGCATAGTCATCGAGCCGGTGACGGTCGACGGCCGCGTAGGCCACTGCGCGATCGAAATGTGAGGCCTCGATGATTCCAACCTTGCTCCACGGCGTCAGAGCAGACGGCGTCACGTTCTTCCAGTGAAGCTCTGACGAAGCTTGTCTCGAGCCGCTGGAAGGAGTCGTCACCCAAATGTAGCCGTCGTCCGTTCCGGCCCAAATCAGATCCGCACGTAGCGGTGAAGGAGCGAGGGAATAGACCACGCCGTGGCGCGTAATCGCGTTATCGTCGGCGAGCGTCGCAGCATCGAGGTTCGACGGAATCCCCTCATCTTTGCGAGAGAGATCGGGGCTGACTATCTTCCACGACTCGCCGCCGTCGTGCGAGCGAAAGACGTTTTGGTGGGCGAAGTAGAGCGCGGCGGGATCGGCGGCCGAGAATGCCAGCGGCAACGTCCACGTGTTGCGCCAGATCTGCCCGGGGTGGCTGATGGCCGGGTCGACGTTCTGCTCCCAGCCCGTCACTGGAATTTCTTTCGTCACCGTCGGTCCGCCTTGACCGCTTGAGTCGCCGTAGACGAGTCCGGGGTGGCGAGGATCGGGCGCGAGATTACCGTTCTCTCCACCGACGTCGAGGGGCCGAAAATCCTGTTGGGAGAGCGTGCCGTATTTGCTCGAGCTCGCTTGCATGTCGGCTCCCGAGTCTTGTTGGGCGCCGTAGGCGGAATAAGGAAACGCGTTGTCCGTAGCGACGTGATAAAACTGCGCCGTCGGCTGGTTGTACCACGAGCTCCACGTCTTCGCCTCGTTCATGCTAACGATAACGCCTTGGTCGCTGCCGAGAATCATGCGTTTGGAATCTGTGGGATCGACCCACAGCGTGTGAAAGTCGTCGCCGGTCGGATCGCCGAGAATTGCGTCGAAGCTCTTGCCCCCGTTGCTCGAGCGATAAACGGACGTATCCATTACGTACACGACGTTGGGATCGTGAGGGTCGGCCGTAATACCGCTAAAGTACCAGCCCCGCTGCCAGATCCGCTGCTCGTTATCCTCGTGCGTCCAGGTTGCACCGGCGTCGTCGGAGCGATAGATTCCGCCCAAACCGGCGCTGCTGTCAACGTTTGCATAGACGCGGCGCGGCGCAGCCGTCGAGATGGACAATCCGATGCGCCCCACGTTCGCCGGAAGGCCCTGTGTCAATTTCGTCCAGCTCCGTCCGCCGTCGATTGTTTTATAAAGGCCGCCGCCGGGGCCGTTCGAAGGCGGATAGACGTTCCACGGCGGACGGCGGGTTTGCCACAGAGCTGCATACATGACGTTGGGATCGCCCGGCTCCATCGCGAGCGCGGTTGCGCCGGTGTCGGCGTTTTGATAGAGGATCTTGCTCCAACTCCGGCCGCCGTCGATCGTCTTAAAGACGCCGCGCTCGGCATTGCGACCGTATGCATGGCCGAGCGCGGCGACGTAAGCGATGTTGGGATCGCGCGGATCGACGACGATCGCACCGATTTGCTTGGTATCGGTTAGGCCGAGATGCGTCCAACTTCTGCCACCGTCGGTCGACTTATACATTCCATCGCCGTACGCGATGTCGGAGCGCATGTCGGCTTCACCCGAGCCGACATAGATGATTTGCGAATTGCTTGGCGCTACCGCAATCGCGCCGATCGAGCCGATGTCTTGGCCGTCGAAAATCGGCCTCCAGGTTCGCCCGGCGTCGTCGCTCTCCCAAACGCCGCCGTCAACCGCTCCAAAGTAAAAGTGATTCGGTTCGCCGGGAACGCCGGTTACCGCAAGGGCGCGGCCGCCGCGAAACGGCCCGATTAGCCGCCAGTGCAGGCTACCAAAATACGATGGGTTGACGAAAACCGCGGCAAGAACCAATGACAGCAAGCGCACCATAGACGCCTACCATCCGCCACCGCTGTCGCTACCTCCCCCGCCGAAATCGCCTCCGCCGCCCGAATCGCCGAACCCGCCGCCACTCCAGTCGCCGCTGCTCGCGGCGCCGACGTCGGCCTGTCCTGCGTCACTCTGCCAACCGCCGGAGTCAGCAGCGCCCCAGCTTCCGCCGGCATCGGGCGCGATCTGACCCGCCTCCGTCGGCGCGATCCCGCCGCCTCCACCCCGGAAAAGCTCGTTGCCGAGCCACGCACCGCCCAAGCCCCCGAGCAGACCACTCCAGAAGCTGCCACCGCCGCCAAAACCGCCATAGCCATACCCAGGCCCAGGACCGTACCCAGCACCAGGCGCGGCTCCCGGTGGCGCGGCTCCCGGCGGCGCCGCTCCGCCGCCGCCGTAATAACGCGAGGCGGCGGTAGCGCGCATGATCGATCGAAAAATCAAAAAGCCGGCAACGGCGATGATGACCCACCAGAACATTGGAACGTGCCCTCCTCGCGACGCTGGAAGTGGTCCTTGGGACGGGGCGCTCGCCAGAGCCGATGCGGGCTGACGAATACCACCGGCATGGGCGCGATAGATGCCCAGCAGTGCGCCGACCGCGCCGGTGATCCCCGCATCGTAGTTCGCGCTGCGAAACTGCTCTTCCATGGCCAACCGAATCTCGCGCACCACGCTGGGCGCAAACCAGCCGGCCTGGCCTCCGGCGCGATCCGGCAAGATGATGTCGCGTCGATCGTCGCGCACGACGAAGATCAAAACGCCGTTAATTGCCTGCCGTGAAAACGCGCCCTGCGCCGCACTTTGCAGACTCGCGCCACCGAGCGACGGGGTGGTGATAACGACGATCACCTTACCGGTTGCAGCGTTAAAGTTTGCGATTCGCTCGTTGAGCTGCGCGACCGTTCCCGCGGAGAACATGCCGGCTTGGTCTTGCACGAAATCGGTCGCCGCAGCCGGCAGCACGGCCGTTAGTACGAATGCCACGGTAGCGGCTACAACGATGCCGAGGCGGCCGGAGGGAAATTTCATGACCGGTCCTACCCGCGCTCGAACGGCGAAGTTTCGTAGCCGTGGGGGAACTCGCGACCCCGTCGCCGAGCATCGCATTCTATGGATGAGACGGTTGGCGCCTCGAGCTCCTTACGGGCCGGATCGCTAACTTTCGTCGAGGTACTCGCAACCTCGATCGCTTTGATCGGGCCGAGCATGACGCCGATCTTGATCGCGCCGTACATGTTCGCCAACGCGGGGAACGGGACGTGGCTGGCCTATCTTTTCGGTGCGGGCATGCTCGTTGTGGTCGCCCTCAATCTGAATCAATTCGCTCGTCGTTTCACGGGCGCGGGTTCGATGTACGAGTATGCGGCCGAAAATCTTGGCCCCACCTTAGGTGCCCTTGCCGGATGGAGCCTGCTCTGGGCGTACGTCTTCGTGGCGGCGGCCGTCGTCGGTGCGATGTCGCTCTTTGTCGGCTTGCTGCTGCACGATGCCGGCATTCTCGCGGCGTCCACGCCGGCGATATACGTGGCGATCGCCATCATGCTCGGTGCGGTTTGCTGGCTAGCCGCCTACCGCGGCGTGCAGGTTTCGGCAATCGTCATGCTCGTGCTCGAAGCGATCTCGGTATTGATCATCCTGCTGCTCGTTGGAATCGTTCTGCTGAGTCATGGGCCAGCGCTCGATCCGAACCAACTGACGATCAAAGGCGGCGCCCCCAATTGGGGTCTCGCAGTGATGACCGCCGTTTTCAGTCTGGTCGGCTTCGAAAGCGCGACGGCATTCGGTGCCGAAGCCAAGCGGCCGCTGGTCGCGATTCCGAGAGCGGTGATTGCGAGCGTGGTTTTTGCAAGCGCGTTTTTCATCATCGCCACCTACGCCGAAATCGTCGGATTAGAGCACGCCGCAAAACCACTGGACCAGCAAACGTTTCCGCTCGGAACCCTAGTCGGTCTCTATCACATCGGCTACTTGCGCGTTCCGATTGCAATCGGCGCCCTTTTTAGCGCGTTCTCGGTTTGTTTGGCATGCATCACGACCGCCGGCCGGATCGCCTATGCCGTTGCGAAGGCCGGTCTTTTCCCGCGGGCACTTGCCGCGATCGAACCCCGGCATAATACGCCTCACGTCGCCGTGACGCTGATTACCGTCATCGTTGTTTCTATTGCAGCGGCGTCGCTGGCAGCCGGCGTCCTGCCCGTCGACGTTTTCAATAACTGTGGAACGCTGAGCTCGTTCGGATTCATCGTCATCTACGCGGCGATCTCGATTGCCGCGTGTCTGTACGTCAAACGTATCGGTGCGATGCGCTGGACCGACGTCGCGATTTCCGCGCTTGCAGTGGTGCTGCTCGGCGTACCCGCGGTCTCGCTCATTTATTCGGTTCCGGCGCCGCCCCAGCGGTGGTTCGGCTACTACTTTGTCGTATTTATGGTTATCGGGTGGCTGTGGTTTTCTCGCGCTGCGTTAGCGAGCGCGCAGCGAGGAAGAGACAATGATCAGCCCTCCGGCGACGCTAAGCGCGAAGAAGACGATAAAAACCCAGACGCCTAGACGCTTGAGGAACTCGCGCCGGGCGCGAGCCGCTTTGGTAAGATGGGTCGGCCGTCCCCGTTTCACGACGCGCTGCTTGCCGCATTGGGAAGCGACCAGAGTCGTTCCAGGTTGTAAAACTCTCGCTGCTCGGGCGTGAACACGTGGACGATCACGTTACCGAGATCGATGAGGATCCACGATCCGTCGGCATACCCTTCAACGCGTGAAACGCCGTAGCCGCGCAGGCGCGCCGATTCCGTCACGGCATCGGCAATGGCGCGCGTTTGTATTCTCGATCGTCCGGTTACGATCGCGAAGGTGTCGGCCAAAATGGTCCGGCCGCTTACGTCGATTGCCGTGAAACCCTCTCCCTTCTTGTCGAGCGCGCTCTCGCGAACGACGTCGATCAGCTCGCCGATGCGCGCACCTCCGGTGGAACTCCGTCCGCGACCGTCAGCCCGAAGCTCGCGGCCGCCGCCAGCGTTGCCGGAACGGTCGCAACGCCTTTGAGGACATTGTGGCGCATCGTCAAGAGGAGCACTGCTCGCATCGCTCCGGCGAGATCCCCCAGCGCGAGCCTCCAAAGATCGGCACGGTCGGGAAAAGAGCGGCCCGGTTCGAGCGAATCGGCGAGATAGACGATGCAGTCCAGCGGCGACATCTCGCGCGCGGCGGTCGTGTGTTTCTCGATGGCCGACAGCACGTGCGGATCGCGTACGCCAAATCGCTCGCTCGCAATCGCGGCGCCGAGCTTCGCGTGCAAGAGCATTGGATGCCGGCGCTCGGCGATGTCGATCGGAAGACCACGGGCTTCGCATTCGGCAACGAGCCGCTCGGGCGAATAGAGACGGGCGAGATCGTGAAGCAGCCCCGCCAGCCGTGCCTTTCGCGGATCGGTGCGATGCCGTTGCGCCAGGAGGTCGGCACAGCGTGCGACCCGCACGCTATGCGCGTACCGGTGCCCTTGTCCCAACTCTTCTTCAACGCGCCGTACCAGTTGTGCAAACGAGGACATCAATCCCCTAAGCTCGCGCGCAGGGCGCCTAGCCTGTTGCGGTAGAGCTCGCTCTTGAGGCTGCCGGCCCACATGATCAGCGCGCTCTCATTGTCGTCGCTGTAATATCCGGCGCGCATCGTCACGGTCGTGAAACCATACTTGCGGTAGAGCCGTTGCGCGACCGTGTTGCTCTCGCGAACCTCGAGCGTCATCCATCCGGCGCCGCGATCGATCGCTTCGTCGATCAGCCTCAGGAGCAGCACTTCCCCGAATCGCCGGCCGCGGTAATCCGGATCGACCGCCAGCGTCGTTACGTGCGAGTCCTCTAAGATCGCCCAAATTCCGCCGTAGGCGACGATGCGCTCCTCGAAACGTCCGATGAAATAATGCGCCAATTTATTCGTGCTCAACTCGTTGTAAAAAGCGTCATTCGGCCAGACTGTGGAAAAGCAAGCACGCTCGATGCGCGCGACCGCGGCGACGTCGGGCGTCGTCATCGGTGCGATCGAGAAGCGATCGGGCCGGTGCGCAGGCCGGTGAAGCTCCATCTTCACGCGAGCGGCATGCCTTAGGGTTTCGGAGCCTTGGCGGCGGGAAGCTCGCCGTAATCGGCGCGCACTTCGTGCAGGCTCCCCGGCGGCACACGCGAGCAGGCTGCCAGAGCTGCTGCTGCGGCTGCGGGTGTGACGGCCGGATTGACGGAACGCACCGAACTACCGCGTTCGGCGAGTGCGTCCAGAACGTCCTTCGACGCGCCTACCACGTCGAGCGATTTGAGTCCAGCCTCTGACGGCGGCAACAGCTCGTTGAGTACCTCGGCGATTCTTCCCGAGGCACGCTTAGTTTCGTCCTCGCAGCGATACCGTGCCGAGATGACGCCCGGCCGGCCCACGACGACGGCAAGAGAGCGTTCGAAACAGCTTCCGAACTCGAGCAGATCGAACGACGAGATCGGGACGAGCGGGAGTTTCCAAGCGGCAGCGAGCGCTTTGGCATAAGCGATCGCGATGCGCAACCCCGTAAAGCCGCCGGGCCCGACGCCGACGGCGAGACGATCGAGTCTTCCGATCGGTATCCCGGCTTCGCCCAGGGCCTTCTGCAATAGGCCGAGACCGTGCTCGAGTGCGACGTTCCCGCTCTCCTGCGCGCTGGCGGCCACTCGATTTTCGCTAGCGACCGCGGCGGAGAAGCCGCCCAGCGCTCCGTCCAGGGCAAGAACGTTCAATACGGTTCGCGAAGGGAAAGAATGCGAGGATTGTCGCCGGCGCCTTCCATTTCTATCTCGTAGCGGCGCGGCGGGAGAATATCGGGCGCGTTGCGCCACCATTCGACGAGCACGACCGAGTGGCCGTGGAGCGCTTCTTCAAGGCCCAGCTCGACGACTTCGCGTGGATCGTCGATCCGAAAGAGATCGATGTGGTCGATGGGCGGATCACCGTCGTAGCGGTGCCAAAACGTGAAGGTTGGGCTGAGGGTTTGATCGGAACCATGTAGTGTCTGCACGATCGCTCGCACCAGCGTGGTCTTGCCTGAGCCGAGCGGGCCCGAAAGCGCGACGACGTCGCCGGGCTGCAGGCGTCGCGCAAACGCCGCGGCAAATGCGTAAGTCGCCTCTTCGGAGTGAAGAGTTAGAGTGAAGTGGGGCCCGGAGCCGAGTCGAAGGGCATTATTCATGAATATAGGTAATTATTGAACAACGATACCGTAACGCAGGTCAATGTCGAAGATGAGATGCGAGAGAGCTATCTCTCGTATGCGATGTCGGTCATTGCCTCACGAGCCCTCCCCGACGTTCGCGACGGGCTCAAACCCGTTCAGCGCCGGATTCTCTACGCCATGCGCGAGATGGGGCTCGACCCCAGCAAGCAGCATCGCAAATGTGCCGGCGTCATCGGCGACGTGCTCAAGAGCTATCATCCTCACGGGGACGGCTCCGTTTACGATGCCCTGGTGCGCATGGCCCAAGATTTTACACTGCGGTATCCGCTGGTCGACGGTCACGGAAACTTCGGGTCGATCGACCCCGATCCGCCGGCTGCCTACCGCTATACCGAGGCGCGGTTGGCTCGGACGGCGCTCGACGTCCTCGCGGACATCGACAAAGAGACGGTCCCGTTCGTTGCGAACTTCGACAATCAGGGCGTCGAGCCAAGCGTTTTGCCGGGACGTTTGCCACAGCTCTTGATCAACGGCTCCAGCGGAATCGCGGTCGGTATGGCGACTAATATTCCGCCGCACAACCTCAACGAAATTTCCGACGCGATTGCCGCGTTGATCGACGATCCTCAAACGAGCGACGACGCTCTCTGCGACATCGTCAAAGGGCCGGATTTCCCAACCGGCGGAACGATCTTGGGCCACGAGGCGATCCGCGAGGCATACAAGACCGGTCGCGGCTCGATTGCGATTCGCGGCAAGGCCGAGATCGTCGAGGAACGCGGGAAACACAAGATCGTCATCACCGAAATTCCTTACCAAGTCTACAAGAGCCGCATCCTGGAGGCCGTTTCCGAGGCGTATTCGGAGAAGCGGATCGTGGGCATCTCGCGGATGGACGACGAGTCGAATCGCAAGGGCATGCGCGTCGTCATCGAGTTATCGAAGAACGCGACTCCAAAAATCGTGCTCAATCAGCTCTTCAAACACACGCCGCTGCAAGCGAGCTTCGGCTTCAACATGCTGGCCCTCGTCCCGGTCGGTGCGCCTCGTGCCGACGGATCGGTGGCGATCGAGCCGCAGGTGCTCAGCCTCAAGCAGCTCCTCGAGCATTTTATCGCGCACCGCAAGGATGTGATCGTAAAGCGGACGGCCTACGATCTTCGCAAGGCCCAAGAGCGCGCGCACCTTCTCGAAGGCTACCGCATCGCGCTCGACAATATCGATGAAGTCATCGAGATCGTCCGCGGAAGCCAAACGACCGACGAGGCCAAGCAGCGATTATCGGCACGCTTCGAGCTGGACGAGCTTCAGGCGCAAGCGATCGTCGATATGCGACTGCGGACGCTCGTTGGTCTCGAGCGGCAGAAGATCGAGCAAGAATACACGGAGCTGATCAAGTCGATTGCGGAGCTGGAAGACATCCTGGGTAGCCCGCGCCGCGTCGCGCAGATCGTCAGGAGCGAGGCGCTCGACGTAAAGAAACGCTTTGGGGACGAGCGGCGCACCAGCATCGAGCCTGCCGAAGACGAAATGTCGATCGAGCAGATCACTCCGAACATCGACGTCGTCGTAACGTATACGGTCGGTGGTTACATCAAGCGCGTCACTTTGGATACCTTTAGAACGCAGAGCCGCGGCGGACGCGGCGTGACCGGCATCTCGAATCTCAAGCGCGAGGACGTCGTCAGCAACTTTTTCATCACCAAGACGCACGACCACGTCCTCTTCTTTACCAATAAAGGTCGCGTCTACCGCTTGCGGGGATACGAGATCCCCGACACGACGCGACAAGCTCGCGGCACTGCGCTCGTCAATCTGTTGACGCTTCCGCCCGGCGAAGAGGTGACCGCGGCATTTCCGATCGACCGGTTCGAGGGCGAGAAGTATCTCGTCATGGTCACCAAGCACGGCGTCATCAAGAAG
>PMUK01000209.1 GCA_003166915.1 Candidatus Cybelea palsarum
TTGCGCAACATGAAGAGCTCTGATCGCTCTTCGCTCGTCAGGCCGTCCGTTCGCTTCCCGGCATCGAGATCGGCCTGTTTGATCCAGTTGCGGATCGTCTGATTGGAGAGTTCAAATTCGGCTGCCAGATCTTCAGGTCGCCGGCCCGCGCGAGCCAGCTCGATGATCTTAGACCGGAACTCCAAGGGATAGGCGCGAGGATGTTTCTTGGCCATTGGTGGACCCTTCTCCACAAAGTGGAAAGTGTCCACGGAACCCGGGCAGCTTCAAAAACGCTCTATACCGCGGATCCGGGAATCGCCTATGGCATTCGCGTTCCGACATCGAAGAAGTGTCAGGTCAATCCTGCATGCAAGGCAAACGAAAAGTTGCTATACATGATGAACCTCAACGATATGCCGCCACCGGGCTCTCCGGGCTCGCCATTTAAGAAAATGCAATATCCTCCACCAGGAGTGCTGAAGCCCAGCTAGGGCCCGCATCGGGAACGCCTTGAACGCGGTGAGAAAGGACCGGATAGCCCGGTCCTTTTCCTTTTAAAGCAGCGGCAGCCTTAGATCGCTGGTAACAGTTCGTCGATCGCCAGCTCATCCGCGGCAGCACCACGAACCATCTCATTTTACGCTCCGGGATCCTCAGGCGTAACCAGGGTGGCTACGGCTTGATGTCCCAATATTACTATGGGGACCTCGACAAGCGCGGCAACTTCTACAACGACGGACTTTCGGGCAGTACCGTCGGGGTCGGCGTCGTCCCGCTTGCGTCGAAGTGACAAGGCGACGGGTATCTCGGGCGTTAAACTCCCGGGAGGCATTCAAATAGCGCGCAACGGCACCATCGACATTGATGACCAAGACTGCGCCTGCATTCAAATCTACGGCGGAAGCCATCACGCGGGAACCGTCAGCCTTACTGGCGTGGTGAAACCCATTACTTTTGCGCTCGATAAGAGCAACAAGCACCTTCGAGTGACGGACGTATCGTCGAAAGTGGTCGACGAGATAGCGTATCCTGCCGGCGGCCGCGAAGGACGGATCAGCCTCCGGAGAGACCGACCCGTACCGTTGCTTTTCGCCGAGTCCGCGCTACGGCGCGATCATACCGCCGGGCTCCCACGTCTGCGAGGGGCTGCCCAGCGACAGCTGCGATTGCAGCGTCCCGCTCGGGTAGGCATAGTTCGAGACGAGGTTGTTGGCTGCGTCCGAAACGGTCAGCACGCTATTCTTTTTGTTGATGCTGATCGAAGTCGGGTCGGAGGTTGTCGCGAACTTCCCAATCGTCTGACCTTTCGGGCTAAAGATCTGGATTTCGCCCGAGGAAGATGCGATGGTGCTTGCTACGACGTCGCCACTGGCCGTTGCGGCGATCGCGCCGGCTTTGACGCCATCCAGCACTGCGAAGGAGACCGCGCTCGACTTTCCGCCGGGGAACTTGTCGATGTGCGCGATCTGTTGGCTGCTCTCGGTCAAGGTGTACGCGGCATAGAGGTTGCCGGATTTGTCAACGGCGATCGTTTCGGCGTTTTGGCCGGCGTGCGAATCGGTGAGCATTCCCGACGGCTTCGTCTGGCCTTTCGGATAGACGAGGATGCCGGAGCTTTGGCTGCCGCCCTGCGGCGGAATTACCGAGACGTACAGCGTCCCCTTCGAAGAAACCGCGAGACCGATTGGGAGATAGGGCGCCGTGTTGACCGACCCGACTTGGACCTCGTGATGTCTCCGGTATGTATACACGGTAACGACGTTGCTGTACGGGCTCGTGCTTGCAAAGCAATACTGGAAGCACTGTTGCACTTGGAACCAGTACGACGTCAGAATGACTTCGCCCCAAAACGCATTCCAAAATGGGTTGATCGGATCTTTTGCGATCGGAGTCGTGGAACAAGGAACGAGCCGGCCGCCGAGATCGGCCCAGTTACCGGAGTACTCGTACCATTCGTTGATCGTGCCGCCTTCGTATTGCCACCCGGTGCCCACATAGACGACCGGCTCGCATAGCTCTCCCGGCGGCCGGACCGAATCCGCGCCGGCGGTACTATGCGTGGGAGTGAGGCTCGTGCCGGCGTTGCCGCTGCAAGCGGCGAGTTGCGCTGAGAGCACGGCGATTGCGGTCGCCGTGCAGAGAGTTGAAATCAAAAAACGCATTGGTAGCTCCTGTCGTAGCGTAACGGATCCCGATACTCGTCGGGTCACCCACATTGTCCGGCAGGGGAGCGAAACGAAACACCCTCAGCTACCACAGTCAACCGGCACAGTTGGCAGCAAGCTCGACCACCCGCGCTCTCATCGTGTCCGCGAAAACAAAAGGCGCCCGCGTAAAGCGAGCGCCTACCGCCGACTGAGAAGTTATCGGTAGCTACAGCCGCCGCGCCTTCCCTGAGAGTTGCTACGGTTTCTGGAAGTCCTTGGGCAAGAAGTCGGCAGGGATCAGCGGGGCTCCTCCGGAGGTCTCGAGGGGCGCGGAGAAGAGGGGTGCCCCACCGGCCGGGAACTCGTACTCGGTGATCGCGTTGTTCGTCGCGTCGTCGACCCATAGGTGCTTATTGGAGTTGTCCAAGCTGATCGCGCCGGGCAACCCTGCGGTGGCGAAGCTAGACACGACTGTTCCCTTCGGGCTGAACACGGCGATCTGACCGCCGCCCGAACCGAGCGAGATGGAACTGGCCACCACATCGCCCTTGTTCGTAACCGCTAACGCGCCATCATAGGCATTGCTAATCGTCGCAAACGGCACTGAGGTGGTGTGCCCGTTGTGGAACTCGTCTATCTGCGCGGAGGTCTGGCTGCTCCCGGTTGAGGTGTAGGCCACGAAGACGTCGTCCTTCCGGTCGACCGCGATCGCGCCCACGGCCTGGCCTAGGCCAGAGTCCCACAGCATGCTGGTAGGTTTCGTCGAACCAGGCGGATACACGAGAATGCACGAGCTGCCAAATCCGGAACCGACAACTGAGACGACGGAAGCGTAGATGGTGCCATCTTTGGCAACCACCACTCCGACAGGTGCATACGTCACCGAACCCAGCGTGGTACTCAGCGTTCCAACTTGCGTCACATCGTACTTCTTGCTCGCAGAGACCACTGCGATGGTGTTCGAAGCGGCTTCGGCGACGACGAAGCAAAGGGTGCATTTAAAGTTTTTCACCGCAATGGCTTCAGAGACCTGAACGTGGTAACCATAGGTAGAACCCGGACACGTCGGACTCGGCGAGCACGTGGTCGATGTGCTTCCGGGGCACGGCGACCAAATGACTCCCTGGTCGGTGTACTCTACGACGTAGTATCCCGTGGTCTCGGTCCACGTGATCGGCGGACCGAGCGATTCAGTCCAAAACGTGTCAGGACCTTGAACATCTCCCCTGACTCCGCTGCACGGGTCTTCTTCGTTAGGCCGTATCGTTCCACTTAGTTTGCGGCCGGCGACCGACGTCTGCGGGGTAGCGGCATTTTGCTGGACCGACACCGCGGGGTTGGACCCGGGGAGCGCTGAGGTGGCGCCACTGCACCCCGCGAGCGTCTGGGAGATGAGGGTCGCGATGGCGAGGCCGATCGCGGTGCGAAGGATCGAGCTGTTGCGTAACATGGGTAACTCCTGTCGTAGCGTAGCGGATCCCGATACTCGTCGGGTCACCCGCATTGTCCGGCAGGGGGGCGAAACGCAACACCCTCAGCTCCTACAGTTAACCGGCACAGTTGGCGGCAAGCTCGACCGCCTGCGCTCTCGTCATGTCCGCGCCCCGGCGCATGAGCGCGTCAACCTCGATCTCGGGCGTGCGGCGCAGCGCCCCGGTGAGTATCTCGTGGCTACTTCGTTCGGTCGTCTCACGCTCGTAACCCGAGCTCGAATAGCCGGCTTCGACGAACCCGGCGAGTGGGGCCGCGTGTTCGACGTCGTTTCGGCAGGCGAGAGCCGCCGCGAGATGTTCGAGCGCGTGGAGCACGCGTTCGGTGCGGTGAGTCTTTAGTGCAAGCACGACGGCTTCGCGGGCCGTCGCTTCCGCTTCGGTGAAGTCGCCGAGGCGGAGCAAGTACCCCGCGCGATTGCAGGTGAAGACCGATTCGCGCTCCGGATCCTCGGTCTCCGCCGCGACCGGAATCGCTTCGTCGACGATCTCGAGGGCACGCTCGGCGCGGCCCGCGGCAAACTCGAGCTCCGCTAAATCTCCGGCGAGTCCCCAGGCCTCGCGCTCGGCCTTGCGCAGCGTGAATATTCGAATCGCCTCCTCGATACTCGCGCGTGCTTCATCGAACCGGCGTAACTCCACCAACATCCACGAACGATGCTGCAGAGCCCACGCGAACGGCAGATTCGACGCAGTAGGACCGAGACGCAGGAGCTCACAGGCTCGATCGTTTGCAGCAAGAGCGTCGTCGAGTCTGGCGATCAAATAGAGCGCGACTGCGTAGCGCGTATATGCCGTTGCGCAGAGGCGGTCATCACCCACGCGCTGAGCGAGGTCGACGGCTCGCTCCGACGCGTTCAAGCGCGTGTTCGCATCGCTGGAGAGCCGCGCAAGGCCGGCGCGGAGCCGCGCCGCCACCTCAAGATTGTCGTCTTCGCGAACGCGCTCCAGGGACCGTTCGAGCCAACTACAACCCTCTTCGGTGAATCCGTACCAATAGAAGAGCTCCGGTATGCGGCACGCGATTTCACCGCCCAGCGCGAACTCGCCCGCTGCGTCACACCAGTGCAACGCGGCGCGAATATTCTCCAAGTCGGCGAACAACGGCGCGAGCCGTGTGTTCGGGCCTTCGATATCGATTCGCTCTTCCGTCTTTCGCAGTAGTTCGGCAATCCAGCGTGCGTGTCGCAACCCGAGGGACGCGGCATCACACGTGCCCATGGCCTCACGCGCGAAGTCGCGCGTCGATTCCAAGAGTGTGTAACGTGCGGTTCCCACGCGCACGTCCCTTACGACCAGCGATTTTTCGACGAGTGAGGCGAGGCTCGGCAAGACTGCGAGCTCTTCGTCGCCGCAGACGGACTCGGCCGCCTCGAGCGACCAGCCGCCCGCGAATACGCTTACCCTTCGCAACAAGAGCTGTTCGCACGGCGCGAGCAGGTCGTAGCTCCATGCGATAAGCGCGTGCATCGTTTGTTGCCTCGACGGCGCCGCTCGATCGCCGCCTGACAACAGCTCGAAGCGGTGATTCAGTCGGCTCTCCACCGTCGTTAAGCCCAGCGCGCGCACCCGAGCGGCGGCCAATTCGATCGCGAGCGGGATGCCGTCGAGTCGCCGCACGATCCTTGCGACGACCGAGCAATCGTCGTCGCCCAAGGCAAATCCCGCATCTCGGCTTGCCGCCCGCTCGCAAAAAAGTTCAACGGCAGAATAGCCCATTGCCACGTCCGGTGTGAGCGGGGCGTCCTGCGGCGGACAATCGAGTGACGGAATTTCAAAGACCGCTTCACCGTCCGTTCGAAGCGGCTCTCGGCTGGTGGCGAGGATGCGCGATTCTCCTCCTCGTTTCAGCACGGCGCGCGAGAGCTGCGCAACCGGATCCAGCATGTGTTCGCAGTTGTCGAGAATGAGGAGCGCGCGGCGCTCGTGCAAGAACTCGGCAACGGACTCGAGCGTCGGCGTTTGTGCTGGAGAAGCTCCCAGAACTGCCGCGACGGTAGGCGTCACCGCTGAAGAACCAGAGAGCGCAGCGAGATCGACGAACCACTCGCCGTCAGGAAAGCGCAAGCGCTGCTCTCTCGCGACCTCGATCGCAGCCCTGGTCTTCCCGACCCCTCCGGGGCCGACGAGCGTTACCAGACGATGGCTCCCGAGAAGCGCCGCCGCTGCGGCAACCTCCTTCGCACGGCCGATCAGACGGGTCGGGGGCGATGGAAGATTCTCAGACGGAACGGTTTCCGACGTCACCTTGGCTGGTGGCTTGCGCGTTCTCGCCGCTTCTGCCAAGGCCGTAAGCTGCGACCGTTCCTCCGGCGTTGCGTTGAGCGCGATCGAGAGTTGCTCAACCGTCTCTCTATAGGGTGCGCGCCGCGCTCCCACTTCGAGCGATCCGACGGCCTTGGCGCTGATGCGCGCGCGTTCGGCGAGGGCCTCTTGCGAAAGGCCGGCCGCAATGCGAAGATGCCGCAGAAGAGCTCCGAATGTCATTGCCTGCATTAGTTATAGCGGGGTAGCCAAAATCCGCGCAGGGTGTTATAGTTCATTCTTGTCTATGTTGGCGCGATTACTTCGCCCCGCCTCGTTCGCGATCGCATGCATCGCCGTGATAGCTTGCGGCGCGCCGCCCGTGAGCCCTCCGAGCGGTGCCGGTGCAACATCTAAAGCGCCCTCCTCTTCGCGACCGCTGACTAACGGTTCCACGACGGTCGTCGTGTCGGACGCGTCGCAGAACGATGTCGTGATCTGTCAGGGGAGCCCGTGCAACGATTGCAAAACCATCGGGAGCGGCCTAAGCATGCCGGGGGGCGTGGCCACGACGAATGGTCCGGGCGGTGGATTTGCGAAATCGACACTCGATTACGTCGCCGACTCCGGCAATCAACGAGTCGTCGTTTTCACGGACGCCTGCGAGACCGTAGGGGTGCTCGACGATAGCGGCTATGTCCCTTCCGACGTGGCCGTGGCGGACGACGGTACGGTTGCAGTAACGAACCTCTGCGCGGCGCCGTCGTGCACGGGAGCCGGAAACATCTCGTTTTACGCTCCGGGATCCTCAACGGTAACTAGGGTGGCTACGGGCTTGATGTCCCAATATTACTATGGGGACTTCGACAAGCACGGCAACTTCTACAACGACGGATTGTCCGGCAGTACCGTCGAGGTCGGCGTCGTGCCGCGCGGTTCGAAGATCGACAAGGCGACGGGTATCTCCGGCATTAAGCTCCCGGGCGGCATTCAGATAGCGCGCAACGGCACCATCAATATTGATGACCAAACCTGCCCCTGCATTCAGATCTACAAAGGAAGCCATCAGGCGGGAACCGTCAGCCTTCCTGGCGTGAAGAAACCCGTTACTTTTGCGCTCGATAAGAGCAACAAGCACCTTTGGGTGACGGACGTAACGTCGAAAACGGTCGACGAGATACCGTATCCCGGCGGCGGCAAGATTCTCTATCAGTTTAGCGGATTCTCCGAGCCTATCGGTGTCGGCGTCATACCGGCGGACAGGCCTTAGGGTCTCGTCCGCTGCACCACGAGGAGCCGCTCAAACAGAGCGGCTTTTTCATTTCCCGAGGCTTTTCCGCGGGCGGCGGGAGTTTTTGGCGGCGGCGGGGCATCGGGCGGATGGTGAGGATGCGTCCAAGCCTCTGGGCCGGCTTGTTTATCGCCGGCGTGCTGTCGGTGCCGGCGCTCGCGGCAGATTTTACCGTACCACCGGCCCCGAAGCATTACGTTACCGATAACGCGGGTGCGCTTTCGAGCGCGACGCAAGCGACGGTCGACGGCGAACTCAAAGCCTACGAGAAAGCCACCGGACATCAAGTGATCGTTTGGATCGGCGACACGACCGAAGACGTTCCGCTCGAGACGTGGACCGGCGAAACTGCGCATCAATGGCATGTCGGGCGGCGCGGTAAGGACGACGGCGCGGTTTTGTTCATGTTCATGAGCGATCACAAGGTACGCATCGAGGTCGGCCATGGGCTCGAAGGCTCGCTGACCGATGCCGATGCGTCGCGGATCATCCGCGACGACATCGTGCCGCGGATGAAGGCCAACGATCCCAATGGCGCCGTGTCGAGCGGCGTCGCGGCGATGCTGACGACGATTACGCCCTCCTATGCGGGCGTCACGCCGCCGCCCGCGCAGGAGAACACCGTACCGCCGGCTGTTTCGGGATTCGTCCTCGCGATGATTGGTTTCTTCGGCCTCTTCGTGCTGTTCTTCATGATCGTGGTCGTCGTGCTAGCCGCACGCAAGAGCGGACCGGCGGCGAAGAAGGAGATGAAGGGCTCTACGTTCTGGAGCAGCGGTGGCGGTGGATCGTCATCGTCGGGCGGCAGCGACGATTCCAGCAGCAGCGACGACGACTTTTCGTCCGGCGGCGGCGATTTCGGCGGCGGCGGCGCTTCGGGTAGCTGGTAAGATGCGCCGCGTAGCTCTGGGTCGATTGGCGCTTGCGCTCGTGGCGCTGCTCTACGCGGTGCCGGCGATTGCGGCGGGCGCTGGTTTCACGATTCCCCCGACGCCCGCGCATTACGTTACCGACAACGCGGACGCGCTTTCAGAGAACGCGCGCGCATCGCTCGAAAACGAGTTGCATACCTACGAAAGCGCGACGGGACATCAGATCGTCGTGTGGATCGGGCAGACGACCGGCGACGTTCCGCTGGAAACGTGGACCGGCGAGACGGCCGACCATTGGAAGATCGGGCGACGCGGCAAAGACGACGGCGCGGTGCTCTTTGTGTTCATGCAAGACCATAAGGCCCGCATCGAAGTCGGTTACGGTTTGGAGGGCGCGCTGACCGACGCCGACTCGTTCCGGATCATCACGAACGTGATCCGGCCGCGGATGCGGGCGAACGACGTGGACGGTGCGGTGAGCAGCGGCGTCGCGGCGATGCTGAAAACGATCACGCCGTCGTACGGCGGTGTTGCGGCTCAACCGGAGGAGGCGCAGACGCAAGCGATGACGGGCAAAGACGCGTGGGTGCTTGTCATTCTCGGGCTGTTCTTTTTCTTCGCGATCGTTGCCGTCGTGACGAAAGGCGGCCGCGGCGGATATCTCGTGACGGGCGGCGGATTCGGTGGGGGCGGGGTCGGCGGTGGCGGTTTTGGTGGCGGCGGATTCTCGGCGGGCGGCGGCGGGTTCGGAGGCGGCGGCGCTTCAGGCGGCTGGTGATGTTGACGTACGACGTGCTGATCTCCGCGGGGCACGAAGGGCGCCCGGCGAGTTGCGCGCACTTTCCGCAGCACCATTGCAATCTCGGAGCGGCGGGCGAACGGGCCTGGACGCCGATCGTCGCGGATGCCGCGACGCGGATTTTGCGGGAGCACGGCGTGACTGTCGCACGACTTCCGGCCGACTTCGCCGGCAAGTATCGCGTGGGAGCGGCAGTCTTCATTCATTTCGATGGGTCGAATCCGCCATGCCGAAGCAGCGCATCGGTGGGCTACGCCCACTCGAGTGACGCGGCGGCGGCAGCAGCATGGCAT
>PMUK01000212.1 GCA_003166915.1 Candidatus Cybelea palsarum
CAATGGCGATGGTCGCAATCATTTAGTGCTGGACTTTACTCGCCTGATCGCTGAGGTCCAACCTCGATACTTCCTCCTTGAAAATGTATCGATGCTTGGTCAGAAGCGAGGCCAAAAGTACACGACCCACCTATTAGATTCGCTGACTGCAGACTACAGGATTTATCCGCACTTCTATAACTGCGCGGACTATGGTCTGGCGCAAACGCGCGAGCGGTTCATACTAGTTGGCGAATCGCGCAAAATGGCTCCTCGATTCCGTGTCCCACAGCCAACCGTCCGAAGATGGCGCACGGTCGGCGAAGCTCTTGAGGGTATCCCAGAGCCACCGACTGATTACACTGAACATCCTAACTTCGCGAACCACTATCGCGCCAAAGTGACGGCAGCAAACATCGAGCGATTTTCTTTCGTGCCGCAAGGTGGAGGCTGGCAGGACATACCCATGAAGCACCGATTGCCTTGCCATCAAACTGTCGATATTACCTCGGGCGGCTGGCCCGACGTGTACGGGCGTCTCAAATGGGACGGCCAATGTCCGACCATCACTGCCGGATTTGATAGTTTCACTCGTGGTAGGTATGGACATCCGAAGTACGACAGACCGATAACACCGCGCGAAGCCGCGAGACTTCAAGGGTTTCCCGATGACTTTCGGTTCTTTGGTACGCGCTGGGACGTTCGTCTTCAGATAGGCAATGCAGTACCGCCGCCGCTAAGCCGAGCGATCGGCGAGACGATCCTTAAAGCTCTAAGGGGCGAGCTAACGGAGCATTCGGACCAGGCGGAACAAGCCCGGTTGTTTCCCGGCAAAATGGCGGTTTAGTCCGCTACGTCTCCAGGCGATAAAGACGCCGATGCTATCAGCGATCCGCGAGGCGGATCGAATCGATGTTCACCAACGGTGTGCTTGGGGCGATTGCAACGTACCGTCGATACGACGGCATTACAAAGTTCAATAGCCTCGCGTTCCGCTTCGAGCGTCATCGCTGCTAAGTCAAGCGCGAAAAGGTCACTGATCCGCCGCACCGGCACCGTGATAGCGTCGTCGATGTATGCAAAGGGTGGATCGAGGTAGTACAGCGCGTCTATGTGGGCGACGTACTTTTCGTTGAATGAAACCTGCGTAGGGACGCAAGTCTCCTGTACGGTTCCTTTCCCTTTTAGGAGTTGACACTCCGAGACGCCGAGAAGCGCGGATCGGTACTGCCCTGGAAACTCTATATCGAGGATGCGCTGGTGCGTAAAGATCTGATTGATACGTTCACGCGTGGAGATTTTCGAGGGAAACACGAGTTTATAGCGGCCCTCGCCTTGATCCAAGACAATATCGGTAGGAACACTGCCGCCCTCCTCTCCCTTAATGGCCTCTCCTGCCTCCACAGTTGACAAGATGGCGATATGCGCGCGCATCGGGAACCCGGTAGTCTCGTGCAGTAACGTACCTAGTAGCCATTCAAAAAACGTGCCATTGCGCTTTCTCGCACTCCGCATGAACAGGTCAATCACGGCGAAGAACGCGGTGCAGGCGGAATACAGCACAATGTCTGTGCGCTCATACGACATGGTTCTCGATCCACGATCGATGGTGCCAAGCATCTCGTTCCACTCGTCGAACCAGCGATCCACCTCGGCTATGAAAAGCAGTGGTCTGAATGGCCGAGACAGTTCGTCAGATTTACGATCAGCAAAAACAGAATACTTCTTCTCGACCGTCTTACCGGACGAGAGTTTCCGAGTAATGCTGTTGTACGGCTCCGGCCTTGCGGCGGCGTTTAGCAGCGTGTAGCATTCGGCGACTATCGGCGGCACAAGAGTCACGTCATAGGCTGCGGCCTTGTAGGCAGCGCCGAATCTATCGAAGTGCTGGAACAACTTCTGAAGCGACGCCACAGGCGATACTGTTGCGCACAGTATCAACATGGGTCCTTGCCACCTTGACATGTCAAGGTTAGCTAAAGACGAGAACGCCTTGCGAAGTCAAGGTGATACGGCGACCGCTAAAGAACGGCGGTTCAGACGGAGTGCTGTCGATGATGCAAGCAGGTCCCTAGGCTGTGGTGCGGCTCCGAGTCAAGGAGCTAGTTGCGGAGCGCGGACTGACTTGGAAGAAGTTCGCTGAAGAAACCGGACTATCGAAACAAACCGTTCACGCACTGATAAGTGGAAAGATGACGCGACTGGATCTGAAGACGCTACACGTGCTTTGCAAGTACTTCGGTGTTTCCGTTGGCGAGCTTGTCGAGTACGTTCCGTAGCCCAAGGGCTCGGTTACAGGCACCGCAACCGCTTGTTTCGTGCGCCTTACGTCTTGCCGACGCGAGGAACTGTAGTCACCATGATCTAGTGCGCGTCGCCGGGTGCTCACAAACGAAACCAACCGCGTGAATGGCTATCCGAGGTAGCCCCGGCAAGAGCGGAACACCTTACTTCTACTGGGTCGCTCTGCCGATCATGAGTGGCTTGGTCGGAGCTTGCCTCGTCGTGGCATTAACGACTCGCATCTCGCTCGAAGCACTGGCGAGCATTCTCGTTGCGATCGGCACGTTCGTCCTTGCCTATTTCACTTGGCGATCCGTTTCGCGAACTGGCGACGTTATCGCGGGCGAGGACCGACGCCACCAGCAGTCACTTGCCCCCTTACTCATCATCGAAGCACAAGCCGCCCAGCGACCTGTAAATGGCGGTGCGGAAACCGGCATTCACGTCTACAACACTGGTTACGGATTAGCTCTGAAGGTCAAGGTGACGCTCGAAGGCACTCTGCACTACTGGGACACTCGCGGCGTCGATGATACCGAAGAGAACCGACGACTATATGCTGGAAAGTTTAAGGTGGACCAGGCCATACTCATGCCGCAGAAACTGATCGTAACCGAACACGGGTCGGAACCGTTTGAGAGGCACCTGTCAATCTCGGCCATTGAGGCGGACAGCAGTCACTTCCAGCATGAGCAGGTTTTTTTCGACCGCGTTTACGGTGAGCCCGTTGTTCACTACGAGGTCGCCACAGCCGAATACGAAGATATGTTCGGGAACTCGTATACGACGAAGTACCTGGACGAGGAACTCGACGCCTACGAATGGATTCAACCGAAGCACCTTCGTATCCCGACCCCAGACAGTCGCTGAGAGCAGTAGGTTAACTGCGGCCCCACGTCGCGGGCCTCTCCCTTCGTCGGCCGCACCGAGTAGGCGCGACGGCGTTGTCTTCAGGATCGCCGCGACCTGGTACCGGCGCAACACGCGCAGGTTCACTGCCCCCGCTTTGCACCCCAACGCGGTCGCCCTTTCATCCGAAGCGCGGCGAGGAAGGACCTTCTCGTAGCCACCTCTTTCGCCTTTGCCTGGCACCCGCCTCGGGGGACCACCGCTATTCTATATATCTAAGTGTATAGCACTCCGCTATTTAGTATGTTCTTGCGTTGTGCGTCGAACTGTCCGCCTTGGTGTACGAGGCTGCCTACGGCTCGCTCCCGCCTGGCCCCGAGCTATCTCTCGCCCGGCTCCGTATTACCCGCGTCCTTACGCGCCACGACGTTTGCTCTATGCGTACTCTTGAATCGAAGATTAGCGAATCCGGGAGAGGTCCCAAACCTGCCCCGCATGTCCTCTACTACGCAATCAAAACCATGGAAAACGACGGTACGCTGCGGACCTTGCGGCCCGCTGCCGCTCCTTGTCAGTTTTACACTCTCGCGACCGTGGACCCCGCCGTTCTCGACGCCCGTCTTTCGTTTCTTGTTGCTGAAGCCACTAAATGGAACACCGCCGTATCGAGGAGCGATACCGTAGGAAAGCACGGTGAAAGCATCGTCCATCAGGCGTTTGTCTCTAGTCCCGCCTTTTACGTCGGTCCTGGCTGGGGCAACGTCGAGGAGGTCAACGGCATTACGATCCCTAGTTCGCGGACCGGCCGGAAAGGGTCGGTGGACGGGTTCATTATGCTTTCCGCTCTACCACCCAGTGAAGGCGCGGCTATCGTGGAGGTTAAGAATATCCGCGAATGGATTTACCCGATGGAACTGATGCTCTGGGACGTAATCCGTAACGGTTTCGTCGTGAATGCCGTCCCCGTCATCCTAACACGCAAGATATACCATTCGACCTACAACTACGTTCTATCTCAGTTGGGGGCGGTCGGGATTCAACTGCACAACCAGTTCCTGCCCACCGCGATGCAAAACGACCTCGCCTCATGCAAGGACAAGTCGAGCCTCGGCTTCAAGGACATAACCTTCACGGCCACGCCTCCTAATCATGTACGTGAGGCTGTTAAGGTCCTCGCCAACCAGTTGCCAAACTCGCGCGCGCGTATGACTGTCGTGCGCGCCACGGTGCTGCCGTTCCTGGACGACCTCGCTAACGAAGCTACCCCGCGAAAAGTCAGGAAGTCTCGGTACGTTGAGCTGCAAACGGCCCTAAAGGCGATCCGATGACGGCGCGACCCCTCGCAAATAGCTATTCGTCGATAAAGGGCACGAAACGATCGCAGTTCCCACAGCCGGGGCACGGATAGTCTCCGCCGCCGAGACACTTAGTGCTATCGACCAGGATGGCACGTCCGTCCGCTTGGATCGCGACCTTCGCGCTGGCAACTGGTATCGGTTCACTCACTTTAACGCTCCTTATCTGGTGGCTTGGTTAAGACGGTTCCGTTGGACGTTCTGGCCGATCGGCGGCGGCTCGCTGCGACAAAAAGGGTAGGACCCGACACCCTTTGCCGGACCCTTCGGACCCTTTTGAAAACGGGCACCCCCTTTGGCTTTTGGCCGTATTCGATGACCAAAGACACCGTCGCGGAAAGGGGTACGGCTCCAAAGGGTCGCGCATTTCGTGAAATGCGACAGTTTTCGAGTTGTCTCACGCCGATCGCCGATTTTCTGAGGACCCCTTTGCCCGCTGCGACAAAAGAGGGCGGTTGGACACCTGCGCCAGACCCTGTGTAGACCTCTTCGAAGACCTCTGAAAACGAGCACCCCTCTTTGCCTTATCCCGTGTTTGATGACTAAAGACACCGCCGCGGCGGAGGGTACGAGCCAAAGCCCCCGCACGATTGCGCCAAATGGGACATATTGCCGCTTCCCTGACTCCGCTCGCCGATTTTCTGGCGACCCCTCTTGCCGGGCGCGCGGGGGCCGTAATCCTGTAATCCCCTCCTGGGCCATTCCTTGCCGTCTAAGAGCCGTTGTGGCGGTCGCGAAGGGTAAACTACCGGCGAGCCATGTCGGCGCGCCTCTGAGCGGCTTTTCGGCCTCTAAGCACCCTCGCGAGAACAGTGTCATCGACGCCCGTCCTCTTCGCCGCCAGAATGAGGGCCTCGACGATCGCGGCTTCGGACACTCCCGGTTCCCCGCCACGCTTCAAGGCACGTTTCAAGTCCTCTAAGGCATTCTTGG
>PMUK01000153.1 GCA_003166915.1 Candidatus Cybelea palsarum
ACGATGCGTCCCGAGCCGCGCTCGATCATGTGCTCGAGTACCGCCTTGGTCATCTGGAACGCGCCCGATAGATTGACGTCGAGCACCTGGCGCCAGTCGTCGACGCTCATCTTCCGAACCGTCTTGTCGACCGTGATGCCCGCATTATTCACAAGGTAATCGATGCGGCCAAACTGATCCATGACTTCTTTGACGACGCGGTTGCAATCTTCGGCTTGATCGACGCGTCCCTGATGAATCGAAACCTTCGCGCCCTTCTCTTGCATCGCGCGCGTAAATGTTTCCGCGCCCTCTTTGTCGCGGCTATATCCGGCGGCGACCGATGCTCCGCTCAACGCCAACATCTCCGTGATGGCCGCACCGATACCGCGCGCACCACCCGTCACCAACGCTACTCGACCGTCGAACACTAGGGCCTCCTTTGCCATCACGAGTGAGGGAAATGGAGCTTCGGCCTACGGTCGCGGTGTCATCCTCGCTCGGCGGCCGGCCCTACGCGGACGGCCAACGGACCTCTAGCAAATCCAGGACCCCGCGCTCGAGAAGCATAAGCCCACAAGTCACTTTTCCCGTTGAGAAAGGATCGAAAGCATGCGCGTATTTTTCGTTTCGCTTTGCGCCGTCGCACTTGCGGCATTCATTTCATTTCCGGCTCCAGCAAGGGCGGCGGACGCGACGCCGACCGGCGAAATGGCCAGCTTCAGCTATTTGCTCGGCGCACCGTGGACCTGCACGACCCAAGTGCCGGCGATGCATGGAATGCCTGCGCACACCGATCAGCTGACGGTCACCTTCGACCTCGCGCCGCGTAACGTAATTCACGACCACGTTGCCGGAGCGAATTACATGGGCGACGACTATTTCGGCTACAGCTCGAGAATGAGCAACTACTGGACCACCAGTGCCGACAACGACGGTTCCTACGGCGTCGCGACCTCCACCGACGGAAAGGCTTTCACCGGCACGATGCACATGGGAATGATGGCGATGGACGTTGCGACGACGTACGGAAAATCGGGCGCCAATGCCATCACCATGACGCAAGTGATGTCGGGGGGCGGGCAGCAGGCTACGCTCAACAGCAGCTGCACCCGGTAGCAGCGTAGCCGCCGCGCGAGCAAAATGCGCGTCACGGTAATCGGCGCCTCCGGATTCATCGGTCGTCACCTGAGTGCCGCCTTGCGCGGACGGGGGGACGAAGTCGTCGAAGCGAGCCTTCGCAGCGTGGATGCCGCATCGCAGGCGTGCGAAGGCTCCGACGCAATCGTGCAGCTCGCCGGCGCTCCGGTCATAACGCGATGGACCGCTGGCGCCAAGGACGAGATTCGCCGTTCGCGCGTTGACGCCACGCACGCGCTCGTGGAGCGTCTCGCCCAACTCCGCGCGCGCCCGACGGTCTACGTCAGCGCTTCGGCCGTCGGCTATTACGGCGCGAGCGAGACGGCGACGTTCACCGAGTCCAGTCCACCGGGAAACGATTTCCTCGCCCAGGTGTGCGTTGGTTGGGAGCGCGAGGCGTCGCGCGCCCGCGAGCTCGGGATGCGCGTTGCGTGCATTC
Organism: Candidatus Cybelea palsarum; assembly: GCA_003166915.1. Lineage (GTDB taxonomy): Bacteria > Vulcanimicrobiota > Vulcanimicrobiia > Vulcanimicrobiales > Vulcanimicrobiaceae > Cybelea > Cybelea palsarum. The sequence goes on from PMUK01000153.1 coordinate 1,559, forward strand.
GAACTGGGATCGTGCTCGGCCCCAAAGGTGGCGCGCTCGCGCGACTCCTTCCCATTTTCAAGGCCGGTCTCGGCGGCATCATCGGAAACGGCAGACAATGGAGCTCATGGATCCATATCGACGACATCGTTGGGATCTATGTTCTCGCAATCGATCGAGCCGAAGGCGCGCTCAACGCGACCGCGCCCGATCCGCTCCGCAACGTTGACTTTACGTGGGCACTGGCGTCGGCGCTGCATCGGCCGGCCTTCCTCCCGGTGCCGGCGTTCGCACTTCGCCTGATCTTCGGCGAAGGCGCGAGCATCCTCACGACCGGACAGCGCGTCCTTCCCGAACGCACGCTGGCACTAGGCTACGAGTTTGCGTATCCGCAAATCGGCCCAGCCTTCGCCTCCGCCGTGTCATCCTGAGTGTAGCGACGATTCGCAAAGGCGTCTACGAGCCCTCAGGCATCGCAATACACTAGCTTCTACTAATAACGTTACGAAGCGATTTATTGCATCTTATCAAAGTCGCTTCTTCCCCCTCACGTATGCCGGGCCGCCTCTTAAGCATGGTACTTGGCAGTTGTAGTGCGCGGTGGTACAATTCTCCACCTCAGCTCCTCGGAAGGATGGATGTCGGATGAGCAAGATTTTCGTATTCACGGATTTGCGGCTCGCCGCATTAAGCGTTTGCGCGGCCTCGGCATTGATGACGGGCTGCGGGGGGTCGCAATCGCCGATTGCCGGCCTAGCACCGCCAAGCGATCCCAACGTAACGAAAAGCGTGAAATTCAGGTATACCGGTAAGGAACAGACCTTCAAGGTTCCAAGGGGCGTAACGAAGGTCACGGTCGTCGCGCGTGGGGCCGGCTCCCCGAGCGCTAAGTACACCACGGGGGCTCTCGCCGGCCTTGTAAAGGCGACGATTCCGGTTACTCCCGGTGAGAGTCTTGCAATTTTCGTCGGGGGTGCCGGCGGAATGGGCGTTTCCGGCGCCGGCGGCACCGGCGGCTTCAACGGCGGAGCGGATGGGGGCGGCGGCAACTATCCCAGTAACGGCGGCGTTGGTGGCGGAGGCGCCTCCGACATACGCGCGGGCGGCGATCAGCTAGGAGAACGTGTGATCGTCGCTGGGGGTGCCGGCGGCGGTGGCACCGGCGTTTACGGCTTCTATGGCTGGGGCGGCGGCGGCGCCGGCGGCGGTGATATCGGCCAGGCCGGCGGTCCGGGGCCCTATTACCCAAGCGGATTCGGCGGCGGGGGCGGCACGCAGAGCGCGGGCGGAGCTGGCGGTCCGGGCGGGTACCTCTCCGGCTCCGGCGGCTCAGGCAATGCTGGCTCGCTCGGCATTGGCGGATCGGGCGGCTGTTGCACTCCGAACAGCGCTGGCGGTGGTGGCGGCGCCGGCGGCGGCTATTACGGCGGTGGCGGCGGCGGCGCCGGCGTCATTGCTACGAGCGGCGGCGGAGGCGGGGCCGGTGGCGGATCCTCGTATATCGAGCCGAGCGCGACCCACGTAACGAACACGCAAGGAGGAGCTGGTTCCGGCAACGGCCGGATCGTCATCTCCTGGAGATAGCGAGTCCCCGTCGCGCTCGATTCCTAAGCGTCGACGAGCCCGGCTAGCTGACGGCGCGACGTCAAGTCGAAGCGATCGAAAATCGCGGCGATGTGCGTCTCGACCGTGCGTTCGCCGATTGAAAGCAGCGCGGCAATTTCGCGGTTGCTCTTGCCTTCGGCTGCCAGTCGCACCGCCTCGGTTTCGCGCGGTGTCAATTTATCGGCCCCGGCGCGGTGCCGGGCGCGCCGCCGGGCTGCAGTCAAGCGGCGCGCGTGGCGCAGATAACCATGCGTCTCGTAAAGTTTGAGTGCTTCGGCGAAGCGTCCCGCGATTTCTAAGGCTTGCGCCTCCTCCCAACGCCAGCCGATTTTCTGAAAGCGTTCGGCTGCATCGTGCGCGAGAACTTTTGCAACTCGAACGTCTCCGGACTCGCAACCGCGTGATCGGGATCGCGAGCGGCGCGGTCGAAAAGCGCCCGCGCTCGTACAACTTCGCCCGCGTCGCTACTCGTCGCCAGCTGATCGAGCAACCATAACGCGACGTTCGCCCCGCGGATCTGCGAAAGCGCCCGCGAACGCAGCGCCGCGGCCCGATCCCTCTTGCCGGTTGCATCGTAGTAGGCAGCTACGCTGCCGGCCAATGGACCGATGCTGTCGGTTTGTCCCGAAGCAAAGGCGCGCTCGATGAGGTCGACGGTTGCGTAGCCCGCGGCTTGCTCGTCATCATCGCGTAAGTAGGCGAGGCGCAGGCCCAGACTCGCGGCAGCCGTTTCCGCCACTACGCCGCCACTGATTTCGAGGCTCCGCTCGAGCGCGCGCCGCGCGGCTTCGAGATCTCCCGTCAGCAGATTAACAAAAGCCAAGGCTCTCGTGACAATTGCTGCGGCTCTTCCGAGATGTTCTCGCTCGACGAGATCTATCGCCTCGCAATAGGCGGCCATCGCTGCGTCCGTCCGTCCGCCGAAGAAAGCAAAACGAGCGTAGTTGCTCAACGTGATGCTCAGCCGTTCCGCGTTGCCTATCCGGCGGGCGAGTCGTACCGCTTCGAGACTGTCCTCTATAGCCATGGCGAGCTGTCCGGCCGTCGCTCGCACGTCGGCGCGCACGCCGTAGAACAACTGGCGTTCCTCAAGCGCGTGCTCACCGGCCACGGACTCGGCCAGGACAAGTTGCGCGAGTGCAGCATCACGGTGACCTTGTTGCGCCTCGAGGACGGCGATTGTTACGTGTGCACCGTAACGAAGCTCGGGGTTATCGTGCTCCTTCAGGAGTGCCATCGCCATTTGGGCGATGGCGACGCCTTCTTCTTGTCGACCGGCGTCGCCATATCGTCGCGCAACGAAGAGCGCCAGGGCGATAGCGGGCGCGTATTCGCCGTCGCGCATATAGCTCTCGACCGCACGCGTACCCCAGGCACAAGCCTCGCTGAGTTCTCCATTGACCGAGAGGGCGCGCGAGAACTTCTCGCGCAAGCAAGCCGTACCGCTTTCGACTATCGCCGCTACACCCATCGATGGCATGGCGATATGCCGCTTCGGCATCACGGTAGGCATTGCGCGCGGCTGCCAGGTCGCCCGCAAGCTCGTAGGTAACCGACGCGCGCTCGCGATTCCCCGCGGCGTTCCAGTGGTATGCACGTTGAGCGGCATCACCCTCATCGCGTTCCAGATACTCAGCGATTTCCGCGTGGATCATTTGCGCCTGAGCCGTCACAAGCTCGCGATAGAGTATCTCCCGAGTGATGGCGTGCCGGAACGCAAACTGACCGGGAGCACCGCGAATTTCTTCGATTAATTGCACGCGGCGCGCATGAGCAAGCACGTCGCCGAGTTGGACGACCGAAAGATTCGTCGACTGCGTCAGCAGCTCGGCCCCGAACGTTCTTCCGATAACGGATGCGTAGAGTAAAACGCGCCGCGCGTCGTCAGAAAGCTGCTCGAAGCGCGAAATACTCCGGCGGGGATGCTCAGCGGCGCGCTATCGACGATGAGGCCACTCTCTTCGAGGACGACGCTGTGCACGAGCTCTTCGGCAAAGTACGGCTTACCTTCGGCCAGCGCGCAGACACGCTCGATTGCCGCTGCATCGGCTGCAACGTTCCTAGGCCAGGGGCATCTAACCTCAGAAGAACTTGCGCAGCGAACGCAAACGCACGAGCGGTACGTGCGCGAGTGGTTGGCGAATCAGGCTGCCGCGGGTTATCTGACCTACGATCCGCAAACGCGGCGCTTCACTCTCCCGGCCGAGCACGTCCCGTTCTTCGCCGACGACAACAGCGAAGTGAACATGTGCGGCATGTTTGGAATGGGCCAACCACTATTCGCCGATGAGCCGAAAATCACTGAAGCGTTCAAGACCGGCAAGGGTATCGGCTGGGAAGATCACGACCCGCGGCTCTACGGACTGACTGACCGGATTTTCCGCAACGGCTATGCCGCACATCTCGTCCAGGACTGGATTCCAGCGCTGGAGGGCGCAGAGGCAAAGCTTCGCACCGGCGCAAGTGTCGCGGACGTCGGCTGCGGCCACGGTTCCTCGACGATTCAGATGGCTAAAGCCTATCCGATGTCGCGGTTCGTTGGCTACGACTACCATCTACCGTCGATCGAAGCGGCCCGCGAGGCCGCCGCTAAGGCGGGCTTGGCCGATCGCGTGCGATTCGAGGTCGCCGCAGGCAACGCTTTGCCCGAAAAGAATTTCGATCTCATCTGCTGTTTCGATTGCGTCCATGACATGGGCGATCCGGTCGGCGTGCTTGCGCACATTCGCTCCCGGCTCAAAGCCAACGGCACGTTCATGATGGTCGAACCTTACGCGGGGGACACGCTCGAATCGAATATTACACCCGTCGGCCGCCTCTTTTACGGCGCTTCGACCATGCTCTGCACGCCGGCATCGCTAGCGCAGCACGTTGGCCTGGCGTTAGGCGCGCAGGCCGGCGAGGCTCGCATACGCGAGGTGGCGCAGCAAGCCGGATTTTCGCAGTTCCGCCGCGCGACGGAAACGCTATTCAATCTCGTCTACGAGGCGAGACCGTAAGATAGGCTCGTCCTCGAAGCTCACCCACGGGCCCGCTTCGGCGGGCTCGTTGCATTTAGAGATCCCATGCGTTGAAACGCCGTCTCCCAATGTCACCTTGAACTTGTCGAAGGGGGACGCCCACCCTTTCTGCCATTTTTGCGCGCTGCGCGGGTCTTTGCAAGCGTCGACACCTTACCGGCGCGTCTACCCAACTCGCTGCGAATCGTCCGGCCAAATAGCCTATCGAGCAATCCGGGGACGAACACGTCAACATCGAGCTCATCCTGAGAGATCGTCGCTCCGCCGTTCCCCACGTACACCGCCGCGAGCTGTTCGGAGCTTGCCTTGGCCAGAGGTGGAATCTGCGATCTTGGAATGCTCAGGTGCACGCCGGAGCTGAGCGTTAGGCGCATGGCATCGCCGCGCGTATCATAGCCGACCGAACGCAGGGAGAGCATGTTCTCCTCGTAGGCCGCGCGAGCTTGTTCGTTACGGCTCGGAGGCAGCGTCTTCGCCATAGATGTTCCTCCAGACAGCCCAGCAGGCCTCAATATGCTCTTGCACCACGGCGATCGCGTCACGCTTTACGCGGTCACCGGGACGGCCGTACTTCGCGCTTACAAACGCCACAGGCTGTAGCGAGATTTTCAACAGAATACCATGCTTTAAGACGTGAACGTGAGGCGGTCCGTGGTCGTCGGTGAATACCTTGACCGCATACCCTCTAACCTCAACGACCTTCGGCAAAGCACATTTTAACCCAAGTACTTGGGTTTGGCAAGCCCTTAGGCCATAACGTCACACGCACAAGCGATTTCATACATAGTTCCCCAAAGACGGCCGGCACGAGATTTCGAACATCGACGTTGGGAAGGCCGGTCGCGCCGGCGCGTAGAGCGGGGGTGCGGGTCGGGAACTGTCCGGTGGTGCCAGGCGGCACGGGCATGTCGATTACAAAGAAATAGCCTCGGCCCTTACACGCTACCCGAAGCGGCCGCTGATATAATCCTCAGTTCGCCGGTCGCTGGGTTTGGTGAAGAGCTTCGACGTAGCGTCGGCTTCGATCAATCGGCCAATTCCCGTTTCGTCGGCGAGCATGAACGCGGTGACGCTCGAGACGCGCGCCGCCTGCTGCATGTTGTGCGTCACTGCGACAATTGTGAACTCGTTACAGAGCGACGACATCAGCTCTTCGATGACCGCCGTGGCGATCGGATCGAGCGACGCCGTCGGCTCGTCCATCAGCAAAACTTCCGGCTGCGCAGCGATGGCGCGCGCGATGCAGAGACGCTGCTGCTGCCCGCCCGACAGGCGCAGCGGGCTGGTTCGCAGTTTGTCCTTCACTTCGTCCCAGAGCGCCGCGGATCGCAGCGCGCGCTCCGCGGCCTCCATCTTCCCTTGGTGATTCAAACCCTTGGGCGCGCATGCGACGGTGTTGTCAAAAATCGAGAGCGTCGGAAAGGGGTTGGGCCGTTGAAAGACCATCCCGATGCGACGCCGGATCGCCATCGGATCGACGTCGTTGGCATAGATGTCCTGCCCGTCCAGCAACACGCTGCCCTCCACGCGCGCATCGAAACCGATCTCGTGAATGCGGTTGAAGCAGCGTAAGAGCGTGGTCTTCCCGCACCCTGACGGCCCGATCAACGCCGTGACCGCCTTGCGGCGAAACGCAATTGTAACGTCGGCGACTGCTTGGCGAGTGCCGTAGTAGGCGCCGAGGTCTCGCGTCGCCAGGAGCTCGCCCGCGCCAACGGCGGTCATGCTTCGAGCCCCCGCATTGCGCGGCGCAACATCAGGCGCGCGCCCAGGCTGAGCACGAAAACGGCTCCGATCAGCAACAACGCGCCGCCCCATGCCTGTGCCTGCCAGCTCGGATACGGTGAAATGGCGTATGTAAACACTTGGAGCGCGAGCACCGCCATCGGCCTATTCGGATTGCTCTCCCAAAACTGACTCCCGAATGCGGTGAAGAGCAGCGGTGCGGTCTCGCCGATCACGCGCGCGATCGCTAAGAGCAACGCGGTGACGATCGCCGGCATCGCGGTTGGAATCACGATCCTCACGGTTGCCCGAAAGTTCGACATTCCTAGCGCAAGCGCGCCCTCGCGCACGGTCTGGGGCACCGAGCGAATAGCCTGCTCCGACGTTCTCACGAGCAGCGGCAGCATCAGCATCATGAATGCAAACGAGGCCGAGAAGGCCGAAAAATGCTTGAAGGGCGCTACGAGCACGGCGTACGCGAACAAACCGATAGCGATGCTCGGTACGCCGGAGAGCACGTCGGAAAGAAAGCGCAGCGCTTCGGGAATCGGTCCGCGCCCAAAGAGCGAGAGATAAATGCCGGTCAGCAGCCCGATGGGAACCGCCATGGCGGTTGCGATGCCGAGGATGATGAACGTTCCGAGGATTCCATTTCCGACGCCGCCGCCCGGCACGCCGACCGGATGCGGAAGCTGCGTGAGAAAGTCTCGATTGAGCGCGCCGGCGCCTTGCACGATAACGTAACCCAGGATGATCAAGAGGCAGGCCGCCCCGATGATGGCACAGACCAGCGCCAGCCCCACTCCCAAACCGCCAACGATGCGGCGCCGCGCGAGGTTGCGGCGCTTAAACGCGCTCTGAGCCACGCACGCTCCAAATCATGAATCGCGCCACCGCGTTGACCGCCATGCTCACCAAGAAGAGGATAAGGCCCAGCTCGATGAGCGCGCTGATGTAGATGCTCGTCGTGGCTTCGGTGAACTCATTGGCGATCACGCTGGCCAGCGTGTACGACGGCGCGAAGAGCGACGCCGAGATCTCCGGCCGGTTACCGATCACCATCGTTACGGCGATCGTTTCGCCCAGCGCGCGTCCGAGTGCAAGCACGCAGGCACCGAAGACGCCGACGCGCGCGGCGGGCAAGACCACGCGTATCGCGGTTTCCCACTTTGTCGAACCCAACGCCATCGACGCCTCGCGCAGATCGCGTGGAATCGCCACGAGCACGTCGCGCGAGATGGCCGTCACCGTCGGCACGATCATCAGCGCCAAGATGATTCCGCCAGTCAGCAGGCCGCCGCCGTAGATCGGCCCCGAAAAGAGCGGCATCCAGCCGAGCACGTGCTGCAGCGCCGGCCCGATCGCGGTTCGCATGAACGGCGCGAGCACGAAAAGACCCCATAAACCGTACACGACGCTGGGTACCGCCGCCAGCAGCTCGATCAAGAACGAAAGCGGCTGCCCGAGCCATCGCGGGGCAAAATCGGCGAGGAAGACGGCCGCCATGATCCCAATGAATGCCGCCAGGACGATCGCGATCAGCGACGTCATGACCGTGCCGAAGATCATCGGAAGCGCGCCGAAGTTACTGGTTATCGGATCCCAAGAGCTCTTCCAGATGAACGATGGCCCGAAGGCGACGATTGACGGCCACGACCCGAGCACGAGCTCGACGAAGAGGCCGATAATCAGCAGCGCAAACAGAATGCTCCCGCCGTAGACGACCGCAGCAAAGCCACGGTCGGCAGGGCTGACGAACCGCGCGACGCGCCGAAACTGCGGCCCGACAGTCATCTTGTCATCCTGTCATCCTGAGCTATGTCGAAGGATTACCGCTGCATCTGCCGGAGTGTCGCCGCCGCCGCATCTTGCACGTTACGAGGCAGCGGAACGTAGTCAACCGACTTGGCATTCTCCTGTCCTTGCGGACCGACTAGCCACGAAAGCACGTTATAGAGTTCCTTGGCTCTGGCTTCCGGCTTCTTGTAGACGACGACCCAGGAGTATCCCGAGATCGGATAGCCACCGGCCGCGGAAGAATCGACAATCGAGAAGTTCGTCGCAGTGACCTCAGGTTTCGACGCCGCTGCCGCGGCGACGGTCTGCGGCGTGCAGTCTACCCACTTGCCGGCTTTGTTCTCCAGAGTCGCTCCTTGCATGTGGTTCTCCACGACGTAGGCCATTTCGACATAACCGATCGCGCCTGGCGTGCTCTTCACTTGTCCCGCAACGCCTTCGTTGCCCTTGGCGCCGACCGAACTAGGCGCGGGCCATGATAGGCTCTTCCCGGTGCCGACCTTGCTCTTCCACTCACCCGAAACGTGGCTCAAAAAATCACTGAAGATGTATGTCGTGCCGGATCCGTCGGAGCGGTGCACGACGATGATTGCCGTGTCGGGAAGACTTGCGCCCTTATTGAGTTTGGCAATCTGCGGGTCGTTCCATTTCAGGATCTTGCCGAGATAGATATCGACCAGCACTTGCCGCGTGAGGCGCAGAGCGTTGACGCCGGGCAGATTGTAGGCGATCGCTTCGCCGCCCAGCGTCACGGGGATCTGCAGCACCGGCGCATTGGCCCGAGCCAACTCTGCTGCGCTCATCGGGACGTCAGTCGCGCCGAAGTCGACGGTCTTCGCCGTGAACTGCGCGATGCCGCCGCCGCTCCCGATGGACTGATAGTTAACTGTGAGGTCGGGATTCTTCTGATTGTAAGCGTAGAAGGCTTTTGAGAAGAACGGGTAGTCGAAGGTCGACCCTGCACCCGTGAGCTGCGTGGAAGCGGCGGCCGGAAGGGTCATTCCCGCCACAACGGCCAGCGAGAAGCAGCAGCGACGCAACGAACGTATCACAGAGAAACTCCTTATTCGGTAGCAAATGTGGCCTTCGACCTGGAGCCAAAGGCTCGTTCTAGTTGTAATGCAATCCGATTAACGTGATGTTAAGGCACCGCGCAACGCCTTGCCACCCCGAGCGCACAAGGTTTGTCATCCTGAGCGCAGTCGAAAGGATGACGGGCTTGCCACGCCGACGAAGGACGGGCCCCCATGGTTGACGATTCCAGGCCTTCGCTTGCCGAACTGCGGCATACCGCGGCCCACGTCCTCGCTTATGCCGTCCGAGACCTTTTTCCCGAGGCGAAGCCTACGATCGGACCGGCAATAGAGAACGGCTTCTACTACGATTTCGA
>PMUK01000065.1 GCA_003166915.1 Candidatus Cybelea palsarum
GATTTAAATCGCCCGCTGACCCTGAACAACCTTTATATGTCCCCGAGGTCGCGGCTACACTGTCTTGGTTTATGACGCTCGGGCGAAGAATCCCAAACCAAAAGAGAGCTTGACAGTCATAGATTCGACGCAATGACGCTGGATGGAAGCCATCATTAAGACGCGAATCCACCGCTCGTGTGGTTTTCAATTGCCGTCCTAGCACTTGCTGTGGGCACCGCTCCTACACCGACCGCCGCCTCCGCCGGCAAGCCCTATCCGATCCCGTTTTACCCATCACCGGACGCCGTTACGGTGGCAAACACGCATCCTTCGAAGCAGCTGGAAAAGGTTTATCTGCGCGATCTGTCTGAGCCGGCACTCATCGTACGCTACCGAACGAAAAACTACAACGACGAGCAAAAGCTCGGACATGAGGTTTACGATCTGCTGTTTGTCAGGTACGCGAAGGTAGACTTTGACAAGCGTGGGGAGTACGTTCTGTTCGAGGCGTGGGGACCCCCGAACTTTATCGGCCTCATGCATTATAAGCTGTTCGTATTCGTCCTCAGCATGGGCGGCAAGTGGCAACCGCGCAGCGATCTGCGCGAGAGTACTCGAAGCGCGATCGTTGCTGCCCTGAACGCGAACGAGTGGCACTAGGTGGCTCCGTACATCGAGAAGGCCAATGTAGGCTCAGGTACCGGGGCGGGGTGAGCGCCTGGATTTCGGCACGACCTCGGGCTTGAACCACGCCTCGTCGGGCCCTCCGAGCTACGCAGTACGTAGCGCGATGCGGCTTCGCGGACGGCCTATGGGCTTACGGCGTCAAGGATCAAGCGCGCGGAGCTTGTAGCACCGAGCCTAGCCGAGCCTCGATACCTATCAACATGTAGGCCCGGCGGCCCCGGAACCGAGCCGGGAAAGACTGCGGAACCGGAACTGCCGAGGGGCCTACGTAACATCCCCCGGCAAAGTCCACGGGATACTTACTAGAAGGGCTTCCAAACGTCCGGTCCGGCCGATTTTTAGCGGACTCGGTTCGAGGGTGGAGACTTTGCGCGCAATGCTCCGCGATCGCGATGCCGTGCAGAGGAGTAGAGGCGTGCCGGGCTTACGGAGGCATCCCAGAGACGGTTTCCGTCGCCCGCTACTCCTTGCCTATGCCGAGGGAGAGCGGCCCGCTCAACTGCTCGGGGATGGTTCGCACTAACTGGGATCCGTCCGGGGTGTAGACGGTAATGCTGTCGTGGCCTTTGGCGTACGCATAGTTGGCGACATATACATCGCCGCTCGGACCGATCGCCAGCGCATCAGCATTGCGGATTCCCGCCGTGATTGTGCGAACGGGCTTCGTGCCGGACGAGTAGACGGTGACGGAACCTTTCTTGGAGTACCCATAGTTCGCAACGAAGAGTAAACCGTTCTTTCCGAATGCCATCGCCTGCGGTGAGTCGATGCCATCGGTAAGCGTTCGCAGAGGCGTACCGCTTCCGTATGCGTACTCTGTGATTGAGCCACTGCGACCGCTGCTAAAGTAGCAAATAAAACCACAATTAGCGACGAAGAGATCGTTTGATTTGTCGACGAGCAGGGCGGACGGATATTGAATGCCCTTCGTGATCGTGCGCGCCGGCTTCTTTGCGCCAGGCGGAAAGACCTCAACCTGCGCCCGCGGGCCCGAACCTTCCAATCCGGCGACGTATAGATTTCCCTTCGAGTCGAAAGTTAACGCCTCGTTTACCCCGGGTTGGCGTAGGGTACGGATGAGTTCCGTACTGCGCGCTGCATACACGCGCACGGACCCGTAACAACCGGCGTAGAGATTACCCTCAGCGTCGAATGCAAGGCCGCGGCACCAATCATAGAGGCCGATTTGAAGCAGCTGCGAGCGCGCGCCCGGGGTATAGGCGGTGATCAGTCCACCGCTAGGATTGTTATCTGTGGTATAGACGTCGCTCCAAGGGTCAAGTGCAATCGTTACGGGTCCGAGCGTGCCGGAGAATTTGCGTATCGGCTTGTTGCCGTGAAGGTGATACACGTCAAGAGACCTCGCATTTTGCAGGCCAACGTAAAGAAACCACTTTGCTGCATTTTGGTGGGCATTGCGATCGCTCATCGTTTGCGGCGTCTGCCTTTGCGGCATCGCGCCCGACGCGCCGATCTGCGGCTGCGATCCACCGCACCCGGCAAGCACTACGACAGCCACGCAAAGGCAAAGCGCGAAGCGGCTCAAATCTCGACGAATCATGGTTGGTCTTCTCCTCGCACGTGAACGTCACCGGACGTGGTGACGTTTCGGCAGGCTCGGACTCAGTCCCACCGGGGCAGCCGAGTGGCGAGGTGCGTCGCTCGGCCAACGCGACCAACTGGTGGATCGCCGTCGTCCGCAGTTAGTGAGAATGGCTATTATCGCTAACAAAGACGGCGACAATGACACTCTCCCCGACTTGCACCACGCTCTGGAGGAGCTTAGGATCACCCCGTAGGTGGCCATTTAAAGCCGATACTGCGGAGCGCTTCGCCGACGTAGTCAACCGGCTGCGGCGGTGCCGCCTCCGCCATCGCTCGCTCGTAGTGGTCGGCGAGATCGTGCTTGCCGTGCCGGCGCAGACATCCGGACACCGCTTTCGACGACGTCGACCGCGACCGTATAGGCGATCTTTTCTGGATAGTGTTGCGCTTCCCAGCGCGCACGCGCCATGCCGAAGACCTGGTACGGGTCGGTCAGCGTTGCCGACATGAGCAGTGCCGCAATCATCGTTCGCCGTGCAACTCCTCGTAGATAATTGCATCTATCGCGGCGACCCTGTCAAAAACCGCGCGCTGCGATGCCCGAGCCATCTCCAGCGTCAAACTGTACTTAACCCGGTCTCGGCGCGCGACAACTCGCAGCCGCACGGCGCGAAGAGCGATTCTAACGTTTGACAAATTGGATGACATCGTCGTGAGGCTGGAGCGTCTCGCCATAAAATACGAGAACCTGCTGACAAACGAAAGCGCTGTACAATTGATGCCGGTTGAACTTGGCCAACCTGGTTCGAGCAGTTTTCGTTTCCGTGGTGGCAAGGCGAACGGTCCCCGTAGGAATGCTTCGACTTCTTAGCTCTTCTAAGAGGCCGCGGGTACGCGCGTCAAATCACGCAATTCGCTTTCGTCTCGATAAAGCGGCAATCCAAATCCGAACCCGACCTGGGGACCTCGCTCCCGCATCGAACAGTCTGTGTTAAGGCGGCTGTCCCTTATGCGGTTAACTAGGGCCTGTTAACACAA
>PMUK01000226.1 GCA_003166915.1 Candidatus Cybelea palsarum
TCAGCAGCGGAAAGTTCCAGGGAATAATCTGACCGACGACACCGAACGGCTCCTTGAAACGATATGCAACCGTGGTAGCATCGATATCGTCGATTGATCCCTCTTCGGCGCGTAGGCAGCCGGCGAAGTAGCGGAAGTGGTCGGCCGCCAGCGGAACGTCGGCCGCTAGCTTTTCGCGAAGGGGTTTGCTGTTGTCGATGGTCTCGATGCGTGCGATGGCCTCAAGGTTCTCTTCGATGCGATCGGCTATCTTGTTGAGGATCTTGGCTCGCTCGCAACTGCAAGGCGCGCCCACGAGCGCTTGGCTGCGTGTGCCGCATCCAACGCGAGTTCGACGTCTTGCGGAGACGAGCGCGCGATATCGGCGATAGCTTTTCCGTTGATCGGGCTCGTATCGGTATAATAACGACCCTCGGTCGGCGGAAGGAATTTTCCACCGATGAAATTATCGTATCGCGCTTGCAGGCATCCTTTCTGCCGCACGAACTCCAAGGCGTCTTGAAAAAGATTACTCTCGACCAGTACAGTTGTACTCACTATTTGCCTCCTTTTTGTATGAAGTCGATCATGCGCTTCGCCTTTGAATAATTGATGAGGTTTCGACGATGCAATCTTCTCAGAAGGCAGAGAAGCGAAACATGGCGGCGCGCAACCTCGCCGCCATGTTTCGTACTTGGTTTGTGGCGCCTAGAATACGATCAGCGGCTTGAGCACGCCGTCGAGCTTGCGATCCATGATCTCGAACGCTTTGTTCATATCTTCGAAGCCGAACGTGTGCATCGTCATTTTTGTCGGGTCGAGCTGTCGTTGCTGGAGAACCCTCAGAAGTCGCTCCAAGCGGAGACTTCCTCCGGGGCACAGTCCGGTTCGGATCGTCTTGTCGGCCATTCCGACTCCCCAGGCGACACGGGGAATCGCTACATAATCGTCTGAACCATGATAGCCGACGTTTGAGATCGTTCCGCCGGGCTTTGTCACCTCGACACACTGCTGAAAACTCTTCTCCGTACCGAGCGCCTCGATGGCGGTGTCGACACCAATGCCGCTGGTTTCTGCGATAATTCGCGCAACCGGATCCTCTTTACTAAAATCGACGACAAGATGTGCGCCGAACTCGCGAGCCAGATCGGCACGGCGAGGCTCGCTTTCCACGGCGAAAATTCGCCCGGCCCCTCGTAGCCGCGCGCCGGCAGTCGCCATTAAACCGACCGGTCCCTGCGCGAAGATTGCGACGGTCCCACCGATCGGGATCTCGCCGTGCTCGGCTGCCATAAACCCTGTCGAAAGCATGTCCGCGCAGTAGACGGCCTGCTCTGAGGCAACGTCGGGCGGAATCAATGCCATGTTCGCATCGGCTTCATTGACGTGGAAATACTCCGCAAAAACACCGTCCTTGATATTGGCGTACTTCCAGCCGCCGAGAGCCCCCGACGACTGCGAAGGAAAGCCGTTCTGCGCCTCTTCCGAGCCCCAATCGGGCGTAATGGCACCGACGACGACGCGATCGCCAGGTTTGAATCGCCGGACTTCCGAGCCGACCGCGTAGACAATGCCAACGGCTTCGTGTCCGAGCGTCAGCAACTCGCGCGGCCCAATCGCGCCATGGACCGTATGCGAATCGGACGTGCAAACGAGCGCATGCGTCGTCTTGACGATTGCATCGTTTGGCCCGGCCACCGGAAGCGGCTTTTGAACGAAACCCGTACGCCCGAGACCGAGCATCGCAAAGGCTCTCATTGCTTTCGGAGGCGCCGCGGGCTTTGTCGGCGCGGGTTGTGTAGTCATAAGAACCGATTCTGCTTAATGTAACGATATAGATTGAGTAACCGCATCGTACCGCGTTGCGATGAATAAGCTAGGAACGCGGTTTCACAGAATCTTCTTGCGAGCTGGTACACTTAGGACCCGTCTACGGTGGCGCGTGATTCGGCTTCGATTCCGCGCTTTAGGTCTTTTAAAAGCTCGCGGGCGGTCGACTGGGCAATGCGATGCCCTATTGTTTCGTCGAAGAGTTCGCCGGCAAGACCTAGCGGTGGCTTGTAGTCGCCGTCCAGCTCGATGAAGCTGAGATCAGCATCGCCTTCGCCCCACACGACGAGCGTGCCGGCAAACTTTGGGAAGACGACACTGCCTTCGGAGGTCCACCTGATCCGTATTAGATCGTTGAGGTTCTGGTCGTCGCGATCGCGCCAGGCCTCTATTCGAACCTCCCGATCGAGAAAGACTCCCTGTGACGTGCCCTTAACCGGCACGCGTAGCCTCATTCGCGCGATGCCATCGAGGCCGCGCCGTGAAGCAAAATAGGACTCGAGGCGCGCTTCTGTCTGAGTCACCGTCCCTCGAACCGAGGTTTGATCCCGAAGGTGCGTCATGGGCGCACTCTACTTCTCAAATATGAACCTCGTAGGAACGGGGGTTCCTCACTTCTTCGCACGGTCGAGGCTAAAGTGACGGGCATGGAAACGATGGTAGCGCCGACCGTACTTTCGCAAGTCGGACTGGAGCGCATTGACGAGTATTGGCGGGCCGCTAACTATTTGAGCGTCGGGCAGATCTATTTGCTCGACCGTAATCCATTGCTAAGGCGGCCCCTGACGCCTGACGATATCAAGCCGCGCTTGCTTGGCCACTGGGGAACGACGCCCGGGCTAAATTTCGTCTACGCGCATCTCAACCGCCTCATCAAGCGTCACGACCTCAACGTGATCTTCGTTGCGGGCCCCGGGCACGGCGGACCGGCTATGGTCGCCAACACGTATCTCGAAGGTACGTACAGCGAACTCTACCCGAACGTTCCGCAGAGCGAAGCTGGATTAGGCCGGCTCTTCAAGCAGTTTTCGTTTCCAGGCGGTGTCCCCAGCCACGCATCACCCGATACGCCGGGCTCGATCCACGAGGGCGGCGAACTTGGATATTCGCTTGCGCACGCCTATGGCGCCGCTTTCGACAATCCCGATTTGATCGTATGCGCGGTGGTCGGAGACGGCGAGGCCGAGACGGGCACGCTTGCGACCAGTTGGCACGCGAATAAGTTTCTCAACCCGCAGCGCGACGGCGCGGTACTACCGATTCTGCACTTAAACGGCTATAAGATCGCCGGCCCGACCATCTTGGCGCGCATCCCCAACGAAGAGCTCGTGCACCTGTTCGAGGGCTACGGTTACGAGCCGTACTTAGTTGAAGGTGACGATCCCGGGCGAATGCATGAACTCATGGCGGCGACACTCGAGCGGGCTCTCGTGCGCATTCGCCAGATTCAGATCACGGCAAGATCCGAAGGATTTCGCCAGCGCCAACCATGGCCGATGATTGTTTTGCGCACGCCGAAAGGTTGGACCGGGCCTAAGAGCGTCGATGGGGTACCGGTCGAAGGCACGTTCCGCGCGCATCAAGTTCCCCTGCTCGGCGTGCGCGAGAACCCTTCGCATCTTGCCATGCTCGAGGCATGGATGCGCAGCTACGGTCCTGAAGAACTTTTCGACGAAAACGGGCGCCTTGTGCCCGAGCTCGCCGATCTCGCTCCGCGCGGTGCCCGCCGCATGGGAGCGAACCCGCACGCCAACGGCGGCCTACTCCTTCGCGATTTGGCGATGCCGGAGTTTTGCGATTACGCGGTCGCGGTGTCGCAACCGGGAGCGGTTGAGGCAGAGTCCACGCGCGCACTTGGAGCGTTTCTGCGCGATATTATGCGGCTGAATGCTGACCGGTTCCGCGTCGTTTGTCCCGACGAGACGACGTCGAACCGCCTCGACGCGCTGTTCGAGGTAACGCAGCGTTGCTCGGTCGCGGAGATTCTACCCGAAGACGATCATATCTCGCCCAATGGGCGCGTCATGGAGGTGCTTAGCGAGAACCTCTGCCAAGGCTGGCTCGAAGGATACCTTCTCACAGGGCGCCACGGAATATTTCCGTGTTACGAGGCGTTCATCCATATCGTCGATTCGATGGTGAACCAGCACGCGAAATGGTTGAAGACGGCTCGTCAGGTTTCGTGGAGGCGTCCAATCGCCTCGCTTACGTATTTACTCACCTCGCACGTCTGGCGCCAGGACAATAATGGCTTTAGCCACCAGGATCCCGGCTTCATCGACCACATCGTGAATAAGAAGGCCGACGTCGTGCGCGTCTATCTTCCACCGGACGCAAACACGTTGCTCTCCGTCGCTGATCATTGTCTACGCAGCCGCGACTACATCAACGTCATCGTTGCCGGGAAGCAGCCGGAGTGGCAGTGGCTTGACATGGAAGCAGCCATTCGCCACTGCACCGCCGGCGCCGGCATTTGGGAGTGGGCCAGCAGCGACGAAGATGCCGAGCCCGACGTCGTCATGGCGTGCGCCGGCGACGTGCCGACGCTCGAGATGTTAGCCGCCGTAGACTTTTTACGAACGCACGTACCCGAGCTAAAGGTTCGCGTCGTCAACGTCGTCGATCTCATGACGCTGCAGTCACGGGAGGAACACCCGCATGGCATGAGCGCCACCGAGTTCGACTCAATCTTTACCACCAACGTACCGGTTGTTTTCGCCTACCACGGCTACCCGGCGCTCGTCCATCGTCTCACGTATAAACGGCCGAATGCCGAACGATTTCACGTTCACGGCTACCGCGAGGAAGGGTCGACCACGACTCCGTTCGACATGACGGTGCGTAACGGTTTGGACCGGTTCCATCTAGCCGATGATGCGATCGACCGAGTCCCGCGCCTTGGCAACCGCGCCGCACACGCGCAGCAGCTGATACGCGACATGCTCGTCAAGCATCGTCGATATATCGAAGAGCATGGTGAGGATTTGCCAGAGATCCGCGATTGGCGCTGGAGATCAGCTGGTTAGTGCTCGTTCTACGGCCGCAAGAAGTTCAAGCGGCTCGGACGGCTTGGGGATGACGTGCTCGATTTCGTACATCTCCATGAAGTCACGGAGCGCCGGATTCATAGCGGTCGCCGTATAGAGTGCCACGACGGTCCGCGTCACACGCGGGTCGGCACGCAATGCTCGAATGAACTCGGGCCCGCTCATCGCCGGCATCGAGAAATCGAGAAGAACTAAGTCCGGCTGGTGCTCCGTTGCGCGCGAAAGCGCGGCGGAGCCGTCGGCCGCTTCGAACACTTCGTGGCCGGCATGCGTGAGGAGGGTCCGTACAAGAAGCCGCGTTTCGGGCGCATCATCTACGACGAGCACTCTTGCCATCAGGCGGAACCCGCGCGAAGAAAAGCTTCTACCTGTGAGACGAACGTTCGCGGGTCGATCGGCTTAGTGATGTAACCGTCAAAGCCGGCCTCGTCTGCTCCCATGCGATCGGCCGGCATCGCCAGAGCGGTTACGGCCACAAGCGGCGTCGACGCGAGGGCGGCGTCTGCTTTAAGGCGGCGCGCAAACTCGTAGCCGTTCATACCGGGCATGAGTATGTCGGCGAGTACCAACTCGAAGTTACCAGTTCTGGCGCTCTCGAGGGCTGCGAGCGCGTCGGGTTTCCCTTCCGGATCGTGCCCGAAAGACCGAAGCAGGTAGAGCATGAGGTCCAGGTTCGCGGCATTATCGTCTACCACGAGGATGCGCATACGTGCGCCTAGTGAACCTTAGGCAGAAAAAGCGTGAACGTGCTGCCGCTCCCGTACTCGCTCGTCATCTTCAACGCTCCCCCCAGCCGTGTTGCAAGGTTGCGACACAGGTAAAGCCCCAGGCCGGTACCCTCGGAGCGTCGCGTGTGGAGCGGTTCGAGTTGTTCGAATGCTTCAAAGAGTCGTTGCCGGTCTTCGGGCCTGATCCCAACCCCTGTGTCGATCACTCTTACCACGATCGCCGGCCGATCGTTCCAGGTTATCCCTCGCACGTCGACTCGAACGGAGCCGTTCTCCGTGTATTTTATCGCGTTGTTGGTTAAGTTCAATAGAATCTGGCGCAGCGCGCGGCGGTCGGTAACCGCCGACTCTCCATCTTCCGATACGGAGCTCGTGAACTCGAGTCCCTTTTCGGATGCGAGTGCTGCCAGCGATGCTGCAACGTCTTTGACGACTTCCTTTACAGGGACGGTTTCAAAGTGCAACTCCATTTTCCCAGACTCGATCTTTGCGAGATCGAGAATGTCGTTGATCAAGGAAAGCAAATGGCGTGCGCTCGACTGCACGATGCCGAGCTGTCGTTCCTGCTCGTCGTTAAGCGGACCGGGCAGCTTCATTAGCAGCGTTCCCGTAAACCCGATGATGGCATTGAGCGGCGTTCGCAGCTCGTGGCTCATTGACGCCAGGAAGTCATCCTTGGCGCGGTTTGCCGTCTCGAGCTCGGCATTGAGCTCTTGAAGCTGCCGCTCAAATGCCTTTCGTTCCGTAACGTCTCGGATAGCGCTGGCGACGAACGTCCCGTCCCTCGTGACGACCGGACTCAAGCTGATCTCCACGGGAAACTCGCTGCCGTTCTTGCGCAGACCGTAGAGCTCGAGGCCGACCCCCATTGGACGAACCCGCGGATCGGTGTAATAGCTGCGGCGTTCGCCGACGTGCCGGCTGTGATAGCGTGCCGGGATCAGCAGCTCGACGGGCTTGCCGATCAACTCTTCGCGATAGTACCCGAAGAGGTGCTCCGTCTGCGCGTTGACCAGTTGTATCCGGCCCTCGGCATCGACGATGACGGTGGCGGCGGGCGCATGCTCTATAAGCGGCAGCCGGCTACCGGCGATATCACTGAGAGACAGGGCCTGGTCGCACACTCATAACAAATTCGGCTTGGTTCCGACAAACCCGCTTCGAAGGGCCGGAGCGCGGTGTTCGCGGATTAGTACTCGGTGCACCAGACGGACGACGCGCGCCATGAGCTCGGTAACCTCCTCGGCATCGCCCTGGCGAATGTCGAGGGGATGATCGATGGCATCGTAGCACCGACGCCGCCGCGCCTGGAGTCCGTCGCCGACGCCTTGCGTCGAGCCTGCAAGCTTGTTAAGCGGCCAAGCGATCCAGAGAATCCGTAACATGGAGCGCAAGCGAGTGTTGCTCGTCGACGATGAACCGGCGATTGCCGATGTGTTGCGGACGTATTTAGAGCGAGAGGGCCTTTCCGTGGAGACCTGCGGAACGGTCGCCGACGCCTTGGCTCTTTTGGGACGTGAAGCTCCGGATATACTCGTGCTGGATGTGACGCTGCCGGATGGGAGCGGTTTCGACGTTTTGCGCGCGGCTTCGGTACCCGGCAGCCGTATCCCGACGTTGATGTTGACGGCACGTTCGGATGAGGCCGACCGCGTTGTGGGGCTGGAGCTCGGAGCGGACGACTACGTGAGCAAGCCATTCTCTCCTCGCGAAGTGGTTGCGCGCGTCCGGTCAATCTTACGCCGAGTCGGGGAGCCTTCGACGCCGCCGTCGCGCAAGGTAACGCGAAAAACCCGCATCGGCGAGCTCGAAATCGATCACGACTTCCACGAGGTCAGCATCGAAGGCCAGTCAGCGGCCTTAACGGCCACCGAGTTCAAGATCCTGACGGTATTAGCCGAGAATCCCGGCGAGGTTTTCTCCCGCTCGCACCTTCTCGACCGTCTTGGTGACGACGGCGAAGTCTATGAGCGCACGCTCGATCGGCACATCAATAATTTACGTAAGAAGCTCGAAAAGGATCCCCGCAACCCTGAGTACGTCCTCACCGTCTACGGCGTCGGGTACAAGATGCGCCGGGAGTGACTTGTGAAGCACTTTAGAAGCGCTTTTTCGAGAGTTCTTCCCACGATCGGGTTAGAATGGCGGCATGTCGCACCTATCAGAACACCGCGTCGTCCAGTGCCCCTATCACCTCGCGAAGCGTTATCTCGGTGATGAAGTTCGCGACCTGGCGACGTCAAGGAAACAAAGTCACTTAACGTTGATCCTTTCGATGCCGGGACTAGAGCTCGTCAAGGGCGTTCTCGTGACGTTTGGCCCAAGCGCCGACCCGATGCACTTTGATGAGCCTTGGCACATTCATTGGAAGCCGCAGGCGGGACCCTACCCTGAATTTGATGGCGAGCTAACCGTGCGTGCCGATGAGACGTACGAATCGGCACGCCTTGAGTTGACGGGCTCGTATCGGCCGCCGGGCGGTGCGCTGGGAGCCGCGTTTGACTGGGCTGCCGGCTCGCGGATCGCGAGCGCAACCGCCGGGGCGCTGCTGGCGCGTCTGGGCGACGAAATGAAGTCGCGTTACGAGGCCGACGAGCAGGCGAAACCGAGCCAGACTGCGACCTCATGAAAAACGACGAGGCTCCGCTCGTTGGGACGCTGCGGTTCGTCTTTACCCTGGGAATTACGTTTTTGATTCTCTGGCTGGGTATGTACGCCCTATTGCGAGGCCGCTGGTAAGATGCAGATCCATCGGTACGAACGATGGTGGATGACGTTTGGATTCACCATGCTCGTCTTTTTTTTGCTGCTCATCGGCGTCGCTGCGTTTGCGGACAACATCAATCCGCCGTCGGGCATGCAGCAGATCGATCCGACGAAGGTTGCGCAAACACCGCCTTTCGACCGGCCGGGCTTGCGCAAGCTTCCGGACGGCTCGTACGAAGCGTATTACATCGCCCAAGTTTTCGAATTCACTCCGCGCGTGTTGACGATTCCGGCCGCGAGCAAGGTGACGTTCTACGTTACGAGCGCCGACGTCGTGCACGGCTTCTTTATCCCCGACACCGACATCAATATGATGGCCGTGCCCGGTTGGGTCAATTCGCAGCAGCATACGTTTACGCGCCGTGGTGAGTACCTGCTAATCTGCCACGAGTATTGCGGCATCGACCATCAAGACATGTTCGCAAAGATCGAGGTTCAGTAATGACCGCGAGCAGCCAGGTTCGTGCAGAGAACCGCGTAGTGATCGCGCATATTTACACGGCCACGGCAGCAATAGCACTTGGCGCGATCTTCGGAGTATTCCAAGGGTTTGCACGGACTGGCGCGTTCGGCGCTCCAGGATGGTTCGATTACTATCGGATCCTCACGATGCACGGCGTGCTGATGGCCCTCGTCTTCACGACGTTCTTCATCACGGGTCTATCGCTCTTCGTGACCTACCGGTCGATTCCGCGCGAACGAAAACTCGCCGCTGGCTGGTTTGGATGGCTGCTTATGCTCGCCGGCACGACGATGGCGGCCCTGACCATTCTACGCGGGGACGCTACGGTACTATACACGTTTTATACGCCGCTCAAAGCCAGCCCGTGGTTTTATATTGGCGCAACGCTGCTGGTGCTCGGAACCTGGGTCGTTGCGTTCGAGGTTTTTGAAAACGTCAACTTCTACCGAAAGAACCAACCGGGGCGGCCGGTACCGCTCGTCGTGTTCTGCTCCGGCGACGTTCGTCATGTGGATCGTAGCCACCTTAGGGGTAGTGGCCGAAATGGGTTTACTCATTCCATGGGCTTTCGGCTGGACGCCGGGCATCAACGTGATGCTGACGCGGATATTATTTTGGTATTTCGGTCACCCGCTTGTGTACTTCTGGATCATGGGTGCGTACATCATCTGGTACAACATCATCCCGTTGCGATATGGCGGCAACGTATTTAGCGACGGTTTGACGCGTTTGACGTTCATCATGCTGATCTCGCTGTCGACGCCGGTAGGGATCCATCACGAATTCATGGAGCCTGGGATCTCGCCGGTGTGGAAAATGCTACACACCGTCACCACCTATGGTGTCGCCATTCCGTCCTTCATCACCGCGTTTGCCATCTTTGCATCGTTCGAGCTCGCCGCAATCGCGCGTGGGCGGCGGGGGTTCATCGCTACCGTCAAAGAGCTTCCGTGGAACGACCCGACGTTCAGTGGCGCGGGACTGGGTATGTTGCTCTTCATTTTGGGCGGGTTCGGCGGCCTGGTAAACGCCTCGTATAGCATAGATACCGTGGTGCATAACACGATTTGGATCGTTGGCCACTTCCACGTGACCGTTGGCGGCCCTGTTGCGTTAACGTTTCTCGGCGCCGCGTATTGGCTGATACCTCGCGTAACAGGTCGGGCATTGTGGAAGCCGGAGCTGGCGCTCTTCCAAACGCGCCTGTGGTTCTTCGGCATGCTGATCATGTCGTTTTCGATGCACTTCGCCGGTTTGCTCGGCGCGCCGCGGCGCACGGCGGACGTGGCGTACATGGGTGCCGCCGCCGCGAACGCGTGGCAACCGCTCATGCTGCTAGCGGCTGCTGGAGGTTTCTTTCTCTTCATCAGCATCCTGGCATTCGTCGCGGTTGCGATCGGAACGCTTGTGCAGAACGTGAAGACCGAACCGATGGAGGTGACCTTCGCAACGCCGGCGGATGGAGCGAGTGCGACTCCTCAGCCGCTGCAGCACATCTACCGATGGGGGGTCCTTGCGCTCGTGTTGGCTGTGCTTGCTTATGCAGGTCCGTTTGGAGAACTCTTGCGCCATCCCGGCTATCTCGCGCCCGGAATGCGAACCTGGTAGCCTCGGACCCGATCGATCCGATCTCGAAGGTTCCGCTTCGCGTGCGAACGCCGTCCGGCGGAATCGTGCTTGCGATGCGTACCTTCTACGAAGAACTTGAGAAGAGGAATTCACCACCGTTTCCCGGCTTACTGGTACAAGAGTTCTATGGAGCGTCTTCGATCCTCGTCACGGCGACTCGATCGTGCATCGTAAGTAATATGCCGATCTTTATGGACCGGGCCGACGCCGGTCGGCAGCTTGCGGCGGAACTATCTTCGTATGTGCGAAGGAACGACGTTATCGTGCTGGCGTTGCCGCGCGGAGGGGTGCCTGTGGCGTACGAGATTGCGAAAACGCTTCACGCTCCGCTCGACGTCTTCGTCGTCCGCAAGCTCGGCGTGCCCGGTCACCAGGAGGTGGCGATGGGAGCCGTTGCAACCGGCGGCAGGTGTGTCGTAGATGAAGCGGTGATGCGGCGCGCCGGCGTTACGCCACAGCAGTTTCAAGCAGTCTTTGCTCAGGAGCGCGAAGAGCTCAAGCGGCGTGAAGCCGCTTACCGCGACGACCGCCCGGGGCCGGCAGTCGCCGGCTCGACCGTAATCGTCGTCGATGACGGTCTCGCTACGGGTGCATCGATGTACTCCGCCGTCGCCGCATTACGCAGGTACGAGCCAGCGCAAGTCGTCGTCGCGATCCCGGTCGCGCCATTCGAAACGTGCGCATGGCTGCGGCAGGTTGCCGATCGCGTCGTATGCCCGAATCAGCTTGCCTATTTTGGTGCAGTGGGCTTCTATTATGCGAACTTCGCTCAAGTCACCGACGATGAGGTTCGGAATCTGTTGAGCCGAGCCGAACTGGAACGAGAGCAGTGGAAGGTCGCGTAGCAGAAGATCTCGCGAGTTCGATCGTTCCGCTCACCGGCGCTCGCGGCGAAAACGATCGATTATTCGAGATGATCGGCGACTCGCCGATCGTTCTGATCGGCGAAGCGACGCATGGTACGCACGAGTTTTACCGAATGCGGGCCGAACTCACAAAAAGACTGATCGTAGAAAAGGGCTTTGCCGCGATCTGCATCGAGGGTGATTGGCCCGACGCCTACCGCGTGAATCGCTACGTTCGTGGTGCGAACGACGATGCCGAAGCCGTCGACTCGCTGACGGGATTCAAACGATTCCCTACCTGGATGTGGCGAAACGCCGACGTGCTGGATTTCATCGGCTGGCTGCGCGAGTACAATGACTTCTGCCAAACGAGCGTGCGGCCTAAGGTCGGCTTCTATGGTTTGGATCTCTACAGCATGTACGCGTCGATCGACGCGGTGCTCGAATACCTCGATCGGGTCGATCCGGCGGCGGCAACGCAGGCTCGCCGCCACTACGAATGCTTGGAAATCTATGCGGACTATCCTGAACGGTACGGTCTTGCGGCCGCGCAGGGGCTGGAGCCCCAGTGCCGGAACGAGGTCGTTGCGGCCCTTCTCGAGATCCAGCGCAAAGCAGCGTTATACGCTCGCCTCGACGGTAGGGTGGCAGAAGACCAGTTCTTTTACGCCGAGCAGAACGCACGCATCGTCGCAAATGCCGAGCGCTANNCGATCGCTTGCTGCGGCACCTTTCCCGCCATCATGGTTCCGCCAAGGCAGTCGTTTGGGCCCACAACTCGCACGTCGGAACCGCGGACGCAACTTCGATGGGAGCCCGCGGCGAAACGAATATCGGCGCGCTCGTGCGCCGCCGCTACGGCGACGAGAGCCTCGCCGTTGGTTTTTTAACATATGCAGGGAGCGT
>PMUK01000194.1 GCA_003166915.1 Candidatus Cybelea palsarum
CCACTCGGTAACATATCAGGGCCTCAAACGTCCGCTGCCCGCTTGCTTCAGTTGGGCGTCAGTCTCGCTGGTCGTGGAGTGCGAATGAGATGCGCTTTCGGTTCATTCACGAGTTTGTTAGTCCCGTGCGTTGAGTTGCCCGTACGTCATCGTGAATACCGTGTCCGCCAGCCAACGCTTGAAGTCCGGGTTATCGCTGAACTGCTTAAACAGTTCCGTGTCGTCTCTCATCAGGCCGATGATCACTCGCCCCAGCGCCTTGTCGTGTTCGATACGTGCATTCTGCTTGTCAGAGTTCCTCTGCGCGTTCTGATACGCCGTATCCGCTGAGACCTTTTGAGGGATTTCCTTGGTTATCATCTCCCGTACACGATCGGCATCCTGCCACCTGACGTTTCCAAATAGATCGTTGAAGGTCTTGATGATGTTGGAAAGCCGCTCAAGTTCGAATGCAGGTTTGCCACCCCCGCTGTCGCCGGGCACCGGTCCGATTTCTGCGTCCTGGTCCGGAAGCTGGATTCGTTGCGCGTCGCGCTTTTCGGCGCGATAGCTATCCATGTCTATGGTCTCCAAGATGCCCTTCGACGCATCTTCTTCCTTCGGAGCCGGTAGCTTCGGGATCAAAAAGTTCAGGAAAATCGATAGCCGTTCCCAAGCCGCGTTCGAGTACGGGAGAATCGAAGCGAGGTAGTCGTATGTCCGCGTAAACGTCTTGGCCTTCCCTTTGAACTCGACCTGGCCGTCTTCGTCAAGTTGCTCTTTGTATGTGGCCACACAGGCGTCGAGTATGGGATCGAGCTTATCGCGATCGGCACCTCCGAGATAAAGTCGAACAAGCTCCTGTACCTGATCATCGGCGTAGACTTCGTAGGCGTCTAGGGCGCACTTGAGATCGTGCAGCTTGTCCGGATCACTCTCATCGCTGAGAATTGTGGTCCGATAGTACGGCTCGAAGCCAGTGCGAATGTCGTCCGTATCGTTGTAGAAATCGAGGACAAAAACGTCGTGCTTTTGGGGATGCGCGCGATTAAGGCGCGACAGCGTCTGGACCGCTCGGATGCCGGAGAGCGCCTTGTCCACGTACATGGTATGCAGCAGCGGCTCGTCGTAGCCCGTTTGGAACTTGTCCGCGCACACCAGAAACCGATAGGGGTCATCCTCGATCTTGTCAGCGATTTGATTCGATGGGAAACCGTTCAGCACGGCTTCCGACACCTTTACGCCGTGGTATTCGCGCTCCCCGGAAAACGCCACAATCGCCTGGAATGGACTTTTGCGTTCGCCGAGGTGGTCTCTAATAGCGTGATAATACTCAAGGGCGCGATCGACACTGCTCGTGACGACCATCGCGCGCGCCTGCCCGCCGATCTTTCCCAACGCGATCACGTTATCCAGGAAATGATCGACCACGATCTCCGCCTTGGTCCGTATCGCGTGATCGTGGTCCTCGACATATCGGCGAAGCTTCTTATTTGCCCGCTTGATATCGAATTCGGGATCGCCCTCGATTCTCTTAACGAGATGGTAATAGCTCGCCACCGGTGTGTAGCTGCGCAAGACATCCAGGATGAATCCCTCTTGGATCGCTTGCTTCATCGTATAGCTGTGGAATGGTCGATGTTTGACTTTTCCGTCGGCTTGAACCGCCTCACCAAATACTTCCAGCGTTTTGTTCTTTGGCGTCGCGGTGAATGCAAAGTAGCTGGCATTGGGGAGAATCTTGCGGGACTCCATGATGCGATTGATCGCATCTTCCGTCGTCTCGACGTCGTCCGCTTCGCCTGCGCCCCCGAGCGCTGCACTTACGGCCGCCGTGCTCTTTCCACCCTGGCTCGAATGAGCTTCGTCGATTACGATCGCAAACTGACGGTCCCGATGCTCGTTTCCGATGTCGTCCAGGATGTGCGGAAACTTTTGGACGGTGGTAATAATGATCTTTTTACCGCCCTCGATAAATTTGCGAAGATCGTCCGAGTGCTCGGCGTGCCCCACTATTGCGCTCACTTGTGCAAACTGCTTGACCGTATCACGAATTTGTCGATCCAGCACACGGCGATCCGTAACTACGATGATTGAGTCGAAGATATTCTTTTGGTCTTTCTTAAGACCGACCAATTGGTGACCAAGCCACGCTATAGAGTTCGATTTCCCGCTTCCCGCAGAATGCTGCACGAGATATCGTCGCCCCACCCCACGCTCACCGGCGTCCGCCAGCAATTTATGCACAACATTGAGTTGGTGGTATCGAGGAAAAATCAATACGCGCTTCTTCTTGCCAGTCCGCTGGTTTATCTCTTCTACCACTTGAGCATAGTTTTCGATGATGTCGGTCAATCCGACCGGCGTCAGAACGGATTTCCAAAGATAGTCCGTTTTAAGGCCTTCGGGATTCGGCGGGTTGCCTGCTCCGTCGTTCCAGCCCTTGTTAAACGGAAGAAACCACGAACTCTTACCTTTCAGATGCGTGCAGAAACGCACCTCCGCGTCATCGACCGCGAAGTGCGCGATGCAGCGGCCAAACTCAAAAAGCCTTTCCCGGGGATCACGATCTCGCTTATATTGCTCGACAGCATCCTCGACCGTCTGCTTCGTGAGGCTATTCTTGAGTTCGAACGTTGCTATAGGCAGGCCGTTGATGAACAGCCCGAGATCGAGGGCAAGCGCAGTTTCATCATGACTGTAACGAAGCTGGCGAGTAACCGAGAATCTATTCGATGCAAATCGCTCTTCAGCCTTAAGGTTCCCGGGTGACGGGGTTCCGTAGAATAGCGCAATGTCGAGTGGACCGTGCTTGATGCCATTGCGAACGACATCGATGATTCCACGTTTACTAATTTCCCCCTGAAGCCGCGCTAGGAACTTCTGACGTGCTGACGAGTCGCTGTCAATGCCAAGAGCACCGAGAAGCGGCTCTTGAGTCGTCGCCAAAAAGGCTCGCAGTTGTTCCAGGTCTACCATCCAGGCCCGGTTATAGTCGCGTGCGGCTCCGACGATCCAGCCATCGTTCTCAAGATCGCGGACTATGATGTCCTCAAGACCACGCTCCGTGGTATTCGTCGGTGGCCCACCGCCGGTGCTGCGTTTGGTGGTTTCGTCGACCGCCAGTAGATCGATACCGTCAAGGAAGGCTTTCAGGCTCGGATCATGCGATTGAAATCCCTTCACAAGAACCTTGGCCGAGCTTTCTGGCATTTCAAGTCTTACTCGACAACTAATTGCCGGACTCACCGACACAATTGTGATATCCCCGATATTGACGTTCACGAACGCTGCTACTGCCGAGACCAGAAACCGCCGCTGCCTCTCCGTCATCTCTTCGG
>PMUK01000051.1 GCA_003166915.1 Candidatus Cybelea palsarum
TTCGTTAGCAAATTGTTAGCAAATTCGATAATTGCTAACGCACCTGCTGGCGCGACTTGGGGTCGACTCGCCCCTAGGTATTGAGAATGGATGTTATCGCGATCAATAAGATCGGCGGCCCAGGCCGTATATCTGCCATGTTCTTGGGTGCCGGGCTCTGCTCGTGGGTTTGCGCAGCAGCACAAACTCGGTCTCAAGGTGCGAACTGCGGGGGCGCTCGAGATGGTGGATCCAGTGAAATACGCTGCCCGAGCCAACGGGATCAGTGAAGCCACTTTCCACGATTGGATGAAGAAGGGCGCCGACGGCATCGAACCTTACGCGTCGTTTCGCGAAGACGTCGATCGGTCAAGTGCTCAGGCTGTTGTGAACCTTACGGCGCGGGCATTGGCCGGCGGAAACGGCAGCTCGCAAGCGACTTGGTTTCTCGAGCGCCGCTTTCGGGATGAGTACGGCCCGCACGTTTTGGTCGGCGGTGTCGCCGACGCTGCACCGATTCAGATCCAGAACGACCTCAGGCTGGCCAAGGCCGTTCGATCCAATCCCGCGGCGATCAAAAAGATCCATGAGGCGGTCTTGATGGCCATTGCCGCCGATGCCAAGCAGAATCCAAAAGCTGACGGACAGGTCGACTAGAAAGCATCAGTCGCGCTCGCGGCAAGGCGCTCACTAGCCTTTGCACGTCATCTTTTTTGAAGGTTTCGCGCGCGCGGGCGCACGTTGGTCTCGTCGATACCCCCTAGCCGTTCTAGGACCGTCGCCCTCAAGCGGCGCAGAGCGATGCGTACGGTGCGTACTAGCGTGTACTCTCTCGTAGAATGCGCCGTAACACGGCCCCGCCGTCCCGCAGCAGCGCAGCCGCGCCGCTACGCGCGAAAATGAACCCTAGGAAATGCCGCGAGGGACTGTTTTGTGCTGCGTCGTAATCGCGCGCGCGTTGGGGATCTGGAAACCCCAGCGCTGGGACTCCGGAGAACTCGGCGGCAACCGCGCGTCGCGCAAACTGGGACCCCTCACTGGTACGTCAGTAACACGTTTCCGTTCTCGAAGGGCCGTGATGCTGCGAGCGTAACCTTTTCTCGAACGCCTGCAAACATCGAGAGCCCTGCCCCGAGGACGATCGGGTTCACCACAACATAGTATTCATCAATGAGTCCCGCCTGGGCGCACTGCGATACGATGCTAGCACTTCCCATAATGGTCATATCTGGCCCGGGAGTGTCTTTCATCTTCTGGATTTCCGACACGATGTCGGAGCGCACGAGACGCGTGTTGTTCCACGTCGCTTCGCGCAGCGACGTTGAGAACACCACCTTTGGCAGGTTGTTCATGCGTTCGGCGACGATGGGATTCCACTGCATCGCGTCGGCCGTCGGCCAGAACTGCGTCATCATTTGATACGTCTTGCGACCGAACAGGAGCGCGCCGCCGCCGGTCGCGTTGCCGTTCACGAATTCGCGCCACTGCGCGTCTTCCTTGTGGGCCCAGCTCATGTCGCCGGCGCCGTCGGCAATGAACCCATCAAGCGACGTCGAATTGTATACACGTAGTTTAGGCATATTTCAGGGACCCCGGCGTTGTGAGTTGTTCTCCACTTTCGAGTAGCGTTTTGAGGCCGGAGAGTACCATCATCCAACCGCCGTAGAGTTCTGCGTTTGCGCCTTCACGCAGCTGATCGTGCGTGACCGTTAGCAGACACGAGTCCGCAACTTGTTGAATCTCCCACGTTACACGCGACGTGCCTTCGCTCTTGATTTCATCGCTCCAGCAAGCATCGTAACTTTGCACGAGCTTATGCGGTGGGTCGATTTCGAGAATGTCGCCCTCGAAAATCGGCACCGGCGCCTGCGCATTCGCGCTGAGCCCGCGATAGTGCGATCCCTTTTCCCAATCGGCTTCGACGCGTACGCCGAACGTATATTTCGCACGCATATCGGGATCGGTAATCGCCTGCCACAGCCGTTCGGGCGTGGTCTTGATATAAATCTCAAAGATCTTTTCCATGGTCCTGTCCTCTAGTGTGCGTTTGAGCTCGACCAAACCGGCCGCCCACGCTTGCGAAAATTTGCTCACCCACCGATCGTGGACGAGCCGAATTGGAATCGCGTTCAGGAAATGGAGTTTCTCGCGGCCACGCCGCTTCGTGACGACTAACCCCGCCTCTTCGAGCACGAGCAAGTGCTTCATCACGCCAAAGCGCGTCATCGGCAATCGCTCCATCAGCTCGCTCAGCGTCTGGCCGTCGCGGGCGAAGAGCTCGTCGAGGAGACTCCGTCGCGTCGGGTCGGCCAGCGCCTTGAATACCGCGTCCACGCGATCATAATAGGTGACTAAATAGTCACATGTCAAGTGTAAAGCAATTGTAAACCCGGGTGTCGCCACGGGGACAGTCGGACCACCGGCCCCGTGAAGAGTCGGGTGTATCCCACGCTGCCCGTAGCGGCGCAAAAACCTAGCATAGAGACATGGATATGCACGCTATCGACCTGAGCCCCAGCGCCCTTCCCCGTTGCTTCATGATCGACGAAGCCCACCGCATCGTCATGGAGTGAGTACGCCTCTTTCGATGGCGTGGACGATGGACTTAAGCGGCGTTCACTACAGCGATCCGGGAGAGCAGGCGCGATTCGACGCAATGCGAGCGCGCG
>PMUK01000125.1 GCA_003166915.1 Candidatus Cybelea palsarum
CGAAACCGCTGCCAGAAATTCTCGCCGACAAACAAATCATCGAACAAGAGCTAGCCGCGTGGAATGCGCGATTGGCTGACAAGCCGATGTTGGTCGTGCTTAATAAACTCGATTTACCGAACGCGCGCGATTCCTTGCCGGAGCTGCGCGCACTCTTTCCAGAACTGCGCGCGATCAGCGCTGCGACGCACGCGGGCGTTCGAGAGCTCGTGCTCGATACATGGCGCGCGATCGAATCGGCGCCGTTGCCGGAGATCGTCGCGCAAGAGCGGGTCCGAATCGAGTTGCGCGATCCCGACGCGTTTTCGATCGAGCGCGGCTCCGACGGAGAGTTCGTCATCACCGGCGAGCGCGTCGAACGCCTTGCAACGATGACGGACTTCGACTCCGATGAAGGCATGGCGCGCTTCGAGCGAACGCTGGGAAAGATGGGCGTGGAGAAGCGGCTGGCGGAACTCGGCGCCGAGCCGGGGGATACGGTCCGCATCGGATCGTACGAGTTCACGTACTCATGAGAATTGGAGTCTTCGGTGGAACGTTCGATCCAATTCACAACGCGCATCTTTTTGTCGCCGAGTCGGCGCGCATACTGGAGCAGCTGGATCGCGTCCTGTTCGTCCCAACGAGCAATCATCACTATCGCGACGAACCCCAAGCCGATGCGGCGCACCGTTGCGCAATGATCTTGGGCGCAATAGCAAGCAACTTAGGCTTTGCGCTCGACGACGCCGATCTGCGCGAGAGCGCAACCGGTTACACCGCAGACCTGCTGCCGCGCCTGCACGCGAAATACCCCCAGGCCAAGCTAACGTTTATTATCGGAGCAGATTCGCTGGTGAACGCGCCTTGGATGCGGTTCGACGAAGTGCTGCAGTCCTTAGAGGGGTTCGTCATCGCGCCGCGCCCCGGCGTTCGAGCCGATGCGCTGGCGCGCGTCATCGCCGCAGTCCCGGCCCCGCTGCGCGAGCGCGTCAGTAGCTTGAACATTCCCGAGATTCCGGAGTCGGGAACCTTGGTCCGGACGTTGATTTCTCAGGGCCGCAGCATCCGCTATCTCGTGCCGGAGCCCGTCTGGCATTACATCGTGGCCCACCGCCTGTATGGATTCGACGCCGGTGAGTAGTGGTCGCGCGATCCTCGTCGCGCTAATCGGCGCTTCGTTCTGCGCCTGCGCGGCCTCCCAAGCTCCGAACGATGCAGCCGTCTGCGGTGCATTTTCCGCGCAACGCTCCGGCGTGGAGGTCGTGGCGCAGGGCAGCGTCACGCGCGTCCTGGGGGTGCAAGCCGGGCGTAGCAGTCCGCACGAGGGCTTTCTGTTGCGGCTCGATTCCGGCTGCGCCATCGTCGTACGCGTGGAGGTCAACACCGATTTCACCGGTACGATTCCGCTCTCGATCGGTCAGCGCGTCCTCGTCAAAGGCGACTACGAGTACTATTCGCGCGGCGGCGTCATCCATTGGACGCACCGCGATCCGCGCGGCCGCCATGAAAACGGATACGTCGACGTAAATGGGACGATGTACTATTAGGAGTCTGTCGGACTTAGGCGCATTTCCGTCTTCGGACCGCACTTTGCCCGAATACTTCGTTGCTCATCGGTCACGAAGCTACGGCTTCGCTCCCTCTTCGCGCCTCGTCTTCGAACAAAGTTCGGCACCGAATCCGAAAAAGGCCCAAGTCCGACAGACTCCTAGGCCCAAACGTAGCGATTAGATTTAGCGTGCGTCTCTCTCGGATCGTCCTTGCCAGCGAGTCTCCCCGACGGCTGGAACTGCTGCGTTCACTCGGTTTCATCGTCGATGCGGCGGCAAGCGGCTACGCGGAAATGCCGCTACCCGGCATTTCGCCCGCCGATCTCGCCTCGTATCACGCGAGGGAAAAACTCCGCGCCACGCTCGAGACGCATGGCCGGCCGTTCGACGCTCCGGTTCTCGCCGCCGATACCGTGGTAGATCTCGACGGGACACCGCTGGGCAAACCGCGCGATTTGGCGGATGCGGCGCGAATGCTGGAATCGCTGTCGGGACGGGAGCACGTCGTCCACACGGCGTTTGCGCTGGCGGTCCCAGGCAGCGCGACTTGGACCGAAGAGCGCTCGTCGACCCGCGTGCGTTTTTATCGGCTGGAAGCCGGCGAGATCGACGAATACCTGGCTACCGGCGAGTCGCTGGACAAAGCCGGTGCCTACGGCATCCAAGGGCGCGCCGCATCGTTGGTGAAGGCGATTGAGGGCGACTTCTACACGGTCATGGGTTTGCCACTTGCCCGCCTCGTGCGAACGCTGCGGGTGTTGGGATTTACGCTTCCAATCACGAAATAGCCGTAGCCACGAACTAGGTCGGAGAGCGGAGCGGTCATCTTCACGTATAGAGACGAACGAAAACTTTTCGCGCTGATTAGCATCATCATCGTCGCAGGGCTTCTCGCGCTGCTTCAGATCGGAGCGCAGCGTGCGGGTGCCGCTAGCCCGGTCTCGACCGTCGCGAACTCGGTCTTTGGCGTTGCCGAGAGCGTGATCTCGGCGGCCGTCGGCGGTGTTCGCGGCCTCGCTGTGGCGATCGTCGCGCTGCCTGGGCTCGAAACCGATGTGGCCCGGCTGCGCGCGCGCAACGAGCGGCTGATCGAAGAGAACGACCGGCTTCACGAGCTCGCTTCGGCGTACGCAGCGGAAAATGGGGTTCACCCCATTGTGGACTTTTATCGCGGCATCGAAGCGCGTGTCATCGGGTTTCCGCCCGAGAACGAATCTCGCGCCGTGACGATCGACAAGGGCTCGTTGGCCGGAGTTCGCACCGATGAAGGGGTGCTCGCCGTCGGCGGCGTGGTTGGCCGTGTCGTTTCGGTGGGTCCGTTGTCGAGTACGGTCGTACTCGTCACCGATTACGCCAGCCGCATCCCCGCGGTAGTGCGACGGGGGCGATGGTGGGGAATTGCGCGCGGAAATCTCACAAGCGTCGTCGTCGACTACATCGAGCAGGATGCGCCGGTGCACGTCGGCGACGTCGTGGTGACGGGCGAAGGACGATCGTTCCATTCCGGTCTTCCGATCGGCACCGTGATCCAAATCGAGCGTGGTAATGCGACGCTCTCTCAAACCGTCGTGTTGCGGCCTTCCATCGATCTCGGTGCCCTCGATCGCGTTGTCGTCGTTCCGAAGTAAGCCCCACGTAGCGCCGTTCGCGGGACCGCACTGGTACGCGGCTGCTGTGTGGCTTTCGCTAGCAATCGTCGCTCAAGCCACGCTCGTGCATGCTCTTGCAATTCGCAGCGTCGTGCCGAGCTTTGTCTTGGTGGTCGTCGTCTGGTACGCAATCCGGGTGGACGCGCGCCGAGCGGCGGTCTATGGTCTGGTCGCGGGACTCTGCGAAGACGCGCTCTCGGCCGGAACCGGAGCGGCGTGGATGATTTCGACCTGCAGCAGCGCCGTCGTCGCGAGCATGCTGTCGCGCGGGTTCTTTTCCGATTCCATTCCGCTGGTCAGCGCGATCACCGTGCTGGTGACCCTGCTGCGCGCAGTGATTTTTTGGGCCGCCATGGCCTTGGGCGGATATCCCCCGGGCCTTGGATCGATGCATCTGCGTGAAGCGCTCTTACAATCTTTGCTCAA
The DNA here is from genome assembly GCA_003166915.1 of Candidatus Cybelea palsarum. Classification (GTDB taxonomy): domain Bacteria; phylum Vulcanimicrobiota; class Vulcanimicrobiia; order Vulcanimicrobiales; family Vulcanimicrobiaceae; genus Cybelea; species Cybelea palsarum. The sequence goes on from PMUK01000125.1 coordinate 3,608, forward strand.
CGGCGCGGTCGTGGTCGCCGCCATGCTAACCGTTCGCCGCTTCGACGCACTGCGGCGATGATGCAGCGGCGCGACTCACGCGTACCGGCGTGGCGTGTTCCAACGTGGCGACTGACGGCCTTCGCGGCGATCGTCGTGATCTCGCTAGCGGCACTGGTAGCTCGACTCGTCCAAATACAGCTCTTCGACGGCGGCTCGTATCGCGCGCAGGCGCTAGCGAACCAGATCCGTCTCATTCCCGTCGCGGCGCCGCGCGGAATAATCGTGGATCGCCACGGCACCATTCTCGCGCGCAGCCGGCCTGCGTTCGTCGTTGCGCTGATTCCATCGGAGGTTAACGACCTTGAGAGCGAGCTGACGTCGCTTGCCGGAATCATCCATGTGAGTAAGGCGTCGCTCACGCGCCGGCTGCTGCATCACCGGGGTATCGATTACTCCGGCTTTGCCCAGGTCGCAGCGAACGAACCCTACGGCCCCGTCGTGCTCGCTACAAATTTGCCGGTACCGACGGTGGCCCGCCTATCGGAGGTTCTTACGGACCTTCCCGGCGTCGACCTCGAGGTTCAGCCAATTCGCGATTACCCGCATGGCGCGCTGGGTTCGCATCTCATCGGTTACGTCGGAGCGATTACGCAGGACGAATTCGAGCGGCGCAAATCCGAAGGATACTCGCCCAACGACGTGATCGGAAAGGACGGCCTGGAGTTTACCTTCGACGACTATCTGCGCGGCAGCCCCGGCGGCGAGCGTGTCGTCGTCGATGCAACCGGCGCCGTCGTTTCGAACATTCGGCTCGGAGCGAAACCTGCGGTGCCGGGCGACACACTGATCACCAACGTCGATTGGAAGCTGCAGCGCATCGTCGAAGCGGCACTTGCGGACGGCTTGCGCGCGGCCGGGCGGGGCCACCGGCTTTCTGGCGCGGTCGTGGCGGAGGATCCCTGGACCGGTGGGATTCTCGCTCTTGCAAGCTACCCAAACTACGATCCAAACGACTTCGCCGGCGGTCGGTCGATGCGCGTCACCTTCGACCTGACCGATCCGTCGCAGCCACTTTTCGATCGAGCGATCGCCGCCGCAACACCGACTGGTTCGACGTTCAAAATGGTCACGGGCTCGGCGGCGCTGACCGAAGGCGTCGTGAAGGTCGATCAAGTCATCGACGACACGGGAGGCTGGAACTGCGGTGGTTACTACGCGCGCGACATCGCGGCGGGAGGCCTCGGAGATACGACCTTCGTTCCCGCGCTTGCGGCGTCGAGCGACGGTTATTTCTTTCGACTGGCGTGGTGGCTGGGTAACGCCCGTTTGCGCAAGTACGCGCTGGCTTTCGGGCTCGACGCGAAGAGTGGAATCGACCTTCCCGGCGAGAACGAAGGGAACTGGCCGACGAATGCTTGGGAGCTGCGTGCCTTCGGCGTCCCCATGGAGCCGAGCGAAGCATGTTTCCTGGGCATCGGGCAAGGCGCGATGCAAGCCACGCCGTTGCAGATCGTCAACGTCGCTTCGGCCGTTATCAACGGCGGTACGCTCTACCGGCCGCAGGTCGTCCGCGAGGTACGTGATCCCAACGGCGGACTCATCATTCGGTTCGTTCCGCGAGTCATTCGTCACGTTCCCGTCACCCCGTCGGCCCTCGGCGCGGTGCGCGAGGGAATGGCGAAGGTGACCGATCCGGGCGGAACCGCTTACGGCTTGGCGATTGACGGTTTACCGTATTCCGGTAAGACCGGAACGGTCGAAACCGCCGGCGGGAATGGTCCCAACACGACGTGGTTCGTCGCGTGGGCGCCAACGACGCACCCTCATCTCGCTCTGGCCGTCTTTGTCGATCGCAGCGGTGGCTACGGCGCAACGGTCGCAGCGCCGATCGCGCGTCAGATCTTGGTGAAGTACTTCAACAAGAAACCGTGAGCGGCGCGTCCAACCGTGGTCGGGGAGACGCCATCCCAGGTTCCAACTCGCGCTCGGGCGAAACGACGAGCGTCCTGATCCGCTCCGGCAACGTCGGCGCTCCCGGCGCAAAAACCTCGGAGAGAGGTCGCATGACGCGGGGACGTTTCGCCGCCGCGCACGAGGCTCCCGCGCCGCGTGGCACGGACGTTTTCGAAGCCGACTTTTTAAGAAAGAATGAGGATTCGCATGCTCGCAGTTCACGAAGATCGACTCGCCGCCGCCGTTACGCGCTTGGGCTCGGAAAATGCCTTCGAAATCCTAGCCCGCGCGCGTGAGCTCGAGGCCGCCGGCCGTCGGGTCGTTCACATGGAGATCGGGGAGCCCGACTTCGATACGCCCGACGGGGTCAAGAAGGCGGCCGTTGACGCGCTCTACGACAACCACACGCATTACACGCCCTCGGGCGGCTTGCTGTCGTTGCGCGAAACGATCGCCGAGTACGCGAGCCGCTTTCGCAAAATGACGCCGCCGTGGAACGCGCAAAACGTCGTCGTCGGCCCGGGCGCAAAGCCAATCATTTGGAATACCTTGAGCGCGCTGCTCGATCCGGGCGACGATTTCATTTATTTCGACCCCGCGTATCCGGCCTACGCATCGTGCGCCACGTATCTGCAAGCGAACGTCCATGCCATTCCGCTTCGGGAGTCGCGCAACTGGCGGATGGATCTCGACGAGCTGGCACGCATCGTCTCTAAGAAAACCAAAGTGATCGTCATCAACTCGCCGCATAATCCAACGGGCGGCGTCCTGACCAAGAGCGACTTGGAGTTCATCGCCGAACTGGCCGAGCGCTACGATTTCCTGGTTCTCGCCGACGAAATCTACAGCCGGAACTTCTACCTGGATTCCGAGTACCTGTCGATCGCGTCGCTACCCGGAATGCGGGAGCGCACGATCGTCGTCGACGGTTTTTCGAAGGCCTACGCGATGACCGGCTGGCGCCTGGGCTACGCAATCTTGCCCGAGCGGCTGGCCAAAACGGTAACGCTCTTCAACAACAACACGTTTAGCTGCGTCGCGACCTTCGTGCAGATGGCCGGCATCGCCGCGCTGACCGGCCCCGACGAACCCGTGCTGCGCATGAACGAGATTTTTCGTCAGCGCCGGAATCGGCTCGTCGAAGGACTCAACGACATTTCGGGCATCTCATGTCTGCTCCCCGAAGGCGCGTTCTACGCCTTCCCCAACGTCACCGCGATTACGCAGGACGACCGCGCGCTGGCGAAGTTCCTTTTGGAGGAGGGTGGCGTGGCGTGCGGCGGCGGTTCGTCGTTCGGGGCCGCCGGCAAAGGCTATCTGCGCTTTTCCTATGCGGCCTCGCTGGAAGACATCGACTGGGCGTTGGACTCCATCGCGAAGACAATTCCTAAGTTCAAGGAATAAGCCGCATCGCGTGCTTGACGTCGCGCAACGTCGCGGCGGCGATCTCCCGCGTTGCGGCCGTGCCTTCGGCGATGATCCGCCGCACCGTTTCCGGGTCACGGCAGTACTGCGCGTAGCGCTCCCGCACGGGGTGCAGATAGGCGTTGAGCTGCTCGGCGAAGTCGTTCTTATCTTGCACGCAGCCGAGCGCTCCCGACCGGCACTCCGCTGCGATGGCGTCGAGCCGCAGCGGATTGACGAATCGCCAGAGGGCGAAGACCGGACAAATCTCCGGGCGTCCGGGATCGCCGCGGCGGACCTTGAGCGGATCGGTGATCATTGCCCGCACCTTTTTCGTGGTTGTATCTTCGTCGTCGGAGATGAGAATGGCGTTGCCATACGATTTGCTCATCTTGCGGCCGTCGATGCCTGGAACTTCGGGAAACTCCGAGAGCGTCGGTTGCGGCTCGACGAGAATTTCGCGCCCCTCCCCGTAGAGGTGGTTGAAGCGGCGCACGATCTCGCGCCCAAGCTCTAAGTGCGCGACTTGGTCGCGCCCGACGGGAACGTATTGGCCGCGTACCACCGCGATATCGCACAGCTGCAGCAACGGATAGCCGAGAAATCCGTAGGTCGCGATGTTCGCGCCGAGCGCCTCGATTTGACTTTTGTAGGTCGGCACGCGCTCGAGCCACGAGACGGGAGTTATCATGGAAAGCAGCGTTTGCAGTTCGGCGATCTCCGGGACCCCCGACTGCAGAAAAATCGTCGAACGCTTCGGGTCGACTCCGGCCGCCAACCAGACCGCCACCATCGCTTCACGCGCGCCACGCACCATCGAGGGATCTGCAAACTCGGTCGTATATGCGTGCAGATCGGCAATCTCGAAGAACGCGTCGTCGTTCTCGCTATACGTCTCCCACTGCGTCAGCACGCCGACGAGGTGTCCGAGGTGAAGGTCGCCGGTGGGGCGCATCCCGGACATCACGCGCCGTTTGGTCAAGCTCATCCGCGCGTCAATGTTACGTGCAGTCGTCAATGCCTTGCGATTTCCGCGCGAACGAAGGCGCGCGCCGAGCGTACCGCGTCTCGAAGCGGCTTGCCCGAAGCCAGTTCGCAGGCGAGCACCATTGCCAGCGTGCAGCCCGTGCCGTGCATTGCTCCAGCGATCCTGGCTTCGCTAAACATTTCTACGCCCTCGCTCGTGGCAAGAGCATCCGCCGGGTCGCCCTCGAGGTGACCTCCTGTTAGCAGCACGGCACCGGCCCCGCGCGCACGTAGCCGAGTCGCCGCTTCACCGAGATTGCTTCGGTCGATGGCGTCTACGTGCAGCAACGCGACGGCTTCGCGCAGGTTCGGCGTCAAAACGACGCTCGAGAGCGTTGCAAGCTCCTCTTCAAGCGCGTCGCGCGCCGCGCGATCGGCGAGCTCGCCGCCGCGACTGGCTGCAAACACCGGATCGACGACGGCCGGCAACCAGGGACGCGCCTGTAGGGCAGCCGCGACGGCACGCACGGCGGCTGACGTCGGCAGCGCGCCGACGCGAACGGCACCAGCGCTCTCCCAAGGCAGTNNACGACGAGATCGCGTCCCACACCCGCGACGTTCCACGGATGAGTCGTGCCGATCGAGAGAACGATGACAGCCATTGGCGGTGGCCGGCTACCCGGGAGTGCCCCACCGCGAGACGAGCCGCTCGGTGGCAGTGCGGGGCTGCGGGGCGGAGGTCACGGGCGACGTCGCGGCCGCCATCGCGACGCCGCTGCGGCGTATCTCGTCAAGGCGAGCGATGGTGATCCCGCCGATTGCGGCCACCGGGAGGATCGTTTGCCTCACGAGGCTGCGCAGGCCGTCGATGCCCAGCGGCCGGCCGGCGTCCGATTTCGAGCCCGTCTCGAAAACCGGCCCGATTCCCAAGTAATCGACGTCGCTCCCGCCGGCGTCGCGTATCTCGCCTGCGGTACCGCACGAGAGACCGATAAGGCGCTCCTGCATTATGTTGCGGACTGGTGCGACTGCTGCGAATCCGTCGTCGTCCGGTCCGAGATGAACGCCGTCACAATCGTACGCAACCGATGCCCGCCAGTCGTCATTGAGTATCAAGAGCGCATCGCGTTCTCGGGTGAGCTCGCGTAACGCGCGCGCGCACTCCGGGCGGATTCCGTTCTTCGCACGGTATTGAACGATGCGGACTCCCGCATCGAGAACCGCGCGCGCGAGGTCGAGCGTCTGCATTTCGTCGTTGAGAATCGCGTAGATTCCGTGCAAGAGTTCGGCCCGCGCCGCGCGCGTCACGCGCGCGGGCGCATGCGTTGCCATAGGATCACGTTTGCGGTGAGATAGGCGATGAAAACGACCGCCGTAAAGATGGCCAGTCCGATATTGTGGCGCGCCAGCGACAGCGGCACCAGTATGCCGAAGCAAAGCACACCCGCCATGACGATTGCGACAATCCGAGAAACCGGTACGAACACGAGGACTGACTCCTAAAGCTCTTTTTGCAAAAGAAGGTCGCCCAGGCGTAACAGTTCGTCGTCGTTTTGGAAGCGAAACTCGACCCGGCCGCCGCGCCGGTAACGGACGAGTGCGACGTGAGTCCCAAAGCGCTCGCGCAGCCGTCTTTCGAAATCGTGCTCGTCAGGTGTTAGTGCGCGCGGCGTGGGGGCGGCTTTGGGACGCGCATCGGCTCGAGCGGTCGCCAACCGCTCCAGTGCGCGAACCGTTAGGCCTTCGCTCGCGGCGCGCTCGGCCAGCGGAACCCGCGCGGATTCGGGCGCGGAGAGCAGCGCTCGCGCGTGACCTGCGGAGAGCCGGGCGTCGGCGAGCATCGCCTTGATCGAATCGGGCAATACGAGCAGCCGCAGCGTATTGGCGATCGCGGGCCGGCTCTTGCCGAGGCGGCGTGCAACTTCTTCTTGCGTCAGGCCGTGTTCGTCGATGAGATATTGAAAGCCGGCGGCCTCTTCGAGTGCATTTAAATCCTCGCGCTGCAGATTCTCGACGATCGCGAACTCGAGTGTTTGACGATCGTCGCTCGATCGAACGATGGCCGGAATCGACGGTCGCTGCAAGGCGGCACTCGCGCGCCAACGCCGTTCACCCGCAATCAGCTCGTATCCGTTGCCGCGCCGCCGCACGATAACCGGTACCAAGATGCCGTATTCGGCAATCGAGGCCTTAAGCTCGTCGAGCGCCTGGCCGTCGAACGTCTTTCGAGGCTGAAATGGATTGGGTGTGATCTCCGTCAACGGGATCTCTCGCACGATGTCTTGGGAGCTCGAAATCGGCACGACGCCCTCGCCGAGCAGCGCCGCCAGTCCTCTGCCTAAACCTCGCTTTTGCGCGCTCATGCCGAGGCTCGCGCCGGTTCTAGCATCTCGCGCGCGACGGCGAGATAGGCTTGCGCTCCGCGGCTCTTGAGATCGAAGAGCAGCACCGGCTTACCGTACGAGGGTGCCTCGGAGATCCGCACGTTACGAGGAATCTGCGTTTTGAAAATTTGCTCCGGAAAGTACTTCTCGAGTTCGCGAATCACTTCGAGCGCCAAACGCGTACGGCCGTCGAACATCGTGACGAGAACGCCGCTGACATGGAGCGTCGGATTGAGTGCGTCGCGTACGCGCCAAATCACGCTGGTCAGCTGCGCCAGTCCCTCCAGAGCGTAGAACTCGGCCTGCACGGGAATGAGACAGTCGTCCGCGGCGGTGAGCGCGTTGATCGTCAATAGGCCGAGCGACGGCGGTGAATCGATCAGAACGAAATCGTACGCGCTCGCGACCGGCGCGAGCGCTTGACGAAGGCGCGTCTCTCGCGAGAGCGCCGACACGAGTTCGACGTCCGCGCCCGCGAGATTGATCGTTGCGGGAGCGAGCATCAGATTTTCGATTTCGGTTCGCACGATGACGTTCTCGAGCGGAGTCTCTTGCATGAGTGCGTGATAGATGTCGTGCGACAACCGTCCTTTGTCGATGCCTAAGCCGGTCGTCGTGTTTCCTTGCGGATCGCTGTCGATAACGAGCACGCGACTGCCGAGCATCGCTAATGCCGCGCCGAGATTAACGGCCGTCGTGCTTTTCCCGACGCCGCCTTTTTGGTTGACCAGCGCGATGATGCGACCCAGAGGGTTTCTCTCCGTGCTATCTATGGAGTGCCGACGCGATCGAGGTACTGCTCGAGGTTTTGCAGCAGCAACGTCCGCTCGTTACGTTCGGGCTCGTCGGTGACCTGCTCGAAGAGCCAGCGCAACGCGGCGCCGACGCGCTCGTCGCCCGCAAATCCAGGCGATACTTCGCCTCGGCGCAGGAGTGCCGCAATGACGTCGTCGCCGTTGACGGCCAGATCCGCGATCGAGAAGGCCGGCTTCCTGGCAAGCTCGGAGTGGACGCGCGCCTCGAACCGTTCGTTGCTGTCGTCGCGTTTCGGCAGGCCGCTGCCCCGAATGTCCGCCTGCCGTAATACGAACAAACGTTCGATATTTTCCGGTTGAACTCGCCGGATGAAACGGCGCAGGGCCGCGTCGGTAAGCTGCGGATCCGCGCTGTACATATGATGTCGTACTAAGTGCCCGGTCGCGTTGACGACCCCATTTGAGAACCGAAAACGCTCGAGCATCGCTTCGGCCATTTCGGCACCGACGATCTCATGACGGTAAAAATGAGGACCGTCCTTGGTTCTCGGCTTGCCCACGTCGTGCAGTAAAGCTGCCAAGCGAATTGTGAGGTCGCCGGGCGGAGAGGCATCGAGCGTTGCGAGCAAATGGGTCCAAACGTCGTAGGCGTGCCACTCGTTCTGCTCGACGCCGACGCCTTCGAGCAGCTCCGGCCAAAGGAACGCCAGGACCCCGGTCTCGCGAAGCAGTTCCAAACCGATCGATGGTTTGCGCGCCTTTACGAAAAGCTTCGTCAGTTCCTCATGGATTCGCTCGGCCGAAACGCTCGTCACGAGCGGCGCGGACTCGGTCATTGCCGCGCGAAGATTTGCGCTGGTCGAATATTCGAACCGAGCGGCGAACTGAGCGGCGCGCAGCATCCGCAGCGGATCTTCACGGAAGCTTGCCGGCGCGAGGATGTCGATGCGGCGTTCTCGGATGTCGTCCTGACCACGGTACGGATCGATCAAGAGACCGGACGGTAGCGCCCGCGCGAGCATGTTCATGCGGAAATCGCGTCGGCCGAGGTCCTCTTCGAGGGTGACGCTCGGGCCCGCCTCAACCTGGAACTCGCGGTGTCCAACGCCGACGGAGCGCTCCCGCCGCGGCAGCGCCACGTCGACGGTTTCGGAGCCGACGGAGAGTTTGACGACGGAGAACGAAGCGCCCACAACGTCGATCCGGCCCAGGGGCCGCAGTGCGGCAATCAAGCTCTCCAGCGGCACCCCGGTCACGACATAGTCAAAATCTTTGGTTGCGACGGGGGCCGCCTCGAACTGCGCGCGCAACTCGTCACGCACCCTACCGCCGACGGCATACAGGCTTCCCGCCGGCAGAGCGCCCGCAAGCAGAACGTCGATCGAATGGGGAGGGTGCATCACCGCTATCTTCTACGGAGCGGGCCGGATTCAATCG
>PMUK01000167.1 GCA_003166915.1 Candidatus Cybelea palsarum
CCAGTTCGTCGTCGGTGAGCGCCGGAGCCTGCGGCGCGCTCGCGAACTCGCGCAACTGAACGGCATCGTAGATGTTCGGCAGAACCGTCATGACGCGGGGTTCCGCGAGCAGCCATTGGATTGCGGCCTGTCAGAGCGTGCGGTCCGGGCGTTCCAAGAAGCGGAGTTGCTCGATTTTCTGGATGCCGTTCAGCAGCCAGGAACGCGGGCGGTGACGGCGGTGATCGTTCTTCGGGAATGTCGTCTCGGCGGTGTAATGCCCCTCGAGCATTCCGCTCGAGTGCGGGACGCGTATCATATAGCCGGTCGGCGCGCCGGCGTCGCCGGCCGCGTGGATTTGCTCGTCACCTGGATACTGTTCGAGGATATTCCAGATGATCTGCATGCTCGAGACGTGGCGGCGGCGGACGGCTTCGACACCCTCGCCAAGCCAACCAATCGCGGGCCCGAGCGCGACCCCGTACATGCGAATCTTGCCCTCTTGTTTGAACGATTCGAGCAGCTCCCATAACGCGTCGTCGTCGATTTGACCCATGCGCGCGTTATGCATCTGATAGATGTCGATATATTCGGTTTGCAATCGGCGCAGCGACGCCTCGAGCGCTTTGCGTACGAAGTCAGGAGAAAAATCTTGCGGCAACTCGGACTGCCCGCGCCGCGCTTGCCCGGCGTCGGAAAAATCGTAGCCGAATTTCGTCGCGTAGACGACGCGCTCGCGCCGGTCACCGAACGCTTTGGCGAGCTGCTCTTCACTTCGGCCGTTGCCGTACGTGTCGGCGGCATCGAAGAACGTGACGCCCAAATCGTAGGCTTCGCGCAGCAAAGAAACGGCTTCGTCGTCGCTTTTGTCTCCCCACCATCCGGTCGAGGTCGTCCAGAGCCCGAAGCCGACTTCGCTGACGGTCACGTTGCTGTGCGGATACGTCCGATACTTCATGCCAGGGCCTTCTCCGTCTGATGCGCCAACACTCCATCGGTATGGATGACGAGGCCCTGCGAGACGGACTCGACCGAGCCGGCGACTGGATCCGGGAGTACTTCGCGCAGCCGGAAGCGCATCGCGTGATGCCGGCGGTCGTGCCGGGGCAAATCGCGGCTATGCTGCCGGAGACGGCGCCCGAGGAGGGCGTGCCGTTCGACGAGATTTTCGCCGACTTCGAACGTATCGTCGTACCGGGCACGACGCATTGGAATCACCCGCGCTTCTTTGCCTATTTTGCGACGAGCTCGGCGCCCGCGGCCATCGTCGCCGAGGCCTTGGCGGCAACGCTCGACGTGAAGGCGATGCTCTGGCGCACGTCGCCCGCGGCCACCGAGCTGGAAGAAGTGATGATGCGGTGGATGAGGCGTTTGCTCGATCTGCCGCCGCAATGGACCGGCGTGATTTACGACACCGCATCGATCGCCGGCTTCACCGTGCTCGCGGCGGCGCGTGATGCGCTCGGGCTACAAATCCGCGAGCGCGGCATGAGCGGTCGCGACCTTCCCGCTTTACGGATCTACATCACCGGCGAAACGCATTCGCACGTCGAGAAAGCGGCGATCGCGCTTGGCGTCGGGCAAGAGAACGTGGTGCGCGTTGCGTGCGATGACGCATATCGGATGCGCCCGGAAGCGCTTCGTGCCGCGGTCGACGCCGATGAAAAGGCCGAAATGCGGCCGCTCGCCGTCGTTGCTACGGTTGGAACGACGTCCACGACATCGGTAGATCCGGTTGCCGCGATTGCCGAAGTGACGCGCGAACGCAACATCTGGCTGCACGTGGATGCGGCATACGCTGGGCCCGCTGCGATAATCCCGGAGTTCCGCTGGATGCTCGACGGCGTCGAGCTCGCGGATTCGCTCGTGCTCAATCCGCACAAGTGGATGTTCGTTCCGATGGATCTCTCGGTGCTTTTTTTGAAAGACGAGTCCATCGTTCGCCGCGCGTTTAGCCTCGTGCCGGAATATCTTACGACACCCGAGGCCGGTGTCGTCAACTATATGGACTACGGTTTGCAGCTGGGGCGGCGTTTTAGGGCGCTTAAACTCTGGTTCGTGCTGCGTCATTTCGGCGCAGAAGGTATCCGCGAGCAGCTCCGCCGGCACATCGCGCTCGCTCAAGAGTTTGCCTCGTGGGTCAGCGTAGAGCCGGGCTGGGAGGTGATGGCGCCGCATCCGCTCTCCGTCGTCTGCTTTCGCTACGCGCCGGCGGAACTCGACGAAACGCAACGCGACGCGTTCAACGCCGAGATTTTGCACGCGGTCAATGCGACGGGCGAAGTCTTCCTCTCGCATACCAAAGTCGACGGCCGCTATGCGCTCCGCCTGGCGATCGGCAACCTGCGCACGCAGCGCGCGGACGTCGAGCACGCCTGGAACCTGCTTAAACGCGAAGCGCTCCGGATGAAACCGCGTTGATACCAAAACGTTGGGAGGGAAAGAGGCCGTGAACGATATCGTCGGCATTAGAGTATTAAACTCTAAGGCGCGGTGGATTGGATTCTTGACTTACGGCCGTGTCTTTGATAGCACGGACGAATCAGAATTGAGGGCGGCCGTCGAAGCCGCCCTCCCAGGATTTGGTGTAGACTCCGCGGTTGAAGTGCACGTTTGCAATTCGTTACAGGAGCTGCACTCGTGCCCTTACTTTTATGAAGGCCTGCTGTCGTTCGCCTGGGACCCCATTCCCTTTGGCGACCGATATGAGGTGGCTTAAGCAAGAAGCGAGACGAGATGCTGCGGGGGAAGTCAATATATTTTGTGGGCGAACTGATGGAGCTCCCAAACTCCGATTCCTGAATAGCTTCCATCTTGTCTTACTCTTGGGTCGGCGCTGGGGCTGCTCATGGGTTACGAGAAGCGTCCAAGTTTTTCGCAACGGCAGCATGCCGAGTTGCGAAAAATTGGCGAGTGGGAGCGGAGCATGGATGCGGAGCGACGGACGTCTTCGAGTTACCCGTGAGCAGCCCCAGAGCATCCTTCGTCCTTCGACTGCGCTCAGGATGACATTACTGCGCTCAGGATGACAGGAAATTCAGTACAGTCGTAGGTAGCGTTCGCGCTCCCATGGGTGAACGGCGCGGCGATAGCGTTCGTACTCTTCCAGCTTTGCGTCGCGGAAAGCGTGGTAGAGATGATCGCCGAGCGAGCCGCGCACGACGGAATCCGCATCGAGTTCGGCGATAGCCTGGCGCAGCGACTTCGGCAGCGTGCCGATGCCGCGTTCGCGACGTTCGCGTTCGGTTAAATCGTACGTCGATCCGGCGAAGGCGGTCCCCGGCAACGTGCCGGAGGCGACTCCGTCTGCCGCTGCTCCGATCAATACCGCGAGTGCAAGATACGGATTGCACGCGGGATCGGGGCTGCGCATTTCGATGCGCGCCGGCTTCTGTCCGGGCGGTACGCGCACGAGCGCGTTCGCGCTTCGCTCGGACCAGACCGAGTAGATCGGCGCGTCCCACGCGGCGACCAAACGCTTATACGAGTTCACCGTTGGATTGCAGATAGCGGTAAGGGCCGGCGCATGCCCGAGCAATCCTCCGACGACATAGAGTGCGGTCTCTTCGTCGCTGTCATCGGCTAAGCGAAAATCCGCATGTAGCCCGCTGCCGGCGCGCTCCTCCAGCGGCTTTGGCATGAACGTTGCATCCAGGTCGAAATCCGCGGCAACGTGTTTGACGATCGTGCGCAGCGTAAGCGCATGATCTGCCGCGGCGAGCGGGTCGTCGTGCGCGACGTCGATCTCATGCTGGCCCGCGCCATGTTCGTGATGCGCCGACTCGATCGGAACGCCCATCGAACCCAGCGCAGAGACCATTGCGTTGCGGGCTTCCTCGCCGCGGTCGTTGGCCGAGAAATCGAAATAAGAGCCGACGTCCGTCGTCGTGGTTGAGGGCTCGCCGGCTGCGGTGCGTTCGAAAAGATAAAACTCGATCTCCAGGCCGATTCGCATGCCGCTCAGCGACGGAGCGCTCTCAATAGCGCGGCGCAGCGTCGTTCGCGGGCAGCCTTCAAACGGCGTGCCGTCCGGCATCGCGATGTCGCAGATCAACCGTCCCTCTCGCCCTTGCGGTGCGGCGCGCCACGGGTAGATCGTAAAGGTCGCCGGATCGGGACGAAGCACCATGTCGAGCTCTTCCCCGCGAACGAAACCGTCGATCGAGCCGCCGTCGAAGGTAATGCGGCCCTCGAGCGCGCCGTCGAGCTGTTCGACCGGGATCGAAACGTTCTTGCTAACGCCGAAGACGTCGGCGAAGACGAGACGGACGAAGCGCACGTCCTCTTCGCGCGCGAGTTTGACGACTTCGCGTTTGTTGGAGGGGCGGCGCCACTGTGGTTTAGACGTGGAGTTCATCGATTGCAATGGCCATGCGCAACGTCAGTTGATCGTGCGGGCTTTCCAGCGTTCGGGAGGTGATTTCGCCGATCTGCCGCAGGCGATAGAAAACGGTATGACGGTGAACGTTCAACGATAGCGATGCCGTCTTGACGTTCTGCCCGACGTTGAAATACAGCTTGAGCGTTCGTTCCAGCTCTGTCTGATGCTTCTCGTCGTAGGAGCGCAGGGGCGCGAGCACGCCGGCGGCAAAGGCTCGGAGGCGTGGCGCGTCGGCACCTTCGTATAACAGCGAGTACGCGCCGAGATCTTCGTACGCGGCTACGTGCGCCGATCCGAAGAGACGCCGCCCGATCGTCAGCGCGGCCGCAGCCGTTGCCTCGCTGCGAGCGAGTGCCGTTGCGGCCTCGATGGTGCCGACGCCGCCGGAAATTCGCAGCTGCGACTTTCGCCGCGCTGCCGTACGCGGCAAAAGGCCGGCAGCGGTTTTGGCATTGGCCGCATCGATGGCGCGGGCGGCCGGCACGAAAACGACGAGCGACGGCTCCCGCTCCAAAAATCCAAGCTCCGCATCGATCGGGCGAAAAGCGTCGGCCGCAAGCGCTCGCAGCTCCGTCATTACTGCCGGTCCCGCGCCGGTCGGATCGCATTCGAGGATGACGATGCAATACTGCTGGGCAAGGGCGATACCGAGTGCGGCGGCTTCCTCGCGTGCCGCCGCGATGTCGGAAAAACTCTCCGATAGCAGCGAGCTCCAAAGCGTTCCCTTCTTCGCGCGCGGGCCGAAGGCGTCGCGCGACAGCTCGACGCCGATCGCCGCCGCGGTGAGGCGCAGCATCAACTCGGCGTCCGGCTCCGAGTTGGTGCCGAAGAGCGAGAGCCAGCCAACGTGAAGGTCGCCCGAGTTAACGCGCAGCACTTTTCCGGCAGCGCCCGATTCGACGACGCCTCGCGCGCTCGGCGGAACGTCGTGCGACCCGGCTGCCGCGAGGTGACGCCACTGCGCGTCTTCGAGCAGCACGCCGCCGCCGGCCACTCGAGCCAAATGCGCGGCCAGCGCCTTCGGACCGCCTCCCGACGCGGTGATGCGAGCGAGCGCCTCGGCGAATGCAACGATCTCGTCCGGCCTCACGGCGCGGTAGCGTGCGAATGATGGCGGGTCCGAAAGTGCGGCAGCTTCTTCGCAATGTCGGCGGGCATGATCGCGTCGATGGCATCGTCAACCGTGACGATGCCGAGCATCTTGCCGGCGTCGTCGACGACCGGCACCGCCAAGAGATCGTACTTTGCGATCGTCGACGCGACGTCTACCGCCGGCGTGTCCGCAGCCACGGTGACGAGATCCGTATCCATGATGCGTTCGATGAACGCGGTCGGCAAGGCGAGCAGCAGCGTCCTCAAGGAGAGCACGCCCAAGACGTGGTCGCTCTTATCCAGCACGTAAAGATAGTAGATGAACTCCGAAACCGGCGCGATTTCGCGAATTTTACGAATCGTTGCTTCGGTCGTGCGGTGCGGATAGATCCAAACGTAATCCGTGGTCATCATACCGCCGGCGGTGTCTTCGGGGTACTTCACCAGCTCGCGCAGCTCGCCGGCCGTGTACGCGTTCATCTCGGCGAGCAGCTCCGACTGCTGCTCTTCCGAAAGCTCGGCTAAAAAGTCGGCTGCATCGTCGGCATCCATCTCTTCGATGATGTCGGCGGCGCGCTCGGTACCGATATCCTCGATCAGGTTCTTGCGCGTATCCGCGTCGAGATGTTCGAACGCGTCGGCGGCGGTTTCGTCATCCAGCTGTCCGACGACGGCGGCGGCCTCGCGGGCGGAAAGTTCGCCGATGATCCCGGCCAGCTCGGAGGGATGCATTCGCGCGAGCCGGTTCTCCTTGACCGAGAGGCGCACTTGCGACGGATTGACCTCGCGAATAGGCGCGACCGAATCCCAGGCGATCATCGAGCGCGGAACGTTGCCAAAGCGCGAGAGCCAACGCCTGCCAAACGATCGCAGTCCGAGGCGGCGCAGAAGTCCGGCGATTCCCACGTCGGCGGCAACCACGTGCAGCCGCCCGTTGGCGTTGGCAACCTCGATATCGTTGATGCGCACCACCTTACGGCCGTCAACGTCGACGATCTGCTTATCGAGCAGATCGGCGACGAGATAGAGCTCCTCTTGTTCCGGCGGTACGGGTTCTTTTGGTGCCATCGTCAGTGCGACGGTTCCATTGCGGTCGACGTCGGCGACGGTCTCGATCGGAGCAAAGCGCAGGCCTTGTGTGGTCTTGATTACTAGGCCGTCGACCTGCGGAAAGACGGCGTCCGGCTTGCCGACGACAAAGTCGGCTACCTTTCCGATCGGAAGGTCGTTGATGGTCGCCAGGCGGCCGACCAGCTCCGAGATGAATCCCTCGGTGAACGCCATAGTGCGCGCTTTGGACCAAGTCTTACGGAAAACCCGCCGTTACGCCGCCAGCGGGGCGCGGCGCATCCATGCGCCATCGCGCAGCTTCCACTGAGTGAGCAGCGCGCGTGTGGTCCAAGCGGCGATCCAGGCCATCGGAACGCTATAGAGCCCAAGGTGCAGCCGCTCGATGCCGATCCACGACAGGGGGATGACGAGCGCGCCGCAGACCAGGCCGACGGTCATCGAGAAGCGCGTGTCGCCGGACGCACGAATTGGCGCCAGGGAGATCATGGACCACCCTTTGAGGGGAAGCGTGACCATGTGGAGCGCCAGCGGCAGCGCTGCGAGCGTTGCCGCCGCGGCATCGAGCGTGAAAACGTAGGCCAACGGCCATGCCACCAGCGCGATAACCGCGCCGGTCAGCGTGGTGGCGAGGAGCGAAAGACGCTGCGCCCGCTCGAGAAACCAGCGCGCGCCGAGCGGATCGCGCGCACCCAAGCGTTGGCCGATCACAATCTGCGCCGCGCTTTGTAGTGGGCTTGGCACGATGAAGGTCAGGTCGGAAACGACGTTGAGCGCGCGAAAGGCTGCAACGAAGATCGCACCCAGCGGCGCGAGCATTGCGACGATGAAGATGTCGGGTGAGAGAGCGCCTAGCAGGAAGACCGCTTCGGGAAGGCCCAGTCGGGCGCAGCGCAGCGCCAACGGCCACGAAACCCCGAGCTCTTCGAAAACGCGGTAGTGGGGGCATCGCGTGACGTACGCAATGGCGAATGCTGCGGCGATCGTTTCGGAGAGCAACGACGAGACGCCGGCGCCGACAATGCCGAACGGATGATGCGTCCACCAGCCGAGTCCAAGCATCAGCAACAACGGAATGTGGACGAGGTTCACCACGACCAGCACCAGAACGCCGAGGCGCTGATTTCCGGCCGCGCCGATTCCGACGATCAGCGTCGCCGAGAGCGCTATCGGCATGATGGCGGCGCAGCGCAAGATGAGATAGATTGCGCTTGCATGCGCGCTGGACAAATTGCCGATCAATCCGTGCATCGCCGCGGTGGCGCCGAACAGGCTGATAAGAAGGCAGAATGCGCCGAGGGCAACCGGCGCGATGACGCCGGCCCGCAGCGTGCGGCCGAATCCCTCGACATCCTGTGCGCCGATGCGTTGTGCCGCAATGATCCCGGTGCCGCTGACCAAGCCAAAGGCGGCGAAGGTGAGCGCGAGCGATACCGTGTTCGCCGCGGTCGCGCCTGCGAGCGCAACGATTCCCAAGCTGCCGATTGCGATCGTGTCGACGACCCCGAGCAGTTGATCTCCGAGCATCTGTACGGCAACTGGAAGCGAAAGGCGCCGGATCGCGGCGCCAATCTTGGTGTGGTCGACGATCATCGACCCGATCAAGTCACTCCGTCTAAGGCGATGAAGAATGCCTCGATTTCGTCGTCGCCGGTGTAAAAGTGCGGGCTCAGGCGAATGCCGCAGGACGGGCGATAGTCCACAAAGACGCGTTGCGCTACCAACTGACGGTAGACGGTTTCGGCGCCGTCGAAATCGATG
This sequence comes from Candidatus Cybelea palsarum, assembly GCA_003166915.1. GTDB lineage: Bacteria > Vulcanimicrobiota > Vulcanimicrobiia > Vulcanimicrobiales > Vulcanimicrobiaceae > Cybelea > Cybelea palsarum. The sequence goes on from PMUK01000167.1 coordinate 8,282, forward strand.
CCGATCCAGCCCGTGCGCCGCTCCGGCTCCAGCGGAGTCTTGACGACAAGTCCTCGCTCGAGCGACATCGCAATGATCCTCTCGGTTAGGCGAATGTTGTGCTCGCGAATCTGCGGTACGCCGATCGTGCGAATAATTTCATGGCCGGGCGCCGCGGCGACGTATCCCGGGATCGTGGGCGTTCCATGGCCGAAGCGGTACATTGATTCGGCGTAGACGATGGGCGACGGTTCAAACGAGAACGGACGCTCGTGCGCCATCCATCCGGTAACGGCCGGACGCAGCTCGCGCGCTAACGAAGGTTTGACGTAAATCCATCCGCAGCCCGGCCCTCCGCAGAGCCACTTGTGCGATCCCCCCGTTACAATGTCTAAATCCCATTGCGTCACGTCGTATGGAAGGATCCCCGTCGTCTGGTAGGCGTCCACGCAAAGCAGCGCGCCGACTTGCCGGCAGTGCTTCTGAATCGCCCGAACGTCGGCGAGTGCCCCGGAGACGTAGTAGGCGTGCGAGAGTACGGCTAGCGCCGTCTTTTCCGTGATCGTTTCGACGATTCTTTGCGTTGGAATCGTGCGGCCGTCGTCGGAGTCGACGATGCGGTTGACCGCCCCATAACGCTCCCATTCGCGCCAAACGTAGGTGAGCGAAGGGAACTGCAACGACTCGTAGACGACTTCGTTGCGATCGCCGCTAAAGTCGATGCAGCTTCCGATTGCGGCTTGCAGCACCGAAACGTTTGGCCCGAGGAAGACGGAGCCCGGCGGCGCACCGATGATTGCGCCGATGCCGTCGGCGATTTCGCCGATGCGGGGCAGCCAACGCTCCCAAGCCTCCGGACCGTCGCTCGCCCACTCGTCCCAATATGCTTGGAGCGACTCTCTGGCCCCAAGCGGCGCCGCTCCCATCGAATGACTGACGAGATAGGTGGAGTCTGCGAGAATTGGAAACTGCTCGCGCCACTGCTTCATCCGTAGCTTCCCTCGCCCAGACAGGTACGCACTTCCCAGAGTTCGGGGAAAAAGCGATGCTGTAACGTGCTCTGGAGATATTGTGCGCCCAGCGAGCCGCCGGTTCCGGGCCGCTGGCCGATCATGCGCTCCACCATGAGCACGTGACGGCAGCGCCAGAGCAAGAACCGCTCGTCGAATTCGATCAGGTCCTCGAGCAAGCGATACAGATCGTAATGCGCCGCTTCGTTCGAATAGATTTGCCGGAAGCTTTCGACCAGCTCCGGCGAGGTCGCGACTGCGAAACCGCGGCGCGCAAGCAGCGCTTTGACGCGATCGTACAGCGATGGCGAATCGGCGCGGCGCTCGAGGCGGGCGCGCTGCGCGTCGTCGAGATCAATCCACTTTAGGACCTCCGTGCGGCGGACACCGCAAGCGAACTCGAGCTCGCGGAACTGCACCGATTGAAAGCCGCTGGCCGGATGGAGATGGTCTCGAAACTGATTGAACTCCTGTGGCGCCATTGTCTCCAAAATGTCGATTTGCTGTACGAGCAGCCGCTGGATCGTGTGAATGCGGCGAAACTGCTTGGCGACCGAGGGCAAGTCGTCGCGGTCGAGCGCGAGCATGGCGGCGTCTAACTCGTGCAAGATCTGTTTGAACCACAGCTCGTAAACCTGATGGATGATTATGAAGAGCATCTCGTCGTGATGCGCAGGACGCGAGAGCGGCTGCTGCAAGGCGAGGAGCTCGTCAACTTTAAGATAGGATCCGTATGATAGCGGCACGCTTTGAGGGCTTACGGGGGGCGGCGAGCTTCTCCTCGAATCGTCTGCCTCGATGAAGCGTTCGTGTTTCGCCGTGCTCGCGGCCGTGCTGACCGCGTGCTCGGGCGGCACTCATGGCTCGGCAGGGGCCCCTTCCGGCGACCCGATTGCGTTCCCGCTGTTCGACGGTGCTAGTATGCTTTCGGCGCACCAATGGCATCGCACGATCACGGCAGCGCCGGGGCTCGCCGATCATGCCGTCTTCGCACAAGGAGCCGGCACCTACGACGGACACGACGTCGTTGCGGGAACCCAAGCGTTCATGCCCGCCCTCGAGGCGTGGCTCGGAGATCTGAGCGCGCATCCGCCGGCGGGCTACGCGGTCGCCGTTACGGGAAACGGTATCGACTCGGTGCGCACGCACACGCGCCAACTCGGCTTGGATTTTCAAGCCTTCACGAACGTGGAAACCGGCAAACGTCACGGCGTGGTCGTCATGGTGGTCGATCCCCAAGTGCTCAACGATAAAGCCGGGTCGATGCTCCAGTTAATCGGCCGGCTCAAATACGCGCCGAAAATTTTTCGCGATCCGATCGATGCGCAAATCAAGAGGCAAACCGGTCTTACGCTCGACGACGTCACCAATCCGGATACGCCGGTCGGTGCGGCCGTCGCCGCCCTCAATGAGCTGCAGAATTTTGGCGGTCGCGGAATCGTACTGATCGACGCCGTCAAACAGTAAAGCGCTTAAGGAACACCTGATTAACCGCATCACGAGGACCAATCTGCGCGAAATCGGCGGCTGGGTGATGCTTAACGCGCTCTGGATCCCGCTGACCGTTCAAGATACCGCGTTGATGGCGATCGCGGTACCGGCCACGACGATCCGGCTGGCGCCGGAAAATCACGTCTTCGTGCTCGCGGTGCTCGCCAGTACCGTTGCCCTCGCGACCGCGGTCGTGCCGCTCTTCGCCGGCTGGTTCTCCGATGTGTTAAGGCGCCGAGGCGGTTCGCGCCGCGCCTTCGTCGGTGCAGGCGTTGCCATCGACGTTGGCGCATTGGCCGCGCTCTCGTACGCGCATACGCTGGCATGGTTCGCTATTCTGCTGATTATCGCGACGCTCGGAGCGAACGTCGCGCTGAGCGCCTACCAGGTGCTGCTCCCCGAATCGGTGCCGCGACGGAACTGGGGTGTCGTATCGGGCGTGCGCGGGGCCAGCACTCTGGTCGGCAGCGTGCTCGGCTTCGCCATTGCCGGCTCGATGCCCGATCCTTCGTTAAGTTTTATGGCCACCGCCATCGTCATGGCCGTGGGAGGGTTCTCCCTGTTGGGAATCGGCGAAGGAACGTACGATGGAGAGGAGCACGCTCGCGTTCGCGATTGGCACGATTTCATCATCGTATTTGTCGCTCGCGTGCTGGTCTTTTTCGGATTGACGATGCTGCAAACGTTCGTGCTCTTTTTCTTCCGCGACGTCCAAAAGATCGGCAACCCTTCGGCCGGAACGGCTTTGTATGCGTTCTGCACCATCGTGGGCGCCGTCATCTCTAGCCTCTATCTTGGTTTGCTCTCCGATCGCGTTCCCCGCAAGATCATTACCGCGTTGGCGATTGCGCTGATGTCCGCGGCGACGATTGGATTTGCGCTCGCGCCGGTTCTGGCGTGGATGCTCCCGTTCGCACTGCTATTCGGCATCGGGTTCGGCGGCGTGATGTCGAGCGGCTGGGCTCTTGCGATGGACGCAATCCCGAAGATGCGCGACGTCGGGCGCGATCTTGGCCTTTGGGGAATCGCGACGAGCCTACCCAACATCGCCGCTCCGTTGGTCGGAGGCTGGCTGATCGGTCTCTTCGGCGGAACTCGCGCCGGCTACCAAGCGGTCTTCGGACTCTCTGGTTTCAGCTTTGCACTCGCGGCGCTATCGGTGTTGCGCGTTGGGCGCCGGCCGCTTTCATCGCTATGGGGCTGGCCGCTGCGATTCGCGGCCATTACGTCGAACTACGTGTGGGATCACCTCGCCTATCGCGTGCGCAGCTGGGGAAGGCTTCCCCGCCGACGCGGTCCGACTCTGATCGTGGCCTACCATCAGCACGATTTCGAATCGCCCGCGATCGTCTCGTCGACGACGGTGCAGAGCGGTTCTTGGCGGCATCCGATATTTACGGCGAGCTCGCGCCGTATGTACGAGCCGGGCTTTTTTGCAGACCGGCTCCCATGGCTGAGGTTCGCCCTACGTGCAGTCAACGCCGGGCCGCTCTTTATGACTCTCGGGCTGCTACCGCTCGAAAACGAGCTGGGTGCGCGAGCGCTGGCCGCCTTCGCGTGGGCCGTCCATCGTCGGCATGGCCCACTCTTGATCGGCGAGATCTTCGACGATTCCGTGGCCTCCCGGTTTCCCCCCGAAACGAAGAGTGGCGATCTTTGGCGCAGCGAGTTTTTTGACCGTGCGCGCGCCGTCGTAAAAGTCTCAACGGTGCGCGAACCCTATCGGCGCGAAATCCTCGACGAAACCCGAGACAACCTCGAAAAGGATCTGGCGCTCCTGGAAGATGTCGTTCGCCGCGGCGGCACGTTCTATCTCAACCCCGAGGGACACTACTCGTACGACGGGCGCCTCCGGCCGATGCGCGGTGCCGTCAATCGGTTGGCGCCGCTTGCAACGATCTATCTGATCGGTGTCAGCTACGACCCATTCGTTTCGCGGCGTCTCTCGATGCTTTATCGCGTGGTGCGCCTCGACGGTGCGCCGATGCTTCCTACGTTGGCAGCAATTCGGCCGGTCGTAACAAGTCAGCTCCTCGGTGCGTGGCTACACAATCGCGACGAAGCTTTCACGGTGGACGAAGCTTTCGCTGCAGTCGAAGAGCGCATCGCGACTCTGCCGCCACGGATTTTCGTCGATCCAGAGCTACGGCGCCACGTTCGCCGCAGGGTTAGGGCCGCACTACCGTTGATGGTGAACTGGAAGATCTTGCAGCGCGACGGCGATCGTTATCGGACGACGCCGGAGCGTCGCCATCCGCAGTTTCCCTTCGTCCGAGATATCCTTGCCTATCAAGCAGCCTTCTTAGGGGAGACGCTCGAGAATGCGCACTATGGGGATGTCTTGACTCGGTGAGCGTGCTCGAAAGCGGCGAGGCGGGCGCGCACCGATTTTGGATCCGCTCCCTTGATACGCCCGTCCGAGCCGATCACGCGGTGAGCCGGAATGAAAAGCGCGAGCGGTGTTGCGCCCATGGCGGCGGCAACGCCGCGATGCGCTCCGGGACGGCCGATCGCGCGCGCAACGTCGGCATACGAAATGAACTCCCCAAAGCAAAGCGATGCGACTGCGCGCCAGGCTGCCATCTGGAGCGGCGTCCCTTCGAGAAAGAAGGGCAAATCGAAACGGCGCAGGCGGCGCGCGAAATATGCTCGGACTTGCGCGCTCGCTTCAACGAGCAGAGCGTCGCCCGGTTTTCTCTCGGTGACGCGCCGGCGCGCGACGAAGGTGCTCTCAAGGATCGCCGCACCGTTGCTTGCGATCACCAAATCCTTGTCAAGGGGCGTGCGAACGAGGCATCGCCGCGCGTCGTGCGAAAGCAAGGTAACCGCGTTCTCGTCAGTCAGATGGTTGGAGGTTCTAGTGAAGCGAAAAGTCGATCGAGTTATATCACTAATTTTCACGGCCTACGCCGCCGTCTTTCTCATAGGTGCCGTGCCACTCGATAGCGCCGTCATCGTCGATTCCGGCTCGACCAATACGCTGGGATATCGAATCGAGGTGCGGTCGGACGGTTCTGCCTCCGTTTCAAATGGATCGTCAAGCCCGAAACCATTTACCGTTCCGCAAGCCACAGTCG
>PMUK01000011.1 GCA_003166915.1 Candidatus Cybelea palsarum
TGCGTCACTTCCGTCCGGTCAGGGAACCTCGAACCCATCCGCGCCTACAACGAAAACGCTAACGATCACCCTCCCACCGCTCACCTCGCGACCGCTTACCCCGCCACCGCTAGAGCGGCTGATAACGGCAACGCCTCCCAGCACGCCGCTCACGCAGTTCGTAACATCGGGCACACCGCCCGCCGCAACGGTTCTACTTCGCCGCCACTATGCGCGGACGATGCCGACTGACGCGCGCTGCTCTTACCCTGACTGGTTTTATGCTCCGCAATGCCCATATGAGGTTACGGCTTCTATGCTAGACTTGGTGATCTTCATCTTATTGTGCGCTACAATCGTCGCGTTGCTTCTAATTAGCTCTAATGTCAAGGACGCTTTCCCAGCCAGGTGGAGGGGGAGGTTGTCAACTGGCCTTGCCACGATTCCGATCATCTTTATCTATCAATTTGTGATGGAAGCCGCCGCGCTGCATTCGGGCAATACGCTAACTTCGATGGTATATATTGCACCGTTTTTTCTCAATACATTTTATTCATTTATCGTTCTCGTGATCGTAATCGGAGTTGTCGCGTTGGGCATCTATCAGTCGTTTATCCAATTCACATTCTGGAAGAATTCACAAAGCAGTTTGCTGAAACACATCGAGACACAATCGACTCAGCGCTCGCTCAAGGTGAAAGAAACCATTGCCGACCTGAAGAGAAAGCTAAGTGCAAAATCAACGGAGAAAAACGCTACGCCCACATTTTGCGAGCTAGAGGAATTAGTTAACAGGCTTGAGGACCAGTATACTGGGCTCGCTGCATCAGGCTTGACGCCGGCCGAAACTGCACTTCAGACGAACTTTGAGACGAACCTGGAGTTGTCCGTTTCAAAGGGGATTTCCATCACAACTTCCGTGGTTGGATTGGCAACCCTGACACTTTCTATCGCCTTCTTGTATCTCTTCCTACTTTACGGCAAAGCAATTATGCCGCAATAGCACGGGCGTCAGCGCGGCCCAACAGTTATCTTACCCTTAACCCAGCTGGCACCAACTCCGCCGCCATAGTTTCCTTGTCAACAGCAGTCCGGGCCTCCAGCATGAGTTCGAAGTAATGCTAGCATGCCACAGCGAGCATTGAACGTGACCCCCTTCCCGGCGCGACTGTCCTTAGCGAGCCCGCCAGCAAAACGGAGGCCGCTCTAAACCGCCGGGAAGTAGGGGTTTGGGCCAACCAGAGGTCTTGGACGGTCCAGGAAGGCCACGAATCGCCAAAGAGAGGCCATCCTAGCCGGATGGTGACGGGGATTCAGGGCTTTCGGGTTACAGAGCGGTCAAGATCAACGCGAGCACGGGATCTGCGCCCCTAAGGATCCCACTCCCAGAGGCAGAGCTTCCGAGCACGCGTGAGGAAATCGGCGGACCAATATGGCCCTCAAGAAATCAGAGCTATACTCTTCCCTTTGGTCCAGCTGCGATGCACTACGCGGCGGCATGGATGCGAGTCAGTACAAAGACTACGTACTCGTGCTGCTGTTCGTCAAATACGTTAGTGATAAGTATGCCGGACAACCGTACGCTCCCATTATCATTCCGAACGGAGCGAGTTTCAAAGATATGGTCGCGCTCAAGAACAGGAGTGACATCGGCGATCAGATCAACAAGAAGATAATCGCACCGCTAGCCAACGCTAACAGGCTGTCCGATATGCCGGACTTCAACGATGCCACTAAGCTCGGAAGCGGCAAAGAGATGGTGGATCGGCTAAGCGATCTGATCGCGATCTTTGAAGACAAGAGGCTCGATTTCTCAAAAAACCGCGCCGAAGGTGACGACATCCTCGGTGATGCCTACGAATACCTAATGAGGCACTTCGCCACAGAAAGCGGCAAGAGTAAAGGCCAGTTCTACACCCCTGCGGAGGTCAGTCGCATTATCGCTCAGATCAGCGGTATCCGTGCTGCGAAAACGAGTGCAGCTACTACAGTATACGACCCTACCTGCGGTTCTGGCTCACTGCTTCTCAAGGTAGCCGATGAAGCCGGCACCCCCGTTACCATCTATGGACAGGAAAAGGATGCCGCCACAAGTGGGTTAGCCCGCATGAACATGATTCTGCATAACAACCCGACCGCGCTCATTATGCAGGGCAACACGTTGACCGATCCCAAGTTCAAAGACGGCGCGTCGCTCAAGAGCTTCGACTACGTTGTCGCCAATCCACCGTTTTCCGACAAGCGCTGGAGTACCGGCCTCGATCCCTTGAACGATAGGCATGAACGCTTCCAGCCCTTTGGCACACCACCCGCCAAACAGGGTGACTACGCCTACCTTCTGCACATCGTGCGATCGCTCAAGAGCACCGGCAAAGGCGCGTGCATCCTGCCGCATGGCGTTCTATTCCGTGGCGGTGCCGAGGCCGACATTCGACGCAATCTTGTGCGAAAGGGGTACATTAGGGGCGTCATTGGATTACCCCCAAATCTTTTTTATGGGACCGGCATTCCGGCTTGCATCGTCGTCATTGATAAGGAAGGCGCCAACGTACGTAAGGGCATTTTTATGATCGATGCAAGCTCGGGCTTCATGAAGGACGGCCCTAAAAATCGTCTGCGTGCCCAGGACCTCCATAAAATCGTGGACGTTTTCACGCGGCAGGTCGATGTCCCACGATATGCTCGCATGATCAGCGTCGCCGAGATTGAAAAGAATGAATTCAACCTTAACCTTCCGCGTTATATAGACAGCCAGATACCTGAGGATCTGCAGGACATTGCCGGCCACCTACAAGGCGGTATCCCCGCGGCCGATGTCGATGCTTTGTCAAAATACTGGACCGTCTGCCCACAGTTGCGGCAAACACTCTTCAAGCCTCGCCGTCCCGGCTACTTCGATCTTGCTGTCGAGCAGTCAGCCATTAAATCGGCGATTTATGAGCACCCGGAATTTGCAGATTTCATCAGCGGCATGAATGCTCACTTTGCCGTTTGGCGCGAGCAGAGTGCGGCCCAGTTGAAGGCATTGCAGCCTGAGTTTCATCCCAAAGAACTCATTTCCAAGCTGGCTGAGTCCCTACTGGCCCACTACGCTGAGAAACCACTTATCGACGCCTATGACATCTATCAGCACCTGATGGATTATTGGGTCGAGATCATGCAGGACGATTGCTACATGATTGCTGCCGACGGCTGGAAGGCAGAGACCACTCGCATCATAGTGACTGACAAGAGAGGGAAGCATAAGGATAAAGGCTGGATTTGTGATTTGATCCCTAAGACCCTAATTGTTGCATGCTACTATCCTAAGGAGCAGGCCGCAATCGACGAACTCGCCGCTGAGCTGGAAAGCACCACCGCCCAACTCGCCGAGCTGGAGGTCGAACACAGTGGCGACGATGGAGCTCTTGCAGGGCTCGACATAAACAAAGCCAGCATCGCGGCTCGCCTCAACGAGATCAAGCGCGACAAGGAAGCCAAAGAAGACGCCGCCGTCTTGACTGCGTGGCTCAGGCTGAATGCTGACGCGACTGACCTCAAGAGGCGCCTTAAGGACCGCGAAGCTGCGCTAGACGCCAAGACTTACTCTCACTATCCGAAGCTCACCAACGCCGAGATTAAGGCCCTAGTAGTCGACGACAAATGGCTCGGCGCGCTTGACGGTGCCATTCATGGCGAGATGGATCGCGTGAGCCAGCAGCTCACCCAGCGTGTTAAACAACTTGCCGAGCGTTACGAAACCACGCTTCCACAGATACAAGACCACGTGCTGAAGCTGGAAGCCAGAGTTACTGGACACCTAGAACGCATGGGGTTTTCGTGGAAGTAAAGCCCCGCATCGTGCAAACTCAAACCGAGCTAGGCTCCGTTCCCGAGCATTGGGTCGTCAGCGAACTAGGGGACATTTGCCAGATATTTGGTCGAATAGGATTCCGAGGTTACACAGTTGATGACATCGTCAGAGAAGGTGATGGGGCAATCTCGATCAGTCCTTCCAACATTCAGGATGACAAGACGGATTTTTCAAAATGCACGTACATTTCATGGAAGAAGTGGGAAGAGTCGCCGGAAATAAAGATTGAAGACGGTGACATCATTCTTGTAAAAACTGGCTCTACCGTCGGGAAGGTAGCAATAGTTCAGCATTTGCCTGAACGAGCGACGGTGAATCCCCAGATCGTTGTATTGAAGAACGTTACGATATCTAAGCCATTCCTTGCCTATTCAATGTGTTTCAAAGTCATCCAAAGCCAGCTTTCAGCCGCAGTTGTCGGCGGTGCCCTACCGACACTTTCACAGCGTCAGGTGGCCAAGTTCAGGTTTCCGCGTCCACGATCTAAGGCCGAACAGGAGGCGATCGCCGAGGCACTGGGTGATGCGGACTCCTTCATTGAGTCTCTTGGGCAGCTGCTTGCCAAGAAGCGCGACTTGAAACAAGGCGCCATGCAGGAATTGCTCACCGGTAAGAAACGCCTGCAAGGGTTCAGCGAGCCATGGGCGGTGAGTCGCTTAGGAGACCTGGCGCAAATGAGCAGCGGTGGCACCCCGCCATCGGCTATTCCGCACTACTATGATGGCGATATTCCTTGGGTCTCTATTGCTGACATGACGAAACACGGAAAGACTATTTCTGAGACTGAGCGCCAATTGACGGCCGCCGGTCTGGCGAACAGTGCCGCCAAAATGTTTCCTTCCGGTACGGTTCTTTACGCGATGTACGGAGGCCGTTTCATTTTGCG
>PMUK01000174.1 GCA_003166915.1 Candidatus Cybelea palsarum
ACGAAAGCCGGGCAACTTCAATGATCATCCAGGCGCTGCTGTAGCACGTTGTTCACGTCAGCGGCGTATAACTTGTTAAACCAACGCTTCCAGAAGCGGTCGTATTCATTTAAGAATCGCTCGGTTAGATCGACCAAGTCCGCGTCGAACACGTCCTCTTTGTACCGAGTAAGCAATGATAGGCGATCGGATTTATAGGCCGACCGCTCCTTCTCGTAACATGTCAATGCGGCTGCTATGGGCTGAGGGTCGGCATCGAGCCAGTGTGGCGGGATAGTGGGAGATTCTGAAACGAGATCCAGCAATCTTTCGACTAGATCAAGTCCTTCGTTGTCTAGTCTAGCCGCGGGTCCAATTATGTCTGCGGCTGCTGCAGTAACTTTACCGATTTCAATCGCTGAACGCCGAGCGGCTTCCATCGGCTCCAGCGCAGCATGTATCAGCCCGAGGTCATCAATTTCAGGTCTTAGGGAGGCCCAAGTGGCTTCGTCGGGCTCTAGCAGCCAGGAGGGCTGCCCCGCGAGGCGTTCAAGACCGTCCGCTAGTAAATCGCGCTGCGCTGGGTCGTACGCTTCAACTCCTGAGACGCGTACGCGGGGCGTGTCGGAAACGTGCCGAGCGTGGCGACCGTAGAGCGTGAAGGGCGTTTCATCGGACAGCCCCACAGGATCGTGCACCTGCTGCCGATATGCATCAAGCTCGGCGAGTTTTGAGGCGACGGGCTTGACGGCGGGGCGGCAGTGAAAGCAACGAGCGGCGATCTGTTATACGTCGCGAACGAAGGCGCCTCGAAGGGCGTAAGTATTCTCACGCTTCCGCAAGGAACGCGCGTTGCAACGATCACGAACATCGGCGGGCCGACCGGCATATGCTCCGACGCGTCGGGTAACGTCTGGGTGTCGGCGTATGATGACCAGATTCACAAGTTTTACCTTTATAAGTTCGTGCACGGCGGGCGGAAGCCGATTGAAACGCTCCGCGTGCCCAAAGGCGCGTGGGGCTGCGCGATCGATCCGACGACGGGCAATCTAGCAACGTGGGCCTCCTTCGCCGGTTCGGCGGGTGAGGTCGACGTTTTTCCGGGCGCGCGACAGGGCAAGCCGATCGTTTACCGCACGAACTTTGAACCGGTTGCCGGCACGTACGACAACCGCGGCAATATCTTCGCCGACGGCATAGTGAACAGCGGCGACTTCGTCTTTCGGGAGCTGGCAAAGGGCAGTAACAGTTTTGCGCTCATTCAGCTGAACAAACCGGCCATCAATCCCGGGAGCGTGCAATGGGACGGGAAGTACGTCGTCGTTGGCGTTGGCGACGTGTCCGAAGGACCGGCGCTTTATCGCGTGCAGGTCTCCGGCAACCGCGGAAGGGTCGTCCAGAGAGTGCGCTTGCAGAGCCTCGCGATTCCGGCACGATTTTGGATTCAGGGCGATAATGTTGTCGCGAGCCGACGCGCGTACACCGTTCGACGGATTGGGTTGTACGATTATCCCGCCGGCCGCAAGCAGCTCGACGTGTTCTCGGGCTTCCACAATCCTATGGGAATGACGGTCAGCGTACCGCCGAAATAACGGAGGCTCCTCGGTTATTCACTATCGGGAATGAGATAATCGTCGGCGTACTGGTGCATGAAGAACTTCGGCGGCAAGGGCGCCTTGATCGGAACGAACTTGGCTGGGTTCTGCGAGAAATCGAAGCATTCGTGCGCGGGTGACGCCGCACGTTTATCGGCCGGTGTCGCGAGGTGTCCGAGACCGTACAGATCTTCGGCGAATTTGATCACGCTGGCCGTCTCGTACTGGTGGTGGCAAACAAAGTTGTGCCTGACGTACGGCGAGAGCATCAGCAGCGGAACTCGCATCCCTAAGCTGTCGCGATCCTCGTACGGCGGCGGCACGGGATCGTAGAGGCCGCCCCAGTCGTCCCACTGGATGAAGATCGCCGTCGAGTTCCAGAACTTGCTCTCGCCGACGGTATTGACGAGCGCAGAGACCCACGACGGTCCGTAGTCATCCGGGCAGTTGGTGTGGTCCGAGTCGTCGCAGACGGGCGTGATCCACGTAAAGTTCGCGAGTTGTCCCTTGCGGACGTCGGTGATAAACTTCCAGTTTGGAGAGATGACGTCTTTCTTCCAGTCGGGCCCGTTGTAGATGTGTTCGACGGCCTGATACCCCGACCAGGTTGCACCGTTGCCGCTGCCCGCGCCATACTTGCTGGCATAGAAACGCCACGAGAGGTTCGACTTGTCGAGCTCGTCGCCAAGGGTTTGATAGTCGAAGCACGCCTTCTGATAGCCGGTGACGACGCGCTGCGTGGTGATCATTGCGACTTGGGCTGCCTCGTGATCCTCGCAGCCCCAGTAGAAGCTGTTGGGCAAGTCGGCGCTCCAGCCTGCCTGCGCGGCGATGATGTATTGATGCGCGACGAAGCTCTCGTCGAGCTGTGATTGGAACATATGGTCGGCAAGCGCGCCTTCGTGCGCCATGTCGAAGTACGGTTTCGACTGATCGTGCGGCACGTACACGTATTGCGGATATTTAAAACCGCCGTCGGACCACTCTTGGTCGAATCCGTTCATCCGGCAATCCGTGCCCGGCAGCTTGCCCGTACCGTTGCACGCCGAGATCATCGCCGCCACGGAGTGATCGATATCGTAAAACGTGCCGAGCTTCGACGGCTTGAGCTTGATCGTTTGCCCAGTCGAGTCTTTGCCTTCCGTGACGGTATATGCGCCCGGGTAGCCGTAGAACAGGTTGTTGAAACTGCGGTTCTCTTGAACGATGTAGACGACATGCGTGATCTTGCCGGCGCCCGTTGCGTTCAGCGCACGCAGTGCGCTGCCGTTCTGCATGTAGGGCAACGAACCGGGCGAGCCAAGCGAGCAGCCCCCAAGCATGGCCGCACTCGCAGAAACGCCAAGCGTAAAGCCCGTGAAAACTGAGATTCTCATCTACATAACCCTCCACCTAAGCGGCGACGGACCGAGGAGCCACCGAATTTCGACCAATGGCGCTCGGTTCCATCGTCGCGGCGGAGCGAAGGCTCGCGCGTCCTACCGAATCGTCGTGATATAGCCGTTGGTTAGGCCGGCGCCGACGTAGACGCCGATTACGGTGCTTCCGTAGACCGAGTTGGCGCTGACGGGGCCAATAACGGTGGCGGTACCGGCGGTCCAGTTCCGAATCGGTAGGAAGAAGCCATACTCGAGGGTTTTGTTCTTGAGATCGAAGTAGTCGCCGATCACGTTGTAGTTGCCGGCTCCGCCCGCTCCGGTGATCCCTTCGAAGTGGGTAAGGATCGACTTCGGCCAGGTGTAGACGAGCATTTTGGTCCCGGCGAGGTTACGCACGTACGCGTGCGTGCCTGTCTTATCGGTGTAGCCGCCGGCAATCGCGACCGCATTGCCGTCCATCCAAATGCCGTACGCCGTCGAGCTGATTGAGTCGGGAAATTCGAGCGTGGAGAACTTCGCGGTGGCCGAATCGTAGATGAATGCATGTCCCGAAACCGGATACGTATCCGATGGGGTCAGCAAGGGGCTGGATTTTATGGCATCGTAATTTCCTACAGCTTTATAGGTCGCATCGCCGTAGTTGCTGTGAACGATCGTGTAGTTGCACGATTTGGGCGAACACAGTTTTACCGGGGCGTCGACGGTGAGATACTTCTTGGTCGTCGAGTCGTAGACGAACCCGCCGGCGTTCGTCTGACCTTTTTTCGAATAGCTTCCGACGAGCCGATAGCCCGTCTGCGTGATGGCCGGGCCGTACACGCTGGTGTTCGACGAGCCCGGGTACTTAATCGGCGTCCAGATGCCCGTTTTTCGATCGTAGACGACGCCCAGGTTCGACCCCTTCGCTTGATCGATGAAGCCCGTGATCAGGTTGCCACGGATGCCCGTAAGAAGGGTTCCGACCGCTTTCGGAAACTGGCTGAGCGGAACGTCGAGCGTTTGTAGCACCGGCGCGCCCGAGCCGAACTGCAAGAAGTTCGTTGGTGTGGACATCGCAGGTACGGCGCCGAAGCTGCCTGAGCGGCCTCCGCCGGCGCCGGCGCAGCCGGCCAGCAGCGCGATCGAGAGTGCTACGATCGAGGCCCGCGCGCACACAAAGGTAAACGGAAAACTCATAAAGAGGTCTCACTTTTCAAAAGAGCAGCGCCGCAGCATCTAAGCAGAAATGCAGCGCAAAGGAAGAGTACGGTTGATCCATCTTAGCACCTAGAGCGCTCTCTCGGAAGCCCCTAACGCTGCGAATTCCTCGCTAAATAGCGCGGGTCTATCGCGATAATGTGTTAACGTTTCCGCTCAGCACCGGTAGGATATGAGGCTGCCGCGATCCGGATGCCCTCGGAATAGGGTGTCCCCGCGAAGCCAAACTCCGCGAAGAATTTGCTCGAGTCGAAGAGATAAGGTCGATCGCTCTGATAGAGCATCTCGTACCCCTCGCGAATGCGCGGGTCGAACAATCCCGCTACGCGGAGCAACGGCTTACTCAATACGCGATACTTCGGCAAGACGCCGAAATCCGCAGCAGCCATCTCGATGAACTCCTTGCCCGTCGGCGGCGCGGGCGTCGTCGGCAGATGCCACACTTGGTTCCACGCCGTTTCGCGCTCCGCAAGCATTGCCACGCCACGCGCCGCATCGCGAGTAAAAGTCAGCGAGTGCGGCACCATGGCGTTCACAAGGCACGAGGCCGTAGCTCCTTTCGCGAACGGCTCGAAGACGAGGGCGTTGGGCAGGCCATTGGTCGTGCGAGACCCGTAGAAGTCCGCCGAACGAGCGATCATCGCCACGAGGTTGCCCTCTTTGACTTGTTCCATGAGCGTCGTTGCGATCTCCGCCCGGATGGCGCCCTTCTTGCTACAAGGCGCGTAAGGCGTTTGCTCCGTCATCGGGCCGTCCACCGTTCCATACATGTAGACGTTATCGAAGAAGATCAGGCTCGCTTGTGCTCGATTGCAGGCCTCGATCGTGTTTGCCATAATCCGCGGCCAGAGTTCCCGCCAGACGGTGAGATCGTACTTGAGCCCCACGAGGAGACACACCACGGTGGCGCCCGACACAGCCTCAATGGTCTGCTGGCGATCGGAGAGGTCAGCCGCGAACACTTCCGCCCTGGCGACCGGCCGGGGATTACGCCCCACCAAACGGAACGGTACGTTCTTTTCAGCGAGAATTGCGGCAAGCTCATTCCCGATCGAGCCGCCGGCACCAAGGATCGCCATCATTATTGGGTCAGCCTATCTTGTTTACCGCGGCCTTGCAAGTTTGATAGGGAGCGCAACGAATCTCGAGGTGAACTAATGCTTCGTTGCGCGATATCGTCTCTCGTCATGCTGATCCTCGTGTCCGGATCTGCCGGCGCCGTGCCGTCCATAGATGGAATTCACAAGATACGGCACGTCATCATCATCATGCAGGAGAATCGCTCCTTCGATAGTTACTTCGGGACGTTCCCAGGCGTCGACGGCATTCCAATGCGTGACGGAATAGCGCAAGTCTGCGTTCCCGACGAACAAACCAAGACGTGTGTGCGGCCCTACCACGACGCGAACGATGAGGATACCGGCGGCCCGCATGGCGCGAAGGCGGCCGATCTCGATATTGACGGCGGGAAAATGGATGGCTTCGTCGAGGTCATGCAGGGAGCGCAGAGAACCGGCGGCTGCCCGACCGATATTCCCACGTGCGTCGTCAAAGGCCACGAAACGACCGTAATGGGCTATCACACCGCACAAGAACTTCCGAACTACTGGGCATATGCGCGCAACTTCGTTTTGCAAGACCACATGTTCGAGCCGGTGCGATCGTGGAGTTTGCCGACGCACCTCTACATGGTTTCGGAGTGGGCGGCAGACTGCGCCACGATCGGCGATCCGACAACCTGCAAGCCGGAGCGCGCGTACTTTAAGGAAGCTGATTTTCCGCGCGATCTTTTCACCAAGGACGAGCCGCAGGCCGCCGGCCGTCCCGACTATCCTTGGACCGACTTAACGTATCTGCTGCACGCAAACGACGTCTCATGGGCCTACTACGTGATGGACGGGCTCGAGCCGGACTGTGAGAACGATCAGAGCAGCTGCAACCTCCAGCCGCAGACTGCTCGAACGCCCGGCATCTGGAATCCGCTCCCGTCGTTTGACGACGTGAAGCAAGACGGGCAGCTTTCAAACATCAAAGACACCTCGCTCTTCTTCCGCGACATCCGCGATGGTACGTTGCCCGCGGTCTCTTGGGTAACGCCGGGCAACCGCTACAGCGAGCATCCGCCGGGGCGGGTGAGCGCGGGACAGGCCTACGTCACCGGAATCATCAACGCGGTAATGCGCAGCCCGTACTGGAACTCCACCGCCATATTCTTAAGCTGGGACGATTGGGGAGGCTTTTTCGATCACGTCGCGCCGCCCAACGTCAACTACTTCGGCTACGGCCCGCGCGTCCCGGCCATCGTGATCAGCGCCTACGCTCGGAAGGGTTACATCGATCATCAAACGCTCAGCCACGACGCCTACGTGAAGTTCATCGAATACGATTTTCTCGCAGGGCAGCGGCTGGATCCGAAGACCGACGGGCGCCCGGATCCGCGCGGGGAGGTTGCCGAAAACGCACCGCAGCTCGGCGACTTGCGAAACGACTTTGATTTCACGCAACCGCCGCGACCGCCGGTCATTTTACCGGGCGGGATCGGCCCACCGTACAAACCAGGCTACACCGGAGCTCCGTAGGAAGTCGTGAAAACCATGCAAGTCCCTAACCCGATGCCTGACGACGAACTGACGACGTTTCTGCGCGCTGCCAAAGAACGCGGGATCCTTGATGAATCGCTGGTTGGAATGCTGCGGCACAATGGCTGGTCCGAACGGCGCATCTACCGCGCGCTCTCCGAACATTATGCCGGCGTTCTGGGTGTGCCCGTTCCACGCCGAGCACAGTCGACCGAGAACGCTCGCGACGCCTTTCTGTATTTGCTGAACTTCATCGCACTCGGATTTTGGACGGTGGCCCTTTGGCAAATTTGGGACCGCCTGGTGAACCGCTGGTTTCACGACCCGCTTTCCAGTACGGGGTCCTATCTGCGTGAAGATATCGCCTGGCAAGTCGCACTCATTCTCGTAAGTTTCCCCGTCTTCGTCGTGGTGCATTCGCTTATCCAGAGAGAGCTGGTGCGCCGCCCGGAGCTTTACTATTCGGCCGTCCGCCGTTGGCTTACGTACCTCGCGCTCGTGCTGACGGCGATTCCGATCCTCATCGACGCCGCGTACACCGTCCAACAGCTGATCGTCGGCGATCTGACGATTCACTTCTTCCTAGACACGCTGGGGCTTATGGTTATCGGCGGCGGCATCTTCGCGTACTATTTGCTGACGATCGATCCCCCGAAACAGACGTCGTGACCGTCTCGCGAGCCATTGCGGTGGCCGCAATCCTTATCGTCGTCGCTATCGTCGTGGCGGCCTTCGTCACCATTGGGCCCCCGAACCGCGCGCGTGCGGAGGCGCTGGATCGCCAACGCGTCTTGGATCTTGGCGACGTGGCCGCCGAGCTGCACGAAGACCACGGTGCCGGGCCCCTAGCAGCCGCGCTACCGCAGCCTCGCCACGATCCGGTCAGCGGCAAACCCTACGAATACCAGCGCTTGGGCGACAATCGTTACCACCTGTGCGCAACGTTCGAGTTGCCGACGCCGCCGGACCAACGCACCGGTACGGACGTCAATACTTTCTGGCGTCATCCCGCCGGGCGATTCTGCTATACCCTCGACGCTGGAAGTCGGGTCGAGTCGACGCTCTAGCACCCTCGGCAGGGTTTCCGTGTCTCCGAACGCGATATCCGCCACCATGAAGCGTCTTTGGATTCTCGTCATCGTTGTGGCTGCGTCCATGCCGATCGGCGCAAATGCCGCAACTCCCGCATCCGCCTCGCAACAGCTCATCGGCAAACTGCAATGGCGCAGTATCGGGCCGTACATCGGGGGTCGATCCGTCGCCGTCGCGGGCGTCGCGAGTAATCGGGACCTGTTCTACATGGGCGGCGTTGAGGGCGGCGTTTGGAAAAGCACCGACTATGGCCTAACCTGGACCAACATTACCGACGGTAAGATCCCCGGCATCGCGGATCCGATCGGTGCGCTTGCGGTAGCGCCTTCCAATTCGAACGTCATCTACGCCGGAACCGGCGAAGCCGACATTCGAAGCGACTTCGATACCGGTGACGGCGTATACAAGACGACGGATGCGGGCAAGACGTGGTCGTACGCCGGTCTGCGCGATACTCACATGATCGCGAAAATTGCCGTGGATCCGAACAACGCCCGTATCGCATATGCGGCTTCCATGGGGCACGTCTTCCGGCCAAATTCGGAGCGCGGCGTCTTCAAGACGACCGACGGCGGAAACACCTGGAACAAGGTGCTTTTCGTCAACGACGACACCGGCGGCATCGACCTCGCAATGGACTCCCGCAATCCCAACGTTCTCTACGCGGCAATGTGGCAAGCGCAGCGGTTCCCGTGGAAGCTGAGCAGCGGCGGACCGGGAAGCGGGCTTTACAAGACGCTTGACGGCGGCCGGCACTGGATGAGGATTTCGTCCAACCGCGGGTTTGCCACCGGCCTGCTCGGAAAGATCGGCGTCGCGGTAGCGGCGAGCGACCCGCGGATCGTTTCCGCCATCGTGCAGGCGCACGATGGCGGGGTTTTCCGGTCAAACGACGCGGGCCGGACGTGGAAGCGCATCAACGCCGAGTGGAAGTTGCGCCAGCGCGCCTTCTACTA
>PMUK01000021.1 GCA_003166915.1 Candidatus Cybelea palsarum
ACGAACTCGTACCGAAACCGATTGCGCTCAAACGCGCAGCATGATACTCTAAACGCCACGTCAGTTATACCGCCGTGCGAATTTCCCCGCAAAATGAAACGGCCTCAGGCTGTTGGGGCCGCGGCCATCCGAATAGCCGTTGAATCGGTACAAAACCCTCTCGCGCCCCGACCTGGTCACCGAAAAGACGACGCCACACTCCCGATTCCCGCCCTCACAACTTTGACTGCCCCCGTAAATCGTCGTACCGTAAAGAACACCGTCAACTGCTATGAGACTGCTCGGTGCCGAGCCATCGGGAGTGTTGCTGAAGCCATGCAGCACCGTCTCTTTGCCCGATGTCGTCACGGCAAAGACGGTCCCGTTTTCGGCTGTGTTGCACTGTGAGGTCCGAGCGCCGCCCCCTTGCGTGATTCCGTAGAGCGTTCCCTTGATCGCAAGCAGGCCAACTGGCCAACAGCCGTCCGCCCCGCCCTTGAAAGCATAAATTACGCGTTCCCTGCCGGTAGAATCTATAGAAAAGATCCTACCGCAGCCGTAGTATCCACAAGCTTTCTGGTAGCCGTAGGTGGTCGACCCGTAGAGCACGCCATTTATTGGGACGAGTGAGGACCCTGGAAACCACCCATCAACGTTGTTCGGCTTAAAGCGATAGACGACGCGCTCTTTGCCCGACGATTCTATTGCATAAACCGTGCCGCACCCCGCACTGTAGCGACAGCCCGTACCACCGCCGACGTGGGTCACGCCATATAACGAACCCTTAAATTCAGTTAGCCCGCTAGACGGCTCCGAACCGTCATTCCCGCCTTGGAAGCTATAAAGGATCTTCGTGGCCCCGGACAAGGATGAGCGAAAGACGGTGCCGTCGCCAGCATCGCCGCCTTGGAGGGTCGTGCCGTACAGCGATCCACTAACAACGCCTATTGCCAAAGGGTCCTGCCCGTCGGGCTTGCCGTCAAACGAGTACAGTACCGCGTATCCATGCACAGCGGGCTGCAGGAAAGGTATTTGCATGCCGCGCGAGGACAGCGCGGGGTTCAACGAAGGGGCACAGCCGCCCAAGACCGTAATCGCCACGCCCCAGAAGGCAGCGGCACGAAGTATTGCAGCAGATTTCACGGTATGGGGATACGCCTGCGCACGATGCTTGCCCTCGGTCGGAAATCTGGACCTTCTGTCTTCCGCTTCAGTTTTGCAACATCGTTGCAATAGCTTTACTCGAACATCTATCCGCATGGCAAATGGTTGCTACAGATACGATTGGCCGTCCAGCGCTACTACCGACGGCGGTAACCGCCATTTGCGATGTCGCGAGAGATTCGGGTTTGCGAAGGACATGTGGACTCGAGAAGTGCTACAGAGTTAAGCGCCGTTTGCTGGCGGCCCGTCCGGCAAGCGCGCCTGCGACAGTCGGGCATCCAGCCGGTGTTGGCGCAAGAGCGTGCCGAAGTCCGGCAATGGCGACGCGACTTTCCCATGCTCCATGGGAGCAAATTCCGCGCCATTTCGGCTTCATCCTCATTCCGTACGTAGGAAGTCGCTCAGTCACACGGATCAGCTTACGCGAGACGTCGAAGCGGCTGTCCGCCCACGCTTCATTGCCAAATCGTAGCTCAGTAGCGTTTATCGTTTCGAGTCCCCCTCGCGCGCGCGAGGGGGACTCGGGAATCATACACCCTGGTCGCCGCGCCGCTAAGAGAGCCCTCGTATGGAGAGTCATTCCCAGGGCCGTTTCAGGACTCGGGCGCTCGGCCAGGGTTATGATTGAGAGCGTACCTGTCTCTTATGTTTCGTAGAGGGCGAAGATGCACCAGTTGCGTACCGATTTTCCTCGCCACATCGAGTTGGAGGGCGAATACGATTTGAGCCAGAGGGAGCAAATCGCGGCCCTCTTCGGTTCCTTGCACGCAGACGGTCCGGTGATCATAGACCTAACCAAGGTCACGTTCATCGACTCGACGTTCTTGCATCTACTAGCGGCTCTGCGACTCCGCTTCAAGGGGCAGTCGATAACCTTGACCGGCGCGACTGCCAACATCAAGCGCATTCTAAAGTTAGTCAAGTTTGAGCAACTCTTCGTTTTAACCGATCAGGATAAATCGGTCGCCCCGCTGCAACCGGCGTACGAATCCGGATTGTCCGAAATCTCTAGGAAGGCCTGAGATTGAAACGTTCGTTGTCCGTGTTCAGTGCGCTCGTCTGCGCAAGTTGCGTCGCAATAAGCGCAGCCAGCGAGGCGCCCGCTATCACGGCCTTCGACCGGACGTTTGCCGGCGTCGACGACTTCACGTGCATTATGCACGTTCATGAAGTAAGGGAAACGCAGACCCAGGACCGCGTCTACCAGTATTGGTTCATGAAACCCCACGACGTCAAAACGATGATCCTCGATGGCGACGGCAAAGGCTCGGGAGGCGTATGGGTTGGCGGTGATCAGGTGAGGGGCCATCTTGGGGGCATTCTTTCCGGCATCCACCTCAAGATCGGCCTGCACGACGCCAGGGTCGTCTCGCTGCGCGGGGTCACGATTCCCGAGGGTCTGTTACCAGGCGTCATCGATGATTACGGTACTATCCCTGGAAAGCTCTCGCAGATCGACGACGGCAAAATCGAAGGCATCGAAACCGACCGCTTGGACCTGAAGGTCGCCGATCCGGCATCGAACCACGACGTTAGCGAGCAGATTCTTTATCTTTCAAGGGATACGCATTGGCCGATCCGCCAAATCATGTATTCGGGGTCACAGGTCGTGCTCGACGAATCGGTCAACGATCTAAAAACGAATGTGGGCTTGACGCGAGGCGACTTTCCATTCTAGCTATTCGGAGACTGCCTAGCAGCGCGACGATCTATTAGCTGCGTAGGGTTCGCCGGACGATTCACAAACCGAGACAATCCACGGGCGAGACTAATCCATCAAAAGGTTGGGTAGCGTACATGACCTCGATCCATGATTCTCGTACATCGAACACCGGCGAACCCGTTATCAGCGTCATAAAAATCACGATCGATGCTGTAGATACACCTGACCTTTTGACCGAGGCGATGGAGGTCTTGGCCGCAGAACGGGAGGATTTGCACGGATTCCTGACTGGTCAGATTCTATTGAGCGTAGATAATAAGACCGTGGTCATCCTCACCGAATGGAGCGATCATCATGCTTGGGGTCAATCGCGCTACGATCTCCGCGTCGGCAAGCTGATAGAACATTGCTTTGTCAAATCGACTACGATTGAGTTCGAGTTATATACGCGTCGCGGAGAAGTCCCTCGAATGATCGGCCGAGACCAAGAATGATCGCAGGCGGGCTAACGAGAGTTGCCGCGCGCCTCGAACCGAGGTAGGATGCTATCCGTGTGCGATGTTCCTGGTCGGCGTTGCGGTCTGAAAGCTCGAAGATCACCGCATCAATGCACACAGGTATGCTGGTATGGTTTTGGGCAAACGCTCAGCACAAAAAGTATACGCGCAAGGAGGAGCTCATGAAGGCACTTGTTCTCAGCGGGGGCGGCGCTCTCGGCGCCTTCGAAGCCGGTGCAATACAAAGTTTACGTGATAGCGGTGACGGGTTCGATCTTGTGTGCGGCAGTTCGATCAGCGCTATCAATGCATCGCCGCGACCGTCAGGCGGGCTGAGAACTGAAACAACGAGGGCGGCACCAGCAGTTCGTTTAGTTGTGCGTTGCGCTCACCGTAAGCGTTTCATCGCCGTAGTTGGGAACGGCTTGGTTGCCGACGGCCCATAGCACGCCGGAGCGGAGCTTCGCAATGCCGAACAGCTGGTTAAACGTGTCGTTGTTGCTCGATTCGAGCGACGGCGGTCCGGGCTCCACTCGCCACGCTTTTCCGTTCCAACGTTCGAAGAGGCTACGACTCGTGCCCGAGCCCGGATAATAGGTCCAAGTACCGACCGACCACACATCGCTCGACGATTGCGCTACGACACCGGCGAGCACGTTGTAGAGCAGATAGCCGCTCTTCGGGTCTTTGTTCGGAGTCGGCACGAGAGTAAATTTCGAGCCGTTCCAATGCTCGGCCAACGTCTGCGGAACTTGATTCGTCTGGTTCGGCTCCTCCCAGCCAACGGTCCAGTAGTTGTTCGCCGAGACGGCGGTAACGCTGGCAAAATCGCTTTGAAAGAAAGAGCTGAACGGTGTTGCGTTCGTCCACTTCGAGCCGTTCCAATGCTCGGCGAAAAAGCTTATTAGGTTCGTCGAAGGAAAAAATTCACCTACGGCCATGATGTCTTTCGGTCCGGTCGCGGCGATCGAATTTAAAATGGTAAGCCCTCCGTACGTCACACCGGGAACGAAGCTCCAGACCTTGCCGTTCCAATGCTCGAGAAGGGCGGCGTAGTTGCCTTCGCCTGCGGCCCAAACGTTGTTCCGTGAAAGCGCAACGATCGAGAGCAGCTCGGCATTGTTATAAACATACGGGCTCGAAACCACGCTCCACTTCTTGCCGTTCCAATGTTCGATCACTGCCTGATTATTCGGATAGGGCGCGTTGCCGACAGCCCAGGCATCGTTGCTCGAGATCGCCGCGACGGCGCGGAGCGAACTGTCCGCAGGCTCGTCCTTTGGAAATGGGACGATACTCCACACGGAGCCGTTCCAGTGCTCGATGAGCGAATGGGTGTACTCTTGCGAGCCGTGCGAATAGCAGCAATCGTTGCCGACCGCCCAGACGTCTGTGGGCGAATCGCCGTTCACGCTGTAGAGGACGTTATCGTAGATGCCGTAATCGCCGGGCACATTGGGGCTCTCGATGACGGACCAAATCGACATCCTCCCCAACGGCATTTCATTCGCGACCCCGCTTCCGACGGGCGCGACTGCGGAGGGAACGGCTTGCGAAGCCGACGAGCAGCTCGCGAGAACGATCGTCGCACACGCCCAACACGCACGAAGGAATGCCCTAGTGGCTGCTTTCATATTTACCCTCCAGCCCTTACCGCACAAAGACTTTGTGCCTTTCGAGCTGGCACTCTTGCGTGATGCCTTCCTTGCCGTTCGATCCTTTCCTACGATCCTAAATGGCACAAAGTCCAGCGTTTTGTGGCACAAAGGTAGTACTTGAGAGGCTCGGTCTGGGTGCGCTGCGAAACTCTGGTTCGACGGTGTTGGCCGGTGGCACGGCTATGATTGACCGTTCAGCGAGAAGCAAGGAAAGCAAGCAATGCCGCGCGCCAATCCCGAGAGTGCATTCGAAGTAGCGGTGCGGCATCTCTTTCGGCACGTCCGCGACGTAGACGCGCTCCGCCGAAATCCGCTCGTTCATACGTTCTTCGCTAATACTCTCGAAGTTCAAGACGGTGCCGTCCTCAGAGAGATCCACGATAGGATTCTCGGTGAGTCAGCCACTCTTTGCAACAAGCCTAAGGAGCCAGCCTTACAAGCGCGCCGCCGGCATGCAATTATCGTCGCTCTTTGCGCGGGCGAAAGCGTACCGGACACCATCGTCCGGCTCGGCCTCTCGAGGCGTCACTATTACCGAGAACGCCATGCAATCAGCACGGACGTGTCTCGAGCGATCATGCAAACCACGCCAAAGGCAGTGACAGGGGTTGAGTTGGGCGATCCGCTGCGCCTCCTCATTACGCGCGCCGAGGGGTTAGTGGACCAAGGCTTTGCCAACAAGGCAGCGACGTTATTAGAAGAAGCATGGTCGTGTGCGCCGGACGGTGGTACTAAGTCAGCCCTGCGGTTCGAGCTTGCCGCTGCACTCGTTGCCGGCGGGCACACGGATCGCGCTGCTGACTTACTTATGAAGGCGGTAGTATCGCCCGTCGAACCAAAGGCAGAATACGTCGATGATTGTCTCCGTGACCGCCAGGTTCTTGCTGAAGCTACACTCGCCATGGAGATCGGCAGGGACGGCGAGGCTAGATGCACGCTCGAGCAACTCGCTAAACGCCAACTTTTCGACGATCGAGCCGACGAAACCGCGCTTGATACGATTCTCAGATGCGGAGACTGGTACTGTGGGTGCGCTAGGCTCCCAGAAGCGCGGCGCATGTTGGACCATGCACGTAGATTATACCGGCGACTCGTTCGCCCATCGGTGCGTCTGCAAATTGGCATATCGCTTTTATCTGCCAATTGCGCCGAGGACGCCTCTAATGAATTCAGCCTCGAACGCCATTGGCTTAAAGAAGCATTGACGCTCAGTATATCGTCCGGATCGGCGGAGAGAGCCCTCGACGCGATATCGAGCCTAATTTTCTTTTACGTCTCAGTTGGATGCGATGATGAAGCATACGCATACGCTAAGTACGGCCTAGCTATTGCGAAAACCACCGAGGGCAGTCGGCTTCTCGAAATGATGGGTGTCCAGATCGCTGTCATGTTGGTAAGGACCCGGCATTGGCGCAGCGTCGACACACTACTTTTCGAGGTTGAAAAGTTCGCGCTGCCTAAATCATTCCGCTGGGGCCTGCTCAAACAAGCACAGGGAAGCTTCTTGACACGTGCCGGGCGTTACCGCGATGCGCAATCCCCTCTTTTGCAGGCCTATGAGATCGCCAGAAGTGTGAAGAACCGGAAGCTTGAAGGCATTGTACTGCGCGAGCGTGCCGGTCGCGCTGCACCATATCGGCTCGATAACAGAAAGCACCGCCTTGATGAGAGATGCCGTCGAAATAGCCGAGGAGCACCGGAGCGCTTATACGTTATGGGCGACGTGCGAGGCAGCAGCGCGCGTATTGCCCGATCGCCGGATCCTTCGCCTGGCTCGAGAAGCGAAGAGCGCGCTGTCGCCACGCAATGACGATTTGAAGTCGAACGCGATTCATGAAGCGAGAAGCGTACAAACCATGTCAGGAAACGGGGTGCGCACATCCCGTAAGGACCGTTTAACATTGCGATGACCGCGAAACGGCGGCCCGGTCTATGGTGACGAACGCGCTATGCAGCCTCCATGAACGGCGTCCATTCTCGATCGACCTTGTGCGTTCGAGCCGACCGGCGACGCGGCGCTCACGATCCCGTCCGATCTCTGTGGACGCTACGGGCAGGGCGCCTGTCGTTCTGTGATAGTTACGTGCAGCCCTTACGCGCGCGCGTAAGGGCCCGTCGGAAACATCGTGGTTTCGGGGCCTGAGTCCCCCACATCCACGGTCACGGCATCCGAGGGAGGCATTCGTTGGGGTCTCCTCTTCGTCGAATACGTTTTAGAGGGTCAACTGCCCCTTAACACTATCGGCCAGGTGTCGAGCGTTTTTGCGAGCGTTCTTGCTAGGGCCTGTTAACACAAG
>PMUK01000245.1 GCA_003166915.1 Candidatus Cybelea palsarum
AGGCCTCGTTGATCTCCCACAGGTCGATCTGCGAGGCGTCGAGGCCCGCTCTCGCGAGCGCCTTGAGAGCGGCGAGCGCCGGCGCGCGCGCAAGGTAGGGAAAGTCGTCGCCGGCCTGCGCGGTCGCGACGATCGCCGCGAGCGGCTCGCAACCGCTGTCCTTAGCCCAGCGCTCGCTCGCGACGACGATCGCTGCGGCGCCGTCGTTGACTCCGGGCGAGTTGCCCGCGGTGTGGCTGCCACCCTCGACGAAGATCGCGGGCAGCGCGGCGAGCGCCTCGAGCGTCGTCTCCGGGCGATTGCCTTCGTCCTTGACGAGCGTCACCTGCTCTTCGCGCACGGCGCCGCATTCCTTCTCCTCGACGACTTTCCACGACGCCATCTGCACGATCTCGGCATCGAATCGTCCGGCTTCTTGCGCGGTGGCGGTGCGTTGCTAGCTCTGCAGCGCATACGCGTCCTGCGCTTCGCGCGAGATATTATACTTCTTCGCGACGAGATCGGCCGTGTAGAGCATCGGCATGTAGACGTCGGGCGTGTGGCGCAGCAGCCACTCCTCATCGAAGCCGACCATGTTCAAGTGGTTCTGCACCATCGAGATCGATTCGCAGCCGCCCCCAACCATGACGTCCGCGCCATCGACGATCACGCGCTGCGCGGCCGATGCGATCGCGTTCAGACCCGAGGCGCAGAAGCGGCTGACGACCTGTCCGCCGACCTCGACCGGCATTCCGGCGCGTAGCGCGGCGGTGCGTCCGAGGTTGTTGCCGGTCGCGCCCTCCGGCAAGCCGACGCCAACGACGACGTCCTCGACTTCCTTCGGATCGACGTTCGCGCGCTCGAGCGCAATCTTGATGGCATGTCCCGCCATCGTCGCGCCCGGCGTTTGATTGAACGCGCCACGAAACGCGCGGCCGATCGGCGTGCGCGCGACCGAAACGATCACGGCTTCACGCATGCGCTAAACTCCCGACATCGTGAGAAGCAGCAACGCGCGCGAGCAAGGCCGACGGTTTCCATTGCGGTCCGAATGTCGCCTCGAACTCGCGGATGCGCTCGTACACGCGCGCGACACCGACCTCATCGGCATACCACATCGGGCCGCCGTGATGCGGCGGGAAGCCATAACCATAGACGAAGACGATGTCGATATCGCCGGGTCGCAGCGCGACGCCCTCCTCGAGCAAATACGCGCCGCGATTGATCAGCGCATAGAGCAGGCGCTCGCGAATCTCGCGATCGGTCACGACGCGCGAGGCGATTCCGGCTTTGCACGCCTCTTGCGCGAAGAGCTGCTCGACGACCGAATCCGCGATCGGCTCGCGTCCCTTGCCGACCGCTTTGTCGTATTTGAAAAACCCGGCCATCGCTTTCTGGCCGAGCCGCTTTTGCTCGACGAGCTGTTCGAGCACGTTCGTGCGGCCCTGACCGGCTTTGCCTTGAAGTTTTTGTACGTGCAGCCCAATGTCGAGGCCGGAGAGATCGCTCATCGCAAACGGTCCCATCGGAAACCCGAAGGCTTTCATTACCGCATCGACCCGCGCCGGCGTGGTGCCCTCCTCGGCGAGCGCAAACGCCTCGCGCACATAATCGAAGACCATCCGGTTGCCGATGAACCCGAACGCGTTGCCGGAGAGCACGGCCTTCTTCTTCAACATCTTTCCGATCGCAAAGGCCGTCGCCAGCGTTTGTGCCGACGTCGCGCGCCCACGCACGATCTCGAGCAGCGGCATGATGTTCGCCGGCACGAAGAAGTGCAGCCCGAGAACCTTTTGCGGGCGTCCGGTCGCCGCGGCCATCGCGTCGATGTCGAGCGTCGAGGTGTTGCTCGCGAGCAATCCCTCGGGCTTGACGATCCCGTCGAGCTTTGCAAAGACCTCGCGCTTGACCTCGGGATCCTCGAAAACCGCCTCCACGACGAGATCCGCGTCGGCCAGCTCTCTCCAATCGTCGGTGAAGGTGATGGACTGGCCGCGCTGCCACGCCTCCTCTTGCGTCAGGCGTCCTTTTTGCACTTGATACATGAACATGCCCATCACGGTCTGACGCGCTTTGTCGACCGCCTCTTCGTTCGTATCCACGACCACGACCGGGACACCGGATTGGGCAAAGGTAATCGCGATGCCGCTGCCCATCGTGCCCGCTCCGACCACGCCGGCCTTGGCAATCGCTAGCGTCCTTCGACTGCGCTCAGGATGACATTGCTGCGTGGCCTCGAGCCCGGGAACTTTAGAAAGTTCGCGCTCGGCAAAGAAAACGTGGCGCAACGCTAGCGACGCTTTCGAGTGAACGAGCTCGTCGAAAAGCCTTGCCTCACGCGCGACGCCGAACGCAAACGGCAGCTCGACTGCGGCCTGCACCGCGTCGATCAGTTTGTGCGCGGCGAAACCGCCGTTGTCTTCCGGCGGCACCATCTTATGCGCCTGCGCGACGACGAACGGTGCGGCTTGCATCGGAACGTCCGGCGCAATCGTCGCTTCGAGCGCCGAGATGCGCCGCTTCGGTGGAATCTCTTTCGCTAACGAGATCGCGCGCTCGAGCACGTTGCCGTCGACGATCTCGTCGAGAATGCCAAGCTCGAGTACGCGCGCCGCGGGCACGGCCGAGCCTTTCAGCATGAACTCCAGCGCCGCTCGCGCGCCGATCAATCGCGGTAGGCGCTGCGTTCCGCCCGCGCCCGGCAGAAGCCCGAGTTTAATCTCCGGCAGACCGAGCTTCGAACGCGGCGTTGCGATGCGGTAATCGCAGGCCAGCGCGAGTTCTAAGCCGCCGCCCAAAGCGACGCCGTCAATCGCCGCGATATGCGGCTTGATGCTCAGTTCGACCGCGCGGATCACATCGCGGATCGTTACGGCTCCCGCCGGAAGCTCGTTATTGAAATCGTTGACGTCCGCACCGCCGCTGAAGAGTCCGTTTGCGCCCGTGAAAACGATGGCTTCGACCGAGTCGTCGGCGTGTGCGGCCTCGATCGCTTCGTACAGCTTGGCGCAATAGGCAAACGAGAGCGCGTTGACCGGCGGATTATCCAGCGTAATTACGCGCACGCGATTCGCGTCGCGAGCGGACGGATCAGAGGGGATCAAAGTTATACCCCTGCCGCGACCTTGCGATCCAACGCAAACTGCTCGTCGCTCAGCGCCATCACGTCGCCCGAGCCGTCAACGATCTGTCGCTGATACCAGGCGCACTGCGAGAGCACGTGCGTCGCATAGAATGCCGCGGTCGCGAGCTTCGCGCGATAGAAATCGGCGTCGGAATCGCCGGCCGCGATCTTCCGCGCCGAAATCGCGGCCGCACGCGCCATCTGCCAGCCGCCCGCGACGGCGCCCCAAAGCCGCAGATAGGGTACCGAGCACGCGAAGGCTTTATGCAGATCGCCCATCGCGTTCATCCCGATCCACTGTGAAGTCTCGTTCAAAACTGCGAGTGCTTTTCCGAGCGCCTCGCCGATCCGTTTGACCGTCTTGTCGGAGTGCCCGACGCACTCTTTAGCGACCGACTCCATCTCCTTGCCGACCGTACGCGCGGTTGCGCCCATATCCCGCAGCAGTTTGCGCCCGATCAAATCGAGCGATTGAATGCCGGTCGTGCCTTCGTAAATCGTGAGGATGCGAACGTCGCGGTACTGCTGCGCGATGCCCGTCTCTTCGATGTATCCCATGCCGCCGAAGACCTGCAGTGCGTTGGAACAGAGCTCCACCGCGTTCTCCGTGCACCAGCCCTTGACGACCGGAATCATCAGCTCGACGAAGGCCTTGTGCTGCTTGCGCACTTTTTCGTCGGGATGGCGCGCCGCATAATCGATCGAGGCCGCGGTAACGTAAGCGAGGCCGCGCATCGCCTCGATCGTGGCCTTCTGCCACATCAGCATGCGCCGCACGTCGGGGTGCTTGAAGATCGGTTCGGGCGTGCGGGAGCCGGGCTTGAGGTCGCGGCCTTGCACGCGCTCCACCGCGTATTCGAGCGCACTCTGGTACGCGCGGTCCGCTAGCGCGATGCCCTGCACGCCGACCGAGAAACGCGCCGCGTTCATCATGATGAACATGTACTCGAGGCCGCGATTCGCCTCGCCGACGAGGTAGCCGACCGCGCCTTTGCCCTTCTCTCCGTAGTTGAGCGTACACGTCGGGTTGCCGTTGATGCCGAGCTTATGCTCGATGCTCGCGCAAACGACGTCGTTGCGTTCGCCCAAGCTGCCGTCGGGATTGACGAGGAACTTCGGCACGATGAAGAGCGAGATGCCTTTCGTGCCTTCCGGCGCATCGGGCAGACGCGCCAGGACGAGATGAATGATATTCTCGGCCATGTCGTGCTCGCCAAAGGTGATGAAGATCTTCGTGCCGGTTATGAGATGGTGGTCGCCCTCGGGCACGGCGCGCGCGCGCACCTGCGCCAGGTCGGAACCCGCTTGCGGTTCGGTGAGACACATCGTACCGGTCCATTTGCCGGAGACGAGATTGGGGATGAAGCGCTTCTTCTGCTCCTCCGAGCCAACTAGCTCGATCGCTTCGATCGCGCCCTGATTGAGCAGCGGCCCGTTGGCGAAACCGATGTTTGCAGCGTTCCACATCTCGAGCGTCGGCCCGAGCAGGATCTGCGGCAGGCCTTGGCCCCCGTACTCCGGCGGAACGGGCAATCCGATCCAACCCGCCTCGGCAAACTGCTTGTACGCGGCCTTGAAACCCGCAGGCGTCGCCACGTCGCCGGCGTTCCACGTGCAGCCCTCCTTATCGCCGATCCGATTGAGCGGGTCCAGCACTCCCGACGCAAACGCCGCCGCCTCTTCCAGCACCGAATCGAGCACATCGAGCGTCTCTTCATAGCCGGGCAGCGCGGCGATCCCGTCAATGCCGGCCAGTTCTCGCAGCGCGAAGTTCATGTCGCGCAAGGGTGCCCGGTAGGTGCTCATTTGGGATTCCTTCTTTCCATATATTAGAAACAACAGATACGGGGGGCGAAGAGCGACGCCCTTTCCTCGACGCTATGGGGCATTAGAAACTGTATAAAAGAGTCCGCCTGCTTGCGGGTGGATGCAATAACTGCGGTTATCCTATGGGTATACAAACAAAAACACTTCTCGCAAGGAGATCTACATACCGATGTTACTTATGTCACTGCTCTTGTCCGTTATCACGCTCAACCCCGCGATGGCGCCGCCGTCGGCGATGGGCGCCTCGGAAGGCTACATTACTGCAAACGCAATCTCTCCGGACAGCACTTGCAAGCCCGGCGCCATCTGCGCCTCCCATAAATTCAATCGCAACGGCTGTTTCTTCAACAACTTCTGGAACAGCAACAACGGCGGGACGCCGCTCGCCATCGACGTCACGGAGACGGGCGGGAACGGAAGCCCGGTCTATATCTATTGGGTCAACAACACGGACAAGAACATCTCGATCACCAACAAAGCAACCGTAAACTACTACTGTCCGCGGCTGAGATAACGCGTCGCGCTTTCACGGCCGCACCTCGAGTGTGCTGCTTGCGCTGCGGCCGAACTGCTCGGGCGCATCCTGTAAATAGGCTCGAGCGCCGGGCCACCTGAACGTTCCGGGCGTGACGGAGCGCACGAGATAGTGCACGTCGTACACGCCCGGATCGAGATGCTGCGCGTAGGCCACGACCCGATCGCGATAGATTTGCGTAGCGTCAATCTGCCAGCTATCGCTCTGCGGAACGATCGCTTGCAGCGTCGTGCGGAACGACGTGTCAACCGCTTCAAAGCCGGCCGGCAAGGGGTCCTCGATCACGATCCGGTCCACCGGGTGATCGACGATCGTTCGAACGTCGACGTCGAAGACGCGCCCAGCAGCAACCTCAACGGGCGCCGCCGCCGATAAATCCATCGTCGCCAGAGCGGGCGCGCCCGTCGCCGTGCTCCCGATGCTCGGCTCGTTGAGCGTTCTGATAACGCGAAATGCTGCGAGCTGGCCCGGCGCGTTGGGCGGGACCGGATACGTGTAGAGCAGCGTGTAATGCGCGTTCCCTTCAATCGCGACGGCTTCACCGTTCAACGACGAGGCATCGACGGTAATCGTCTGTGATGACGCCGTCCTTCCGAACTTCATGCTGACGACGGTGCGATTTCCGACCATCGCAGTGGCCGTCGACGGCGTAAAGTGCTCGGTGGCGGCGTAGGCCGAAAGCGCGGTCAGCGCCGCGGCGGTATCGGCGCTCGTCGGCCAGCCGCACTTGCACTGCTGTGCGACCAGCGCCCGAACGGCGCCGTCGATCTGCTCGGCCGGCGCGCGGCGCTCGATGAGAAGCTGGAGCATCTGCGACTGCGCATCCACGAGCGAGCCCAACCAGCTCCACGCAGACGACAGATTCGCGACGGAGTAGCGCCCCGTGACGTAGAGCGTTTGCGCCACGCGATCGGCCATCGCCGCGCCTTGCCCTTGCCAACCCGGCGTCTTCAAAAGGTAACGCGCCAAACGAATCTGGGTCGCGCTGTCCAACGAACTCGATTGCGCGACGATATCGGAGAGAAAGTCGGTTCGCCGATGGCCGGCCTGCGAAAGCGTCCAGAGCGCCTCAAAGCGCAGCTGAGCCTTGCAGAGCGTATCGTTGCACCACTTGAAGCGTCCGGGATTGGCGAGCGCCTGCGTCATGAATCCGATGCCCTGCGAAACGGCGTTCGCATCGACACGCACGCCGTGCGCGCGCGCGAAGAGCAGCGCGTCGAGGGCGCCCGCCGTCGTGAACGGATCGCTCGCCGTGGCTCCGGCAAATGCTCCAAAGCCGCCGTCACCGCGCCGGTACGAAAGCAAGCCCTGCAGATTCGTCGCAATGGCCGCTGCCGGATCGAACGCCAACTCGAGCCGGTATGGCCCGCGCAACCGTGCGAGCGCACTGGCGACGACCAAGCGCGACGCCGATTCGTCGGCCAGCGGCAGCGCCTCGCCTTCCATCGCGCGCTCGGACGGCACGACGAACTGCGGCACGATCGAGTTCGCGAGCGTCAACTGCAGCGAGCCGCCGGCGCTCACGTTCATGGGAATCGCCGCGTGGCCCGTGCTGACGCCGCTTTCAATCACCGATTCGGTGACGGTTCGATCGCTCGTTGTGAAAGGGACGCGGAACGCGTCGCGTTGCGAGCCGAGCGAGCTCGACGCCTCGACCAGCGTCGGTGCCGGCGTGCCGGCGACGACCGGGAAACGAAACGCCTGCATGCCGGTCTGCGCGGTTTCGGCAGCGCGCTGCGCGTGCGGATCGCCCTGCGCAAAGGCAAGCGCGCCGCTCAACTTCAAGACGAGATCGAGCGCACCGCTCGCGCCGGTTTGGTTCGCGATGGAGAGGCCGAGTTGGAAACGATCGCCGGGACGGGCGAACTGCGGCAGGAGCGGATTGGCGATAAGCGGCTGCGTCGAGATAAACGTTTGGTCGCCGCTGACAAAGTGCGCCGCATCGCCATCGAGCGCAACCGCCATTACGCGCCAGGTCGTGAGGTCGTCGGGCATCGTGAACTGCGCGTGTGCCCGCCCTTGCGCATCGGTTTGCAGGACGCCGTAATAGGGCATCGGCCGGAAGTTGGCGCGCACGCGCGTGCTTCGNNCTCGGTGGCGTCTGCGTTTTCAGCGTAACGTTCTCGCGGTTATCGGCGAAAATCGTCGCGATCGGCTGCGTCGCAAAGACCGTCTGCACGAGATCCGGCAAACGGTACCCGGAGAGCTGTAAAATCGCATCGTTGACGACCATTGCAACGATTTCGCCACGCACCGGGGCGCCGGTACGGCCGCTCAACGCGAAATCTACGCTTTGGGCGCCCCCGGGTTGCACCGTGGCGCTTTTCGGAGCGATCGCGAGCTTCAAATACCGGTCGGCGAGATCGACGTTGAAGCCCGCCATCCCGGTCAGAGAAAGCCCTTCGACTGCGCTCAGGACAGGCTTCGTGGAAGGAGCCCGCCGCACGACGACCGCTTCCAGCGCCGCATTGGGCATCATTTCGGACGTGATCTTGAACGGAAAGCGCACCGTGCCGGTGACATTATGCATCGTCGTGCGATAGATCGCGTCGTTGCGCACGACGGTAAGGTAGATGTCGGCGCGGTCGTACGGCGATGCAATCAAGGCCGTCGCCGTCTCGCCGGTCGCGTATTGCTTTTTGTCGAGCTTGATCGCAACCGCATTGGGGTCCGAGAGCCCCCAATCGGCCTCGCCGGCCCCGAAGGCGAATACTTGAATCTGCGTGGCGCTCGCATCGTTGTGTGCTCCGGCCGGCCGTGCGACGATACGATACGGGCCGGCGTCGCTGGGCGTCAGTTGCGCCGTGACCGGTTGCCCCCCCGAAACGACGTCGGCGCTCGCAACGGTATCGTACTTAATCGACTGCTGCGCGTTTTCGCCGCCCTCTTCTTCCTGCGTGGCCGAGGTGTAGGTCATCTTCTGGAGCTCGAGATGCACCGAACGCCCCGCGATCGCTTTGCCGTCGGCATCGGTGACCACGACGCGAACCGGCATCGAGGTCCCCGCCTTTCCCACCGTCTCGGAGGCCAAGCCGATAACCGCATCGCCGGGCAGCGCGAGAAACGTCTGCGAGTCGCTGACGGAAAGATTCGAGACGTCGGTCGTCTCCATGTCCACGGTGTAGGTCATCGGAAACGGCAGATCGGCCGGCACCCCGACGTCGAGCGACGTCATGCCCTTGGCATCGAGCGTGAGGTCGCGCTGCAGCACGTCGGTCGTGAACGAGGGCGTCTGCTCGGGATAGAACCACTGCGGCCCAAACCAGAAATCATCCCATCCCTTCGGCTGCACCGTTGCCACGTCGCGCGTGACGTAGGCGTGCGCGCTGCCGCCTTGCAGCGGTGCCCCAAAGAGATAGTTCGCGGAAACGTTTGCGCCGATGCTCGAGCCGGCGCCGGCCGACTTCGAGGCCAGCGTTAGCGTCAGGTTGAAGTTCGGCGGTTTGAACTCGGCGACACGCAGCGAACCGTCGATCTCGTTCCCGTTGGTTCCTTTGGCCGCAATCGAGTAATAGCCCAATGCCTGCTGTTTCAAAAAGTCGATCGGCATCGAGAAGATGCCGAGCGAATCGGTGCGCCAGCGTCCGAGCGACGTCGTGACATTGCTGGGATCGCTCAGACTCACGTTGTAGAACGCATTGGCATCGGGCACGACGCGATCGCCTTTGACATAATACGCGACGCCGGTGATCTCGCCGCGCTCCCCCGGCTGGTACATTTGACGATCGCTAAAGATCGTACCGCGCGAGAGCGGCGCACCGCTGGTCCATCCGCCGACAATGTCGAAGCGCGGATAGCCGCTGTAGCTCCACGTCGTGACCGTCGCGACATCGGCCCCTTGCGTGACGACGACGCCGAGATTCGGCGCCTGATTGGAACTCGCAAGAATCGAGCAGCGCTCGACGTCCACGCCGTAGAAATTCAGCTCACCGTTTGCATCGGTCGCGCCGGTCGCGCAAGGCTGCGGCGCCAACTTATTCTGATCGTCGACGCGGTAAGCGGTCACGGTTGCCCCGCGCACCGGTGCGCCGTCGCTGAGACGCTGGACGAGCACGAGGCCGTGCGACGGGAACCATTGCGAGAAAACGCCGAGATTCGTGAGTTGCGCGACGCCCACCAGACTCGAATCGGAGCCCGGCGCGTCGAGGGCCGTGCGAAAGCCGTAGGCGAGCCCACCGTACGAGCCGCCAAGGCGCGATTGTAACGCAAGCCGCACCACGCTCTGTACGTTGCGGCGCGCGCCCGGCAGCGAAATGCTCGGCCAGCTTTGCCACGGCGCAAGCATCGTGAGCGGATCGCGCGCGCCCAGCATCTGCTGCGGCGTCAGCACAGCGTAGCCTTCGCGATAGGAGTTTCCGGGTAAATTCGTCGCGTAGAAGTTCAGTTCGACCGGCGCGCCGGCCGGAATCACGCTCGGCTGCCATCCGCTCGGCGCCCACGCGCCCGGCGCGAAATCCGAGGTATGAATCGTCACGCGCCGTTCCTGCCCGAGCGTTTGACCGAACACGTCCTTCACGCTCGCGGCAACCGTTGCAACGTACGTTTTATCGGGATCGAGGGCGTATGGGTCGATGGCGATCGTGTTCGATTGATCCGACACGCTCGTCAGTGTCTTCACCGCCGCCGGCGCCGGCGAGATGCTCACCGCGTTTGCGATCGAGTTCGGATCGAGGGGATTGCTGAACGCGATTGCCGGATCCCCGTCGGCAAAGCGGCCTCCGCCGTTCGGGCTTGGGAGCGGCGTCGGAACGATTGCCAGCGCGTCATACGTGCGCACGCTGCCGAGGAAGCGTTGTGCCGTCGCCAGATTACCGTAAAGCGGTTCGACGCCGGGCGCTATTGCAAGCTGATAGGTCGTGCCCCGCCGCAGCTCCCGCGTCGGGCGCAGATCGTAGACCCAAACGTTGAGAGACGGGTCGTACAGTTCTTGCGCGTTGTCACCGGGATCGGGCGACGGCGTCGCTTCCAAGACGGCCGTCACGCCGGAGCTGCTGCCGTCGGTACCGTCGATCGTCGCATGCGCGGCCAACGACGCGACGTCCACCGCGGCATTGCCGGTGACTTGGAGTTTCGGCCGCAGGCCAACCGACGCCGGCGTCGCCTCGTCGTCGCCGGCCGCGAGATGCGGCAAGCTGGTAAAGCTGAGCGCTTGCGTTTCGAAGGTCCAGGAGAGATCGCGCTGCAGCGTGTCGCCGGAGAGGTCGCGTAATCCAGCGGCGAGCGTAACCCGCACGCGCGTGCCGATCGGCAGGGCGCGCTCGGCCACGAAGCCGATCATTCGCGGCGTCAGAACGACGAAGTGGCCGGCGAGCTCCGGCTCGATACTGACACGATCGAGGACGGCCCGCGGACCTTCGCCGGAAAGCGCTTCAACCGGTGTGACCGGCTTCGCGAAGATGACCCGAATCTGCGCCAGCGATTGGGCAGTGCGGGTCGGCGATATCGACGCAATCCATGGCGGGAGCGACGGTTTCGGCAGCGCTGCCACCGTCGAAAGCCTCGGCTCGTTCGTCCCCGTACCCGTGCACGAGGCCGTCGCCGCGATGGCAACGGCTACGAGCAGCGAATAGAGCGCACGCACGTATGCCATCTTCCAGCAACCAGCGATGAAACACTTCGTCCTCGCGTTTGCGATCTGCGCTCTGGCCGCCGCAATCGCTCTCGAACGCTCCGGAATTGACGTCGCCAAGCTCACCCCGCCGCAGGGATCCATCACGTACACCGACCGCAATGGAATCGTGCTCGGAACGATCCTCGGCGCCGGATCGGCGCACTCCAATAGCGTTGCGCTCGACTCGGTCTCTCCCATCTTCCTCGACGCGATCCTCGCCGCGGAGGACGCACGCTTCTGGCGGCACGGAGCCGTCGACGTGCAAGCGCTGCTCCGCGCCGCGCGCGACTACGCGATCTTCGGTGGCGCCCGCAGCGGCGGTTCGACGATCGAAATGCAGCTCGCGCGGCTCCTCTCTCCCAGTGTCATCCTGAGCCTGTCGAAGGATGACGGGGCAGGTCCTCGCAGCGAGATCGTTCGTAAGCTCGCGCAGATCGCGCTCGCGGAGCGGATTGAAGTCGCTTCGAGCAAAACGGCCGTGCTCGTCGCGTACGTCAACCGCGTGCCGATGGGCGGAAACGTGTACGGGGTCGAAGCGGCGGCTCGCGCCTACTTTGGCGAGCCGGCGGCCGATCTGGATTTGGCGCAAGCCTCGCTGCTCGCCGCGATTCCCAACGATCCGGCTCGGCTCGCGCCCGATGCCGATTGGCAAGCGCTGCGAGCTCGGCAACGTTACGTCTTGCATCGCATGGTCGACCTCGGCGAAATCACTCCGGCGACCGCAAACCGCGCCTTTGCCGAGACATTGAACGTGCGCTTTGCGGATTCGGGAATCGACGACGCGCCGCACGCGCTCTTCTCCCTCTACGCCAGCGGCAGTCTCAGCGGCGGACGCGTCCGCACGACGCTCGATCGCCCGCTCCAGCGTTTCGCCCAAGCGCAAACGCAGAACGTGATCGGCGCCCTGGAGCGCTATCACGTCACCGGAGGCGCCGCGCTCGTCGTCGATAATCGAACCGGCAACGTTTTGGCGTACGTCGGCTCGCCGGATTATTTCTCCAACGAAGCGTTAGGGCGTAACGACGGGGTTCGGGCGTTGCGGCAGCCCGGCTCATCGCTCAAGCCATTCACCTACGAGCTCGCGCTCGAGCGCGGAACGATTCGTTCGACGACGATTCTTCCCGACGTCGCCGCGGCATATGCGATTCCAGGCGGTAAGCTCTACGAGCCCGCCGATTATAGCGGCCGTTTCAGCGGGCCGGTCCGCGTTCGGTACGCGCTGGCAAACTCGCTCAACGTGCCGGCGGTACGCGTTCTCTCCGACCTCGGCGTCGAGCCGCTCCTCGCGCGTTTGCACGCTCTCGGCTTTGCGCACCTCGATCGTCCGCCGGCTTATTACGGACTCGGTTTAACGCTGGGCAGCGGCGAGGTCAGCCTCTGGGAGCTCGTGCAGGCCTACGTTGCGATGGCGCGCGGCGGCAGCTTCTTACCGCTCCATCTTACGGGAGAGCCGACAACGCCTCGCGCCATCGGCGATCCCGCAAATTGGGCGCTGGTCACCGATATGCTGGCCGATCCGCACGCGCGGGCGCACTCGTTCGGCTTGCACTCGGTGCTCGAGATGCCGTTCCCAGCCGCGGTCAAAACCGGTACGTCGTCGGATTTTCACGACACCTGGACGGTTGGATTTACGCGCGACTACACGGTCGGCGTTTGGGTCGGCAACTTCGACGGCAGCCCGATGCGCGGCGTCTCCGGCGTCACCGGAGCGGGGCCACTCTGGAACCGCATCATGCTGCACTTGTACGAACGCAACGCCGAACCGCCGGCTTTCGCGCCGCCGAGCGGCTTCGTTCGGCGGTCGATCTGTGCGACGACCGGACGGCTCGCGTCGCATGCGACGACGGATTGTGCGGCCGTCGTACGGGAATGGGTGGCACCGCGCGACCTTCGGGCGCTGCGAGCGCGCAATGAAACTGCGGCGCTGCGCATCGTCTTTCCAGCCAACGGCGACACGTTCGTGCTCAACCTCACCACAATCGCACTGCAGAGGCGCGAACAGCAGCTTTCGCTGCGCGCGATCGATCCGCGCGCTGGCGTCCACTGGAGCGTTAACGGCAAAGCGCTCGCCCTCGATGCAAGCGGGAATGCATTCTGGCCGCTACGTTTAGGGACGTGGCGAATTGAGGCCGCCGACGGCAAGCAGCGCGATCGCGTTACAGTTCGCGTCGTGCCTCCGCCGGTCGCCCGCCCCGGCTTTACCTTTTCAAAGGGCCACGATTAG
>PMUK01000001.1 GCA_003166915.1 Candidatus Cybelea palsarum
CCCACTCGGTAACATATCAGGCACCCGTCAGTCTCCGCCGAACGCGCTCGGCGTGGGAACGACTTTGCCGGTCTGAATATCTTGAACAAGGATCTCTGGATAACCCACGGCTTCGTAGCTGCTGTCGTCCCACGCAAGGACAACCAGATCGCGAAGCTCTCGCGCACCGTCGGCGACGCGCGCCGTCACGAACTCGACCGCCTCTGAACTGCCCTGACGAAATCCGCCAAGCTGTTGGATCTCGTAAAGTTGTGTCACGTGTGACGTCGTGAATGACAGATAGCTACCTACTGCTGAGAGGATCTCCGTCTGCGTCAAGAGGTGATCGAGCGCCCGATGGCCGCCCGCCCGAACCAGCCGCGCGACAGCACCGGCGCGGACGTAGTCGCGAACGAAAGCACCTTCAAACGCCGCGTGAATGTGCTCGCCGGTATAATGATTTGGATTTGGATAGTCGCCCCAGCCGTTGTAGTGGACGGTGACGTGCAACGGTTGGCTCCCGTCACCAACGAAATGGCCCCAGACCCCNNACGCGGTACGGATCGCTGCCAAGGAGCGCGAGTGCACTGGCGTACTCCTCCATATCCGCCGGCAGGTAGCGTAAGCTGATCTTTCCGCCAATCGTGCCGTCGTCGGCGATATCGACGTAATGCGCAGGGTCGCTGTCATGGTCCCATGAGAACCCGGCGCCCTTGAGACGGTCTTCCTCGGGGCCGAGCGCCTCAATCGTCACGGTAGCTTGATCCGTTTGCAAAAACATCGGCACGTCGGACGGCAACGTGCGCATCGCAACGAGATTGATCTCGCGATGGCCCGTAGTTCCCCATGCGAGCGCAACATTCGGTGTGACCGTGAGAATGCCGACCAAAAAGGTGCCGGTGAGGATACGTTTCATAAAATCTCCCTGTGGTCGGAACGCCGGAGATAAGTTAGGCCTTTTAGGATGTACGGCGCCCATTCGGGTTACCAGAACCGTTCAACGCGGCCCTCTCGACCACATATCACGGCTTCGATAGTTCGGTGCTATGCTAGGACCCCGAGGTTCAGCACCTGGATAACGTGCTTTAAAAGGGTCCGCTCGGAAGCCATTGTCGATCTCGATCAGGCTTCACTTCTACGTTTGCGCTCACGTACGCAACTCGCGCTGACTCGTACTCGGTTGAGTCTGCATCGCGGACGACCGCAAACCAAGCCTCCCATGCATTCTGCTGTAATTCGCCGGCAGCCAAGATGGCATCAAGCACGTCCTGTCGCGATCTAAGGGGAGTGTCTTGATCAGTCATTTTCTAACTTCTTCTCCGCCTGGCGTGTCCTTAGGGAGTCGCGGCGGGACCCACAGCTTTGGTCAGCAGGAAGAGATAGCGCGCCGGACCGAGGACGTTTCCGATCGTTCCGGCCGATTGCCCGTTTACCAGTGGCACGGTTACGCCACCGCCAAAGACCGGAAAGACCCCCGAATAGGTATTGAAGACGTTGTAGCCGGATACTTGAAAGGCGAGGTCGCGGTTGAACGGATAGTTGATCGANNGCGTTGCCCTGCAGATATGGGACGGACTGGTTTGAAACGCCGTAGGTCGTCGAGCCGGTGTTGTTGACGAACTCGCCGATGTAGTTCTGCCCCGAAATGATACCGAGGTTGTTGTTGTAGGTTTTGGGAACACCCGGAACGCAACCCGGCGCGCCGCAATAGAAGCCGGGCGGGAGATTGTAAGCGTAGCCGCGTTGCGTCGAGCCCGCGATTGAAACTCCCCAGCCGACCGCGGGAATGCGCTTGAGCGAGAGCTCGATTCCCTCGTAGCGCGCGTTACTCAGATTGACGTTCGTGGACGTGTAAAGCGGAACGCCCTTGCTACCGCAGACCGAAATCGGGCAGGTGCCGTTTAAGTACGTCTCGGTGAGAAACTGATTGAAGAGATCCGTCAAATAGAAGTCCGTGCTCGCGTACGTCACGCCGTCTTTAAACGCGTAATCGCTGCCAAGATCGTAGCCGAAGGCCGTCTCGGGTCGCAGCGTGCCGGAGTTCAAAGTCTGCGTCGCGTACGAACCGGGCCCGGAGTGCGCCGGCGGAATGGTTTGGTTGGCCTGGCTGAGCAGGTCGAGAAACGGCGGCGCGATCGACGAGCCGCTCGAAAACCGTACTGCAACGCTTGCCTGGGGCCGCCATTCCAAACCAATCCGATCGTCAAAGTGTCCGGTCGTTCCCGACTCAAAGCTGACCGGAGTGCTCGACACGAACGAGTACGGCGTTGCCGTCGTCCATTTGGAGAGGGTTCCATTGGGTAGACACGTCGTCTGATAGCCGGTGCTGTTGACGGACGAGGTCGCATTGACGCAGTTGGTTGGATACGTGCTGGTATACGTGTTGTCATAGAGTGCGACGGTGGCGGCCAACCGCGGAGTGATCTG
This sequence comes from Candidatus Cybelea palsarum, assembly GCA_003166915.1. GTDB lineage: Bacteria > Vulcanimicrobiota > Vulcanimicrobiia > Vulcanimicrobiales > Vulcanimicrobiaceae > Cybelea > Cybelea palsarum. The sequence continues at coordinate 2,407 of PMUK01000001.1, forward strand.
CTCGCGGTCGCGGACGTGCCACGTCGTGAAATCCTGCGAAGCGCCGCTTGGAATTGCCGTCTGCGTATTGAGGCAGTAGCCTTGATAGTCCCCGAGTTGGCACTGCGAGCCGGCATAGCCGACGTCCTGATAGTAGTTCACCGAAGTCGAATGCGTTGTGTCCACGGCGAACGCCAGTTCGTTATTCGTGCCGAACGGATGCCCGTATTCGAACGAGTAGCCGGTGATCTTATCGATTTCCGGCTCGTTGAAATAGTCGTAGACGTCCACATTCTGCGTAACGCCGTTGAAGACGAACGAGCCCGAATACGCAGACTCCGTACCGTAGATGTTGCTGGATTGCGAATACGGGGTTAGCGGGTTTGGAAAGCCGGTCGTCTGCACTCGATCGATAGTCGCATGGTAGTAGCGCGCCAGAACCGTATCGTTGCCGATCGCGCTGCTTAGCTCGGCTTGGAAGATCGGCTCGTTGTTCGTTTCGTACTGAGGCTGCGCGTCGTACGCCGCGCTGAGAACGTCGATACCGCTTCCGGGCGCTAGCGCCCCGCGATATGCCGAGCCTGGAGTAAAGATCGCTGGTATGACCGACGAGGTATTGCCGCTTTGATTGGCGCTGCTTTGACTGCCGAAATAGCTCGCCGTAAGGAACGTTCGATCGGCCACACGATACCGCACTTTATAGAGCTCTGCCACATTATTGTAGTCCCCGCTGACCGTCGTCGTGCCGACGAAACCACACGTGTTGTAGGCGCGCGAGTAGAAGAGGTCCTTGCTCGTTCCGAAGAGCGGATTCAAGGTGCTGCATCCGTACGGATACAGGTTGACGCCGTGCAGGAATATCGAGCCGCTGCCGGGGTCGAAGTACGCGGGCGCGTAGTGCAGCGCCGATGGGTCGGCGAGACCCGCGGCGCCAAAGACGAAGCCGAGCCGATCGTTGAGAACGGTGTCCGAAACGCCCAGGGCCCAAACGCCGCCGTTTCGGCTGCTCGCGCCCACCGTGTAAAACGATTCGGCGTCCGGCGTCGGGTCTTTTGTGCGGAAGTTGACGGTGCCGTTGATCGCATAGTTAACCTGCGGCGCCATCGCGCCGGGCCCTTTGATGACCTCCGCGTCTTGCAAAAGATACGGGTTCAAAAAGGTGGTAACGTAGTCGCCGTACAGTCCGACCGAGAGTGGATGGCCGTCGATGAGCGTGGCCGTCTCGTAGGAGAGCCCGTCGCGAATGTTCGGGAACGTGATCGCTCCCGGCGCCGCCCCGTTGGCGGAGGAGCCGGGGAATGAGATCTGGATGCCTGGGATCTCGTTGAGCACCGCGGTTACTTGGGTCGCGCCCTGTTCCTGGAACGTTTGCGCCGTGACGATATTAACCGACGCCGTTGACGTGTTGAAGGGGGACTCCCGCGTCGCCTTGACAGCGCCGATCGTCCGCAAGGAGGTGAGCGTCGCGAGGTCAATCGTCACCGATACATTGGCGGATTCGCCTGCTGCAAGCACTTGGCTCGCGACCCCGGTTTGATAGCCGCCCTTCGCGATCGAGATACGGTAACTACCGGGGG
>PMUK01000164.1 GCA_003166915.1 Candidatus Cybelea palsarum
CGATCCCGAAACACGAGAGATGGGTTTCATCATTCCCTTCTTCGTTTGCAACGGAATCAACGTTATCAGCTACGATCAGCGCGGCGTAGGCGAATCAGCGGGCAACTGGTTTCTCAACGGACCAAGCCAGAGAGCCGATGACGTTACGGCTATCTATGACGTAATCCGTAGCGACCCTCGCGTGGATTCGCATCGGATCGGCATCTGGGGTTTTAGCAACGGAGGCTGGACCGCACCACTGGTATCGCTCCATCGGCCGATCGCTTTCATGATCCTAAAAAGTGCGCCCACGGAATCCTTGGCGCAGAATATTGACTATGGAGTCGAGCAAGAGATGCGCCGGCACAAAGTAGAGGCTGCATCGCTGCAGGCGATAGCACTTTGGCATGCGTTCGAACGGGCCCTCAATGGCACGGTCTCGTGGAGTTATACAAAACGCCTGTACGATACCGACGCAAAACAAGCATGGTTCCGGTACTCGCTGATGCCGGATCTTGGTATCTCCATTCCACCGCCCTCGTCGATGATCGCGGGGCTGCGGCGATTTGTGACCTTCGACCCAACGCAAACGTTACTTAGCGTCTCGTCGACACCCACCCTGGCGCTTTACGGTGTGCTCGATCGAAATGTTGATGCAACTGATTCAGCGGCGCATTTGCGCGAGTACCTAACTCGTGCCGGAGATCGTGATGTGACGATCAAGACGTACCCGAATGCCGGGCATCAACTCGTTGTGTCGAAAAGCGGATACAATGGAGAGCCGGCTCTTCCCGAGCGTTTCGTTTCGGGGTACCCCCAAATCATCATCACGTGGCTAGCGGAGCGCGGATTCACAAAGGCGCGCGTGCCGTGAGTTCAACGATTCGCTCTTTCATCTAAGCGAGTCGGCTTCGCCTACTACATACCTTGCTTGACTGGAATGTTCGTCAATGGCCCTTCACCGCCGACTTGCTCGATGGTATCGCCCTTTGCGACCGACCAGTGATGGACGCCCGGTGGGACCATGATGAACGACCCCGTCGGTAGCACCCGTGCGTTAGACTTGTTGACGGTATCGCCGATCCCGAACAACAGTGTTCCTTGGATCACGGTGATATATTCGGCGTGCGAATGGTAATGCGGCCGGTTCGTGTAGCCGTCAGGCATCTTGACGCGAATGATTGCGTTGCCGGATGAATTCGGATTGCCGACCATCACCGCGTTCCAAGAGCCCTTCGCAGGACCGGTAGCGGCCACCCAGTGGAGGCTGTTGGGGGTAAAAATAACGGGAGCCGACTGCATTGCGGCGAGCGTTGCGCCGGCAGTCACGAGCATCCCCAAAACAAACGAAGAGAAGAGTTTCATCGACTATCCTTTCATTGAGACTATAGAAATGCAACGAGATCGTTTGCTCCTTCGCTACGGCGGATGGGGGCCCTCCGGCATTTCTGCACGCCGATTCACGATCTTAGTCAGATGAAGGCGGAGCGACTCTTTGACCGTATTACGTGCTTCTGTTACGCTGCCCAAAGGTGAAACGCAAGATGATCTATCTCGAAGATGACCAACTTCGTGCGGCGCGGGTCACGGCTGCGGAGCGTCGCTGAGTGTACGCGCTCGTCCTAGCCGTCGCTCTGGCGCAGAATACGCCGACTATCGCGCCCGCTGCGACTCCCGTTCCTTCGGGATCGCCGGCGACACTTCAGGTCTCGACGACCACTATCAATCTCAATCCGGCGCAGCAACAGATCGTCACGGTGACGGGCGCAACGCCGCCGTTGCAAATCCTGCTCGACCGAAAACTGGTGACGGCAACCGCGGATCCGAGCGGGACTGCCCTAACGATCGCCGCGGCGCAGGCGACCGGATCGGCTACGCTTCACGTGACTGACGCGACCGGCGCAAGCGCCGACATTGCAATTCGCGTCGCCTTCAATGCGGGAACGATCGTCGGCCAAACGACGCTGACCGTTACCGGAAATCCGGCCGAGCCCGCGTGGCTGGCACAAGAGGTAGCCGACCGGGTGACGCACGTGACGCAAGCGCTTCCGGGCGCCGCGGTACGCATAGGAACGGTCACTCCTCCGGCGCCGCTGTTGCCCGATCAAAGCGCACAGTTCGTCGTTCCGGTGCAGATTGAGGGAGGCGCCCAATACTTCGACCAAACCGGATCCACAACGGTTACGGTGCATAACCTGGGCTTGGAGCCGGCTTTGTCGGCGCTCCTCTTCTATGACGACGATCCGGAGCACATCACGCAGGACGGCGTCTTGTTTCGTGGATCGCTTTCGGTCGCGCAGCCAACGCGTCTTTATTATTATCACGACGTTGCCGCCGGTCCACGCCGGCTTGTCGTAGCTCTGCGTGCAAACTCTGAGGGTCAGACCTCGTTGCAATTGGTCGCCGCCCTGCCGTCGCCGGGCGGCGTGCCGGACGCCGGACAGACTCTAACGGATGCGTTCTTGCCAGTGAAAACGCGCAACGAAGGCGTCGTCCTTGATCTCTCACGCGGTGAACCGTACATTTTGGCCGACGTGCCGATGACCGCGAACCAGACTGTTGCCGGGATCGCGGATATCCGCGTTCTATCGGGTGGCCCGGTCGAGCTGACGGTGCTGGCCGTTTCGCCCGGTGTTGACCCGCGCACGCTGCTTGACGGCCCGTTACTTCCCGACGACACGCACCATCGTAGCGGTGTCTTTGCAATCGACCCAGGCTATGGCACAGATACTCTCACCTTCTCCGCTGGTGGCGATGATGCAACGCTGATCATCCCCGATGCTAACCTCAGCAACGTAGACTCCTCATCCAAGGGCCGCGACGACGGCGACTACGGCGTCGTGCACACGATCGATTTGACGCTCAATAATCCGGGTACCGCGCCTGCCGTGGCCTACTTCTTCTTTCAGCCGCCGGGGCAGATCGCGAACGGAACCTTCTTGATCGACGGGAAAATCATCGACGTCGGCTGCGTGCGCCTTCCCTCGAACTATCAAGTTACCGCGTTCGACCTTCCCCCGGGACGGACGTATCATAGCGTCGTGCAGACGATGGTTAACGGGGGCTCGTTCTTGCCGATCGAAGTGGGCGTAACGGCATCGCCTCCGGTGAGCGCTCCGCCGACGGACGCACCCGATGGATGTTTTCCGAAATTATAACTCGGTTCGGTTTCCTACTGAGACCGCGCGATCACTGCCAAGCAGTTTTCGTCGTCTTTCGTCGCCTTAACGTGAGCCCAGAAGTGCACTAAGCCGACGAGCGGATCGTGTTTCGCCGGTTTCTGGTCCGCGACGACGTGCGCCGGCAGGAAGACGAGGACCGGAAGCAGCGGCTCAACGACCGTGATGCACGAGCCGGCCGGAACGGCGCCGGCGATCCTGCCCAAAGTGCCCTTACGGAACGTGCCGTCCGGGCTGATGAACTCGACCGGAGGCCTTTCCCGCAGCAGCCGGGACCGTAGCATGATCCACGTCGGCGACGTATTCGGTGGGAACTGCTTGGGATCGACAAGTTCCGGCGGCGTGAACAGCGGATTGATTACCGGCGTCACGCGAGGATCGGGGATGGCGTACTGCGTCACGACTCGACCTACGTTGGCGACGTTGCGCCGCAGGTTCACGTCGGTCATGTATTCGATGAGATGTTGTGCCGTTTCAGGCGTGACCGCGGGGTTTATCGAGAGGGAAGCGCTCGGCTTTGGCTCCGGCGCGGACCCACGCGGAAAGTCATACTTGTAGGTGGCGACGTGGATCCAGCCTTCGAATTGCGACGGGGTTAGCCTCCATAGAACTTGGAACTTCGCGTCGTGACTAATCGGCGCATCCCCGTTTAGTGTCGGCCACCCCGGTCGCATGTCGTCGCCGCCAAAATCGTTGTAATAGTCATTAGCGTAGCCGGCGGTAACCAGATCTTTAAAGGAGTCACTCTCAATCGTCCGCCATAGCCGCGAGTTGAGGCGGGCTTCAGATGGGTTCCACGAGCTCCTTCCCATGTCGGCCTCGTCGATAAGGACCTCGAGCAGGCGCGCCGCATCGGCCCCAGTCGCTTCGTGTGTAGCGTCCGCGTTGAGTAGCCGCGCGCCGATCAACAGCACGGTGCGGCGTTGCGTCTCTGACTCGGCGACTGACTGAAGCGACAGCAGCGTCGTCGTGGCGTGCTGCTCGAGAACCGCCTGGTCGTGCGATGCCTTGTCTTTTTTTATTTCGTATGCGCTCGCGCCAGGCTCCGGAAGATAGTACCCCCCGAACGCATCAAAGATGGATTTATCGGTGACCAGCTGCTCAAATTTCTCGTTGTATTCCTGTTGTTTTTCGTGAGCCGTCGCCAATGCGGTATAGATTGACAGACCCGAGGCAATTATGGTCGCAAGCGCAGTCGGCACGAAATACTGCGATACGATCTGCCTCCACCAAGGGATACTCGACGGCGGCCCAGGATTCGGTTCCGGAACGACCGGAACGGGCTCTACCTCGCTCATTGCGCGTCGGCGGCGGTCTGATGTATGGCGATAATGCTATTCAATATCGAATTTACTTGCACTCCGGTCAACCTTCCGCTATCGCTTGCGTAGCAGTCTGCAATGCCGTCCCGATATTATCGCACATTTTTCTACATGCAAAGCGGAAACGGCGCTTTCTCGCTCTGTGCGATTTCGGCGTAAATTGCACGAAAACCCTTAGGCCGTGCGGTAAACCTATCCTAGACCCCGTTCTGGTAAAGGCGCTATCAGGATGCCGGTTTGAACGGTCGGCTGAGCGAGGCGTTCTCCACTCGTGGTGTAACCAGTCAGCGTGATCGTTCATCTGGTCGACGGAACCTACGAACTCTTCCGCCATTTCTATGGACTGCGTCGCCTCACCGATGGGAAGGAGCGAGGATTCGGGGCTGTTGTCGGAGTGCTCAATACCGTGCTGCAAATGATCGGCGAGGGCGCCACGCACTTAGGCGTCGCCACCGATCACGTTATCGAGTCCTTCCGCAACGAACTTTGGAGCGGCTACAAAACGGGAGCTGGAATCGATCCCGCACTTCTCGCGCAGTTCGAGCCGCTCGAGGACGCGCTGCGAGCTATGGGGATTCCGGTTTGGGCGATGATTGAGCTCGAGGCCGATGATGCGCTGGCCTCGGCGGCCACAATCGCTTCGCAGGATTCTCGGGTAGAGAAAATCTGCATTTGGACTCCCGATAAAGATCTCTCGCAATGCGTGCGCCAGGATCGCATCGTGCAAATCGACCGAAGAAGCAAGGTCATCCGGGACGCTGACGGCGTCCGAGCAAAGTTTGGGGTAAATCCCGAGCTAATACCCGACTATCTTGCGCTCGTTGGCGATGCCGCCGATGGCTATCCCGGCATCGCGGGCATCGGGCCGAAGGGCGCGGCCGCTCTCCTCACTCGTTATGGCGCGATCGAGCAATTCCCGTCGCAAGAGCTCGGTGAGCGGCAACGTCTTGCGCTGTTATTCAAGGAGCTAGCAGCCCTGCGAACCGATGCGAAACTCTTTGCGGACGTCAACGAGTTGGAGTGGCGCGGCCCTACCGCGGAATTTCCCGCCGTGTGCCAGCGGCTCGACGCCCCCGATCTCTTTGCGCGCGTTACTAGAGCGGCGCAAGTTCGCGCACGCTAACCTACAAGCTCGAATTGCCCCATCTACTCGAATTGCCCCATCTAGTGGAAAGTCGCAACTGCCTCCACGGGGTCTCGCAACCGTAAGCGCAACCTTTTTTACTTCCGCGGGGTGTAAAGGTTTGCACTGGGGACGAGTCTGTGAGACACTCCTTCCCGTCCTCAAGCGCGATCTTTCGAGTGGTCGATAAGTTGCGCCCACCCAAAAGATAGGTTTCAATATCTCCATTTTTTCAGAACTCCCGCTGGATGCTGCGATATTTCGCGGCATCGAAGACCTTCACTATACAGAGGCCACGCCCATACAGCGCACGGCTATTCCCGTTGCTCTGGCTGGCCGCGACGTCTTTGCGAGCGCTCCAACCGGCAGCGGCAAAACCGCCGCTTTCGGCATTCCGCTACTCCAAAAACTGCTCAAGCGGCGCGCCAAAGGCAGTGCCGCGCTGGTCTTAACGCCGACACGTGAGTTGGCGCAGCAAATTGCGCAACATCTTCAGCAGCTGGCAAAACATACCAACCTACAAATCACGCCGATTTACGGAGGCGTGGCCATGAAACCGCAGATCAAAGCCATGCGCCGCGGCACCGACGTCATCGTCGCAACGCCTGGACGGCTCATCGATTTGATGCAGCAGGGCGAAGCTCGTCTCGACTCCATTGAGATCTGCGTGCTCGACGAAGCTGATCGTATGCTCGATATGGGGTTCTTGCCGGCAGTAAAGCGCATCGTCGCCAAACTCCCTGCCCAGCGCCAAACTCTCTGTTTCTCGGCAACGCTCGGCAGTGCGGCGGTTCAGCTTGCACGCGAGTTTCTCCGCGATCCCGTGCGCATCAATTTAGCACCTCCGACGCCCGTAGCAACCGTAACCCAGTGGGTGTACGAAGTGGAACCGCACAAGAAGACGGACCTCCTCGTGGATCTGCTCAAAGATGGCCGCGTCTTCAATGCAATCGTTTTTACGCGGACCAAGTCGCGGGCCGAGCGCGTTGCGGGCGCTTTGATGCGACATAGCATCGATGTCGAACGCATTCACGGTGATCGTTCGCAGGCGCAGCGCTCGCGCGCCCTCGAGGCTTTTAAGAAAGGACGCTACCGGGTCTTAGTCGCCACCGATGTCGCCTCGCGCGGCATCGATATCGACGATCTCGGACACGTCATAAACTACGACGTCCCCGCCGAACCCACCGATTACATACATCGCATCGGACGTACGGGGCGCGCTCAAAAAACCGGCGACGCGATTACCTTCGTTTCACGCGACGAGGCGGGCTCGTTTGCACGTATCGAAGGCGCAATCGGCACGCCTCTGAAGCGCAGCGAGCACGGCTTCATGGAGCCGGCATCTGCTCGAGCGGTTACGGTCGAGCCGCAGGTGCACCGCCGGTCGTTTCAGCGGCGCCGTCGCCGCTGAAATTGAAGGAGCGAGATTTACCATTCCACGACGCAACCGTTTATCTCGGTAGGGTGATCCAGCCTTTGTCGGCCCGGATCTGCCAGCCTTCAGCATCTCCCGTGTGGCTGCGATACGTGCCGCCACCCCCAGCGCAGCCACCGCCGGCACCGATTGCTTGTGCGCAAAAGTCGACGACTACGTATTTGCCGTTGTACCTAATATGTTCGGACGTACAAACCGTCGCCCACTTCGGGTAGCTCGACTGGCCCCAGTCCGATGCGAGAACCACCGACCAGCCGACAATGTCGTCGTGTGCGGTCTGTGCCTTGTATACGATGCAATCGTTCAAGCCAAAGATCATTTGGTCGTGACCTCGCACTGGGACGCGAAGGACGCCGTCTTGGAACCGAGCTTGGTCGTGCTTCGAGAGCGCAAATGCGACGTGCGGAGCACACCCGGCAACGATTGCCCCAACAGCGAGCAAAGTGACGGCACGACAAAAAAGCCTAGTCGACAGCATTAGCGGTGCCCGACATGTTTGCCACCCTTCGAGCCACGACCCCTCTGCGTCGGAGCGGGGCTGCCCTGACCCAGGCGCGTGAATTCGGCTCGAATCCCAGTCGCTCGTCGCTGAAGAATCGCAGATTTCGCTTCGACTAAACTCGTAGCGCTTTCCACAAGCCCGTTCCAAGTTGCGATTAGTGAAGCACGAGAGCGCTAGCGCCTTAGCGGTCCTATTCGCTCCTTGTAGGTTCGCGGGCCGCGCCGACTGGAAGCGCCCTCATTCCCGGTGTAGCGGTGAGTTTCCATGAAAGGAAAATCGGTGACCGCCCGCGACTGAAGGGCAGATGAACCACGAGCTTCGATGTTACAGCGCAGTCCTTTTGGCGGTGGCCCTGAGTTGCGGGGGTTGCTCGAAAGGGAATGACGCATCCAATGCTGAGTCGCCGGCGCCTGCCTCTACGGCGGTGACGTCCCCCGCTCCAAGCTCATCGCCGGCTCCCCTGGCCACCTCACCCGTTGCAACTGCGGCGTCCCAAACGCCTCCCCCGGGACAAATAGCGTCGGCCGGTACGTTCACTGATATCGCCGGAATTAACGGCGAGAAGGAGATCGCGACGCTAGCGCAGTTGGGCGTAGTCGATCCGCCGTCGGGAACCTTCGATCCCGGTGCGCCGATCAAGCGGCGTGAATTCATTCGATGGCTGGTCAAGGCGAACAATGTTCTGTGGAGCGATACCCCGGCAAAGCAGCTCAAGCTCGCGGATAAAACCGAGTCGTCGAGTTTTCCGGACGTTTCCTCCGCCGATTCCGATTTTCCATACATTCAGGGCATGCAAGATGCGGGCTATTCGGTTGGATTTCCCGATAAGACGTTTCGACCCGACCAGGCTTTGACGCGCGAGCAAATGTTCGCAATCAAGAACGTCTTCGATCGCGGCAGCGTTGACCCGGGGCTCGCCAAGGGCATCGATTACGCACGCAACACGGCCATGCCGCCCTGGAAAGATAAAGAGAGAATCTCAAAAACCTACGTGGCCGCTATCGCGACCGGAGCCGGGGGCGGAAACGATAGTTTTGGCCGCGTATACGGAGCGTCCTCGGTCTTCCGCCCGCAGGCCCCCGTGACTCGTGCGCAGGCCGCGGTACTGGTGAGCGTCGTCGGCGATCACCAGTTTTACGGAGGCGCGCCGCGCACCGCGGCCCAAAAAGCTCTAGCTTCCCCAACTCCCTAACGTTGCTATTATCCGGAGGCCCAATGAAACGCTCCCTTTTGCTTGCCGCTGCAGCCGCCATCGCCGTTGTGTGTCCGCAATTTGCCGGCGCTGCTACGCCCGCCGCCTGCAAGATCGTAAGCACCGCGGATGCGGGCGAGCTGCTCGGAACTCCGATCGTCTCGGTCGTTACGACGCCGTCGGCGAGGAATTCAACGATGTGCAGTTATCGGACGAGCTCCTTCATGCAACACTTCACGCTGGCGATCGTGCCGTTCAAATCGCCGGGCGAGGCAAAAACCGAATTTCACGCGATGATCTCAAGCCCTATGAACCAAGTTGCGCCCTCGCAGTCTGTCTCCGGTCTTGGGGATGAAGCCCATCGCCTCGGGCCGGCTATCTATGTGCTGAAGAGAAATAATATCTACGTCTTTACGCTGGTCGCGAAGGACGGGAATGGCCCTGGCGCGCTCAAGACGATCGCCTTGGCAAAGGCCAGCATCGCACGCTTATAGCATCATCGGCACCGGAGGCTACGTACGTTGCAGAGCTAGAGTTGGGCGGCGACGGATGCATCGTAATGCAGAACGTACTGAGCCCGCGTCCCGTTCCCGCCGTCGACCGAATTGTTTTCTGTCCCTACACGGAAGCGCAGCCTCCGCTCTAACTCTCGTCACCGCAGCCTGTTCGGGCCAGATGCCGCTGTCACTCTCGAACAATCGCCAAGATCCGCGGGGCGTCGCGGCAGATTAGAGCGCTTCGCGCGCGGGGGCCCGTCGGGCGTACATTGTTGTCGCCGGAGCACCGGCAAACCGTTCGACATCTGCGATACGTACACGGTCTACAGTTCGACGAAGTTCAACGATTTCGGAGAAGACAACTCGAGCGGAGCCTGGAAGGCCGGTTACATCGGGACCTGCACGGAGTCATAACCGGCCAATCGGTAACCTCTTCTCGCTCGTAACTGCGAGGTCGTAATCTACGGTGTGTGGCGGAAGTCGCGAATGACCGAGACTTCGCGCCGTCGACAAAGGCCGCCTCTCATTGTACCTGAACGTAAATTAGTTCGACCGCGTTGTTTCCGTAGCCCAAGCGGTTCCAGTTAGGGGATTCCGGTTGCACGTTACCGGCGGCATCGGTCGCACGAGCACGCACCGTGTGCCGTCCGGGATCGCGAAGATCCCAGACGAACGACCACTCCTGCCATTGATAAGGGCCCGCAGGAGGCTCCAACTCGGCGGCGCGCCAGTCGCCCTCGCCGGTCAAGCACACGTCGACATTGGTAACCGGGCCGCTTCCAGACCAGGCCTTTCCGCGCAGGGTGTACGAGCCGCGGCGTAAGGTGACGCCGTGAGCCGGGGCGGTAATCTTGGCCCTCGGACGCATCAGCGTTACTGGTTGGATGGGGCGATCGGGCCACTCGTAAATGTAGCGGGCAGTTTGAAACGTGCCTTCGAACGGCGCGGTCAAAACGTCGATTCGCGCCAGCCACTTTACCGATGCTACGGCGTACCAGCGCGGCACGACGAGTCGAAAGGGCGCGCCATGGTCGGCGTTCAGGGGTTCGCCGTTCATCGCATATGCAATCAGAATCTCAGCCGCCGGGTCGAGCGCGTGCTCGAGCGATAACGAGCGTGCGAAATGAATGTCCGTATGCTCGTGGTACGGGCCATGATCGGCGCCCTCAAAGCTGACGGCAACCCCGTCGGCCGACGGTTCAGCCTTTTCGAGCACTTCGCTGAGAAGGACGCCAGCCCAGCGAGCCGTTGAAACAGCGTTGCCAGTCCAAGGTTCCCCCACAGGGAGCGGCATCTGCCCGAGGCGAGCATTGCCGGCACACTCCAGCGTAACGACGAGTTCTTTGCGGGGCATTTCGCACAAATCGTCGAGCGTTAGCGTAAATGGATTCGCGATCGCGCCGCCGATCGTAAGCCGGCCATCGTGGTCGGGAAGCGCGAAGTTTCCACGCACAAAATGGAGGCTCGTGGCAGTAATCGGCGCCTGAAGCGCCGTTAATGGCGCCTCCGCATTGAAAGGCTCAGCGCGGACCGTAGTAAGGCTATTTGGCGAGTCCATAGCGCCTCCTTACGACGCCGGCATGCGCACATGCTTTCAAATGACGGGTCGGAATCTGGTAGCGCCAACGGGAATCGAA
>PMUK01000190.1 GCA_003166915.1 Candidatus Cybelea palsarum
ACTTCTATCCGGACATGCCCAAAGATTATCAGATCTCGCAGTACGATATGCCGCTAACCATCGGCGGCATCGTCAAGTACTGGCTAGAGGACGGCACGATGAAGCAGTGCCGCCTTACGCGGATTCATTTGGAAGAGGACACGGGAAAATCCACGCACGCGGGTTCTAGCGACGGTCGCATCGCGGGAAGCTCCTATTCGCTCCTCGACTTCAATCGCGCGGGCGTTCCGCTGATGGAGTGCGTCTCCGAACCGGAGCTACACAGCGCTCGCGACGCCGTCGCATATTTGGAATCGCTGCGCCGGACGCTGCTCGCTCTCGGGGTCAGCGACGTCAAGATGGAGGAAGGCTCGTTGCGCTGCGATGCAAACGTCTCGGTGCGCCCGGTCGGCACGAAAGAACTTGGTACGAAGAGCGAGATCAAGAACATGAACTCGTTCCGTTCCGTCGAGCGCGCGATCGCTAGTGAAATCGAGCGTCAGATCGAGATCCTCGATTCGGGCGGCCGCATCGTGCAAGAGACGCGCGGCTGGGACGAGCTGCACGGCGTTACGCATCCGATGCGCAGCAAGGAAGAGGCGCACGATTATCGCTACTTTCCCGATCCCGACCTCGTGCCGCTCGCGATCTCGCGCAACGACGTCGAGCGTTGGCACGAGGGACTTCCCATGTTGCCGTGGCAGCGCTTCGAACGCTATACCAGTGAGTACGGACTGAGCGTCAACGCGGCCGCGCAGCTGATCGACAACATCGCCCTCGCGGGGTATTTCGACGAGGTCGTGGCGCGAAGCGAAAATCCGCAGCAAGCCAGCAACTTCGTGCTCGGCGAGCTCTCCCGGCTGGCGAACGAGACCGGCGTTGCCGTCGGCGATTCGAACGTAACGGTCGAACATCTCGCCGAGCTCGTCGCGTTGGTGCAAAGCAAGCGGATCAACTCCAAGATCGCCAAGGAACTGCTAACCCGCATGTGGGAGGGCGCCGGGTCGCCCAACGCGATCGTGGAGCGTGAAGGTCTCGCGCAGACCAGCGATCCTTCTGCGGTGGAGCGTTTCGTCGACGAAGTGCTCGCCGCCAACGAGCGAGTCGTCGCCGATTACAAGGCGGGCAAGACGAACGTGCTCGGTTTTCTCGTCGGTCAAGTGATGAAGGCGTCGCGCGGGAAGGCCGACCCCGCGCTGGCCAACGAGCTGGTAAAGAAGAAGCTCTCATCCTAGGAACCTGTAGGGCTATGGCGCGTCGCTCCCGATGACGATAGCCGATTCCCGCACGCTCGATGCGCTCGATTTTGCAAGTGTGCGCGATCGAGTCGTCAGCGCGACGCGCACCCAACGTGGCCGCGGTTTGGCAAACGATCTGCTGCCGGAATCCAATTTCGACGTCGTGCGCCGCGAACAGCTTCGCACCGAGGCGATGCGCTCGCTGGCCGCCGGCGCCGACGTCACGATCATGCCGGCCGCCGAAACGGCGGCCTCGACCGAGGCTGCGAAGGTGGGGCAAACGCTGGGCCCCAGCGATCTACGGGCAATCGGCGATACGCTTGCGGCTGCGGCCGCGGCGTATAAAGCGGTGCGCGAGCATCCCGATCTGACGGCGGTCGTCGCGCCATATACGCCGCTGCGAGAGCTGCAGCATTCGCTTACCGACGCCATTGACGAACGTGGTACGGTGCTCGATCGAGCCTCGCCCGGGCTGCGTCGTATTCGGCGCAGTCTCGTCCAGGCGCAATCGGAGGCGCGCGACCGCATTAGCGCGATCCTCAACGGTGCGAAGTACGCTAAAGTCATCCAAGATCGCGTCGTCACGATTCGCGACGGACGTTTTGTGATACCGATCAAGGCGGAGTTTGCCGGGGCGATGCCGAGCATCGTTCACGACACCAGCTCGAGCGGACAGACGCTCTTCGTCGAGCCGCTCGCGGCGCTCGAGAGCAACAATCGCGTCCGAACGCTGCAAATCGAAGAAGAGCGGGAGGTGCAACGCGTCTTGCAGGCCTTGTCGGCGGACGTCGGCCGATCTGCCGTCGAGATTGATGCCAACGTCGAGGTCTTGGCCGCGCTCGATCTGCTCGCCGCGAAGGCACAACTCGCCGGCGCGACCCATGCCATCATGCCGGAGTTGAGCGACGAACCGACCGTCGCGATCACTGGTGGCCGGCATCCGTTACTTGACGAGCGCGCCGTCCCCCAGTCGCTGATCCTCGGCGACCAAACTCGCCTGCTCGTCATTAGCGGGCCCAACATGGGCGGCAAAACCGTCGCCTTAAAGATGACCGGGCTCTTCGTTATGATGGCGTATTGCGGCATGCAGGTTCCGGCCGCCGCCGGAACCTGCATCGGTCGCTTCGAGCGCGTCGTTGTCGACATCGGCGACGAACAATCGCTCGTCGCAAACACCTCGACGTTCTCGGCGCATCTGCAACGGATGCGCGAAGTGATGGACGGTGCGAACTCGCGTACGCTGGCCATCGTCGATGAAATAGGCGGTGGCACCGAGCCGACGGCCGGTGTAGCGCTTGCCATCGCAATGCTTGAGTGGCTGCTCGCCAGCGGCGCGCGGGCAATCGTTTCGACGCACTCCACGGAGCTCAAACTCTTCGCACACGCGACGCCGGGGGTTGCGAATGGCAGCGTGCGCTTCGATCCGGCGACGTTTAAGCCAACCTTCGAGCTCGACCTCGGCGCGCCAGGGCAATCGTTGGCCTTTCCGCTTGCGGCGCGGCTTGGCATCTCGGCGGAGATCGTAGAGCGAGCGACGGCACTGATGGAAGACCGCGAACGCGATTACGAAGCGGCGCTGACCGAGCTTGCCCTGCGCAACAGCGAGTTGCGCGAGGAGCGCCTGCGATTCGAACGCGAGCGCCGCGACCTCGCCGGCGAACGCGAGCTCGTGGCCCGGGATCGCGCCGCTCTCGATACGGAGCGCCGGCGGTTCGGCAGCGGCGCCGAAGAACGCTTGCAGCAGGCACTTCGCGATTTCGTGCGAGAGCTGCAGCGGCGGTCGGCGGAATCGGGTTCCGAGCGAACGCGGACTCGAAAGGCGCGAGTAACGCCCTCGCAGACGGCGTTGCTGGGACAGACGATCGAGGCAATCCATCGCGACCTTGGGATTCGGCCGGAAGAAGAGCGCGCGTCCGACGAGCGAACGTACGTGCCCGGCGATCGGGTTCGCATTCTTTCCGTGAATCAGGAGGGTGTCGTTGCTGAAGATTGGGATGAGAGGTTGCTCGTTTCGATCGGTTCGATGAAAATGATGGTGGATAAGAGCGACGTTCGACGCGTGGCGGGCGCAGCGAAAGGCGCTCGAACGGCAGCCGGCGGAACCGATGCGCGCCTGGCGGCCGCGGGTCGCACGGCGGCGGCGCTGGACGTGCGCGGGAAGCGGTACGCCGAAGCGGAGCCGCTGGTCGAGCGCTGGATCGACGATGCGCTTTTGGCGGGAAACTCACCGCTGCGATTGATCCATGGTAAAGGCACCGGCTTGCTCGGACGCGGCTTACAGGAGCACTTGCGCGCACATCCGGCCGTGACGAGCATTCGTTACGGGACCGAAGAGGAAGGCTCGACCGGCGTTACGATTGTCGAGCTGCGGTCGTGAACGCTAGCGTCGCGGATCTGCTCGACGGCTTCGATCACGTCGAAACGGCACACGAGTTCGCGCAACGGCTTGCACTCGGTCGTCCGTTGCACGTTAAGCTCGGAATCGACCCAACGAGCGCCGATCTGCATCTTGGCCACATGGTCGTGCTGTATCCGCTGCAGCGTTTCGCGCAAGCGGGGCATCGCGTGACGTTGATTATCGGCGATTTTACGGCGCGCATCGGCGACCCCAGCGGCCGCAACGTTACGCGGCCGCAACTTTCACAAGACGAGATCGAAGCGAACATGCAAACGTACACCGAGCAGGCCGGCAAGGTGGTCGATCTCGACCGAATCGAGATCCGCTACAACTCCGAATGGCTGGACAAACTAAACTTCACCGATATGGTGAAGCTCTTGGCGAAGACGACCGTGGCGCAGATGCTCGAGCGTAACGATTTTCGGCAACGTTACGACGCGGGTGCGCCGATCTCGTTGCACGAGTTGCTCTATCCGGTCGCTCAAGCGTACGATTCGGTCGCGATCGAAGCCGACGTTGAACTCGGAGGGACCGATCAACTCTTCAATTTGCTGCTCGGGCGCCAGTTTCAGCGCGAGTTCGAGCAGCGGCCGCAGATTTGCGCGACCGTACCGCTGCTCGTCGGGCTCGACGGAGAGAAGAAGATGAGCAAGTCGCTCGGCAACTACGTCGGCGTAGACGAGCCGCCGGCCGAGCAGTTCGGGAAGCTGATGAAGATTTCCGATGAGTTACTTCCGATCTACGCGCGACTTGCGGCATTTCGCCCGGAGCGGGAGTCCAGCCAGTTGGCGGACGAGCTGGCAGCAGGGCGGCTCAACCCGATGGAAGAGAAGAAGCGACTCGCTTGCGAGATCGTCGCGCGCTATCACGGCAAGGAAGCTGCCGCGGCTGCCCGCGAGTTTTTCGAGCGGACGGTTCAACGCAAAGAGATTCCCACCGAGGATCTCGACCAAGTTGAGCTCGGCGATTGCACGCGCGTAGCAGAGGTGCTCGTCAAAGCCGGATTTGCGCAGAGCCGGCGCGCGGCCGAGCGACTGATCGCGGGAAATGCGGTTAAAGTGGACGGCGAGCCGGTGCGAGATCAAAACCAACGATGGACCGCGCAGGGAGTCGCCGTTCTCTCGGTGGGCTCGCGCCGCTTCGTCCGCGTGCTCCCAGTGTCACCCTGACCGCGCATTGTCATCCTGAGCGCAGTCGAAGGGTTACTAATCCCTATTCAAAAGTTGCCGGACTTCTTCGAGCGTAAAGACGTAGCGAGTCTTGCAGTACTCGCAGGTCGCTTCAGTGAGATCTCGCTCGCGCGTTAGCTCGAGCAGCTCGTCGGCTCCCAAGCCGAGCAAAACCGATTCGACCTTGGCGCGACTGCAGCGGCAGGCGAAGCGGACGTCGATGGAGCGGTACGAACGAACATCGGCCTCACCGGTTAACGCGCGCAAGAGCCCCGCGGCATCTGCGCCGTCGGCAATGAGTTGCGTCACGGGCGGCATCGTCAGCGCGCGCTGCTCCAGTGCCGAGAGTGCTCGTTCGTCGGCGCCCGGCAGCACTCGAGCCAGAATGCCTCCGGCTGCGACGATGCCGTTGGGATTTGCGAGCACGCCAAGCGCGACGACGCTGGGAGTTTGTTCGGATTGTCCGAGGTAGTGGGCAAGGTCTTCGGCGATCTCGCCCGATGCCAGCGGTACGACCCCGACATAGGGTTGGCCGGCGTCACTCGAGCGCGTGACGTGCAACGATCCCTCGCCGATCGCTCCGGCGACGTTGAACTTTCCGCGCGCATCGACGGGAAGGTCGACCCGCGCATTGCGCGCGTATCCTCGCGCTCCGATGGTTTGTTCGTCGAGCAGCCAGCTATCGGCCGCCACCGTTCCGAGTGGACCGTTGCCCGCGATCTGTAGCGAAATTCGCTCGTTCCCTTTCAAGTTCGTCGCCGCAAAGAGTGCCGCCCCAGTTGTAAGGCGTCCCACCGCGGCAGTTGCGGTCGGCCACAGATCGTGCCGATCGCGAATTTCGGCGACGAGCTCGGTTGTGATTGCAGCAGCCACCGTGATTGCCGCGCCGGCGGCCGACGCCGCCACGATCGTGTCGGGCATGAGCGCCTCTGGCTCAAAGGCTCGAGGTTTTCCTTCACGAAGCCACGACGATGCGCGTTTTGGTGCTGCACGGCCCCAATCTCAATTTGCTCGGCGAACGAGACCCTGAGGTCTATGGGCGGCAGACACTCGACGAGCTCAACGAAACGATCGCGCGCGAAGCGTCCGCCGCCGGAGCCGAGGTGTGTTGCGAGCAGTACAACGGCGAAGGGCAGATCGTCGACGCGCTCCACGCCGCTCGAAAAACCTATGCCGGCGTCGTGCTTAATCCGGGCGCTTACGCTCATTACTCCTATGCGATTGCCGATGCGGTCGCGGCCATTGGCATTCCCGTGGTTGAAGTACACTTGTCGAACATCGCCGGCCGTGAGACATTTCGCCGCACTAGCGTCACGGCAGCCGCTTGCCGAGGGGTCGTCAGCGGCCTCGGAGCCACGGGCTATCGCCTGGCCCTGCGCGCGCTCATCGAAATTCTCGGCGCTTAATCGCCGGTGCAAGGGGAGGAAGCGACCCCATCGCTGCGTATACTCCCCCGAGTAGGAGATGCGACGTTGACGAAAGCCGATGTGATTGACGCCGTCGCCGTAGAAGCCGAGCTCTCCAGGCGCCGGGCCGGTGAAATACTTGATCTGATCCTCAACGAAATCAAAGGAGCGTTGCAAAAGGGCGACCGCGTTGCGCTCAATCCATTCGGAAGCTTTGTCGTTCGGGCGCGTCGAGCTCGCGAAGGGCGTAATCCGAAAACCGGTGAGAAGATAACGATTGCCGCTCGCAAGGTGCCGGTCTTTGTTGCCGGAACGTCGCTCAAAGACGCCGTCGGCGGCGGCCGGTCGCGTGCGAAGAGAGAGAAAAAAGTTAGCGGGCTGTAGCGAAGCTTGGTTATCGCGCTAGTCTGGGGGACTAGAGATCGCTGGTTCGAATCCAGTCAGCCCGAGATTATCTCAACCCGCATTTGCCGATCGACTTTCGTAAGAACGAGCGCATAGGAGTGCAACGTGCTTGATCTTGGACTAGCCATTGGCCACCACCTCATCATCTTCGCGCTCTTTGGGATCCTTGCCGCCGAGCTCGTTTTGGTGCGGCGTGGGATAAGTCTCGATGTGATTACCCGGATCGCGCGCGTCGACATCTGGTACGGCGTGCTCGCCGCCGCCACATTGTGGTCGTCGGCTTTTGCCGAGCGATTTTCGCCGCTAAGGGCTGGGTGTACTATTCCCACAACGCATTTTTCTGGGCCAAAATAGGGACGTTCTTGTTGGTGGCAGTTTTATCGGTGCCGCCAACGATCCAGTTCATCAAGTGGCAACGCGCCGGTGAACCGCCAAGCGGCCCGAATGTGGGTCGCGTGCAAAAATTCCTGTACGCGGAGCTCGTGCTCTTTGCGTTCTTGCCGATCTTCGCCGCAGCGATGGCGCGCGGCTACGGCGAATTCTAAGAGTATGAGAATCGGTACGCTAGAAATGAAGATCGCCCGCGTCGAAGGCTTCCAAGTGCGGGTCCGTACGTCGGACGGGCGCGATATTCGCTCCGACCGAGAAGGAATGCCGTCGTGGCCCTACGAGAAGGCGGCGCGCGACCGCTGGTCCGTCGCACGCTGGAAGCAGGATCGCTTCATCAGCCTGTATCCCGGTTTTGGCGTCGACGTGCTCGACGGCGACGGCACCATCGTGGAGTTCGGCCAAACGTTACTCGAGACGGTCCGTGAGAGCTATGATTAGGCAGTCACGCCATGTAAATCGGGCGCTCGCGACGAAACGGCGTCGACGAAGCTGACGATCGGAGAACTCATGAAGACACCACCGTTTCTGATTGCGACCCTGCTTGGCGCCGCGGTTGCCCTGAGTGCCTGCGGGGGCGCTTCGAACGCCGTCCCCTCAGGAAACGCATCGCGAACAAGCGCTGGCCATCAAAGCACTTCGTATCCGATAACCCACATCATCGTTATGGTGCAAGAGAACCGGACGTTCAACAATTTGTTCGCAACTTTTCCGGGCGCGGACGGAACGACCACCGGCTTGGAGCTCAAAGGTAAGGGAAAGAAGGCCAAACAGGTCCCGATTAACTTAACCGAAGTCAACCTCGCCGACCCGAAAGATCTCAACCACCTCTACAAGTCCTATAAAACGGCTTACGATCACGGAAAGATGGACAGCTTCAATCGCATCAAATTTTCCACGACAGGGCAAGATGAGGGAGCGCTGCCGTACCAGTACGTCAACCCCGATCAAGTCCAGCCATACTGGACGATCGCGACCGATTACGCGCTGGCGGACCATCTCTTCCAAACGCAAGGCAGCGGAAGTTTCACCGCGCATCAGGACCTGATCCGCGGCGGCACAGAGATCGACTCGACGCAAAGCCTAATCGACGATCCGACGTCCTCGTCTGCCTGGGGCTGCACCTCGCCGCCCGGAACGAAAACCTCGCTGATCACGACGAGCCTCGTGTTCGAGGCGCGAAAGGGGCCGTTCCCGTGCACGAACATGTTCCCGTCGTCGGGTAGCTCCTACAAGACGCTCGCGGATCTGCTCGATGGCGCCGACGTTTCGTGGAAATACTACGCCCCGGAGCCAAAGAATTTTACAACTGGCGCACTATGGAACGCGTTTCTCGTCATCAATTCGGTCTATAGCAATAAGAGCGAATGGAGCGAGCACATCTCGAGTCCCCAGAGCAATGTTTTAAAGGACATCGCGAGCGGCACGCTGCCCGCGATGTCCTGGGTAATTCCCGACGCGCTCGATTCCGATCATCCGGGATATAAGTCCGATAAGGGGCCATCCTGGGTGGCGAGCGTCGTCAACGCGATCGGCGCGAGCTCCTATTGGAACTCGACGGCAGTCATCGTCGTTTGGGACGATTGGGGCGGATTTTACGATTCGGTTGCGCCGCCGCCCCTCGATACTCAAGGCGGCCCCGGCTTTCGCGTGGGCATGCTCGTCGC
>PMUK01000185.1 GCA_003166915.1 Candidatus Cybelea palsarum
GTCGTGCCGTAGAGCGTGCCGTTGACGTTGAGGAGACCGGCCAACGGGCTTTGGCCATCCCCCGAGCCGCCTCGAAGCTATAGAGCAAAGTTTCCTTCCCGGACCTGCGAATCGCGAAGACGGCTCCGCATCCGGAAAAGCTGCCGTTCATGCACGAACCCGAACCGCCGAACAGCGTGGTGCCGTAGAGCGTGCCGTTGGCGTTGATGAGGCCAGCTCTCGGCTGTTGGCCGTCCCTCGTCCCGCCTCTGAAACTGTAGAGCACAGCGTACGCGGGACGCACGTACCTTCGCTGCGCCGTGACTCCGGCAGGCGATTGGCTCAACGGGACAGTGATCTGCGGACCGCTACCGCCGCAAGCGGTCAAAATCGCTGCGCAAACGCTCGCGCCGACGATACTGCCGGTTGAAATACGCATAAGTCCTGAACCCTTACTCTCTGACTGGCGCAGCAAGAACGCAATGTAAAGCCGCGGGTACCATTCCCTTGGGTCCAGGGTGCGCCTTCTTGCTAGCCTTGTTAATGTTCGTAGGTCGGCGCAAGGTTGGATTTATGCACGAAATGCGTGAGTTACGTATCGTCTCTTCTGACGATATCTACCCGCCTGGAAGGCCGTGACGATAGCGGGCCAGTGCTCTTATCCTGGACCAACTATTCTTACGACCGACCTAGGGTGCTCCCAGTGACGTGTATGGAAACGGGATTTAGGGCGGTCCATTCGGATGCCTTTAAGCCGGGCAGCTTGCCGGTGCCGTCGCACGCGGCGAACATGGCCTTCGCCGAGTGATCGATGACATACTGATCCGCCAGACTCACTGGCGCTAGCGCGATCGTCTTGCCGCTCGAGTCCTTGCCGGTCGAAGCGGTCAACGCGCCGGGATAGCCGTAGAACAGGTTGTTGAAGCTACGGTTCTCTTGGACGATGTAGACAACGTGCGTTATTTTGCCGGCACCGGTGCCGACGAGGGCTCGCACGGGTTGATCGTTCCGCATGTACGGGAGCGATCGGGAGCCCGCCGAGCATCCGATGAGAGAAACGATAACTGCAAGCGATGCCGCACGCAAAACGAGCAGCCTCTTCATGCGAGCGTCTTACGCCCAGCCCGGCGTCCCCCCTTCTCTTCGCGCTCGGCCCGCTCGAGGCGCTTCGAAGCGGTGACATCGGTCACTTTTTCAGCGGAGCACCGTCGTGCGATCCTGCCCCGCACGTTGAACGCACGCATCTGCGGAAATACACCGAAGGGGGAATAATTGAACCGCACGAAAGTTCGCCTTGCCGATGCGTCCTCGACCGCTCGAAATTTTTCTTGCGCTTCGCGAGGCACGGAACCCTCGGGCGCGCCGCCCGACGCCGAAGAGAACGGATATCCATGAAGACTCGAGCATTCCACCTTTGGATTTGTGCCATCGCCGCGAGTGTCGCCGTTAGCGCGTGCGGCGGCGCGACGCCGTTCTCCAAGGGAGGATCCATCTCGCCCAACTCGGGCTCGACGAGCACGCCCAGCCCGATTCAGCACATCGTCGTGATGGTGCAGGAAAACCGAAGCTTCAACAATCTTTTCGCCACGTTCCCCGGTGCGGACGGGACGACGACCGGAAAGAAGCGCACCGGTTATGGGAAAGGCGCGAAGACGGAGTCGATCGCGCTGACGGAATCGAGTTTAGAGACCCAAGACAACCCGCGGCACGACCATCCCGCGTACAATCAAGCCTATCGCGACGGCCACATGGATGGCTTCAACCTCATCAAGTACCAATTGAACGGAAAGGAAGAGGGCAGCGCTCCCTACCAATACGTCAATCCGAACGACGTTGCGCCTTACTATCAGATCGCGCAGCAGTATGGGCTTGCCGATCATCTGTTCCAGACGCAAGGCAGCGCGAGTTTCACCGCGCACCAGGACTTGATCGCCGGCGCGACCGTCATCAATTCGACCGAGAGCATCATTGATTTCCCGACGAAGCAGCCCTGGGGATGCGACGCTCCCAGCGGCACGGTGACCTCGCTCATAACGACGAGCCTGAAATATCTCGCGAACCAAGGACCCACCCCGTGCTTCTCCTACGCGACGATGCAGAATCTGCTCGACGCAAAGTACGTCAGCTGGAAGTACTACTCGCCCTCGGTCAAAGGCAACACCGGCTCCATCTGGAATGCGTTTCTTGCGATCTCGTCGGTTTACAACAATAAGAACGAATGGAACTCGCATATCTCGGCGCCCGAGACTAACATCTTTACCGACATCTCCAACGGCACATTGCCCGCCATGTCGTGGCTCATTCCCGACGCGGTGAACTCCGACCATCCCGCTTACGCCTCCGATACCGGACCGTCGTGGGTAGCCAGCGTCGTCAATGCGCTCGGCCAAAGCTCGTACTGGAATTAAACGGCCATCATCGTCGTCTGGGACGATTGGGGAGGATTCTACGATCCGGTAAAGCCGCCGAAACTCGACAAGCAAGGCGGCCCGGGTTTTCGCGTGGGCATGCTCGTCGCCTCGCCCTACGTCCCCTCAGGCGAGATTTCGCATACGGTGTACGAGTTCGGGAGCATTCTGCGGTTTATCGAGGACACGTGGAACCTTGGCCGGCTCGGTACGACCGATGAAACGTCAACGAGCATGGCGAATATGTTCAACTTCAACCAGTCGCCGCGTTCGTTCCAGAAGATCTCTTCAAAGTATTCCAAAGCTTTCTTCTTGCGTCAGAAGCCCTCGCACTTGCCGCTCGATACGGAATGAAGGGATGCACGCCATGAGGCCTCGAGCGTTCTACGTCGGGATATGCCTGGTCGCCGCAACCATCGCCCTGGGCGCGTGCGGCGGAGCATCGGGGTCGGTTCCCGGTAACGGACCGTCGGCGTTGCATCCAGGTTCTTCAAGTTCACCGAGTCCGATCCAGCATATCGTCCTCGTAGTTCAGGAGAACCGAACCTTCAACGATTTCTTCGCGACGTTCCCAGGCGGCGACGGCACCACGACGGGGAAGATCGCTAAAGACGCCGCGTGCAACATCCCGAAGAACGAGACGATCGCCCTCAAAAAGAGTTCGTTGATCACGGGCCGCGACTTCGTGCACGCTTACGCGGGATTTGCGACGGCGCGCGACGGTGGCAAAGTAGATGGTTTCGACAAGGTCGTTGGAGGAGCCGGCCCCGAGTGTACCGCTCCGTATCAGTACACCGATCCCTCGGACATTGCGCCGTATTGGGATATGGCCGAGCAGTACGCGCTCGCCGAGCATATGTTCACGACGCAAGGCGACAGCAGTTTCACGGCGCACCAAGATCTCATCGCGGGGGGCACGGTCGTTCCCGGTACCCAAAAGGCATTGGTGAACTTTCCGTCGTGCAGCGGATCGTGCGCCTGGGGATGCGACGCGCATAAGGGCACCAAGACCTCGCTGATCACGGAGAGCAACGTCTGGAAACCCTACGTCAATCACGGTCCGTTTCCGTGTATGACGTACGAAACGCTGCGCGACCTGCTCGACGCGCAGAGCGTGTCGTGGACGTATTACGTGCCGCCGATGAACGAGAACTTCGGTAAGCTTCTCAGCGCGTTCGACGCGATCAAGGCCGTACGCTACGGTCCCGAATGGAAAACGAACATCGTGTCGCCGGAAACGCAGATCTTGACCGACGCCGCCGACGGCAATCTTGCAGACGTTTCCTGGGTGATACCGGACGAGCCGGATTCCGACCACCCGGGCGAAAGCGTAGACGACGGACCTGCCTGGGTAGCCAGCATCGTTAACGCGATCGGCGAAAGTTCGTACTGGAACTCGACGGCAATTGTCATCGTATGGGACGACTGGGGCGGCCTGTACGATAACCTGAATCCGAAGCAGCTGGGGTACGGCGGCCTGGGCTTCCGCGTACCGGCGATTATCGTTTCCCCGTACGCCCGAGCCGGCTATATTTCGAAAACCAATTACGAGTTCGGCAGCATTCTGAAGTATATCGAGCAAAACTGGAATCTGGGTTCGCTCGGAACCAGCGACCAGCGGGCCGCGAGCATCATTGATTCCTTCGACTATTCTCAAAACCCGATCGCATTTAAGCCGATCGCTTCACAACACGACAAGGCCTACTTCCTCCACAGGCAGCCGTCGTATCTGCCGCCCGACACGGATTTTTAGGTTCTTCGCTTCACTCGGTGTCGGGCGGCTCGCCCGAAGGCTTTTGACGCAGGAAGAACGATTGCGAATATTCCGCACCGATGTCGTGATCGACCGCGGTAAGGTCGGCAAGCGTAAGAAGAAGGCGTCGAAGCCCTTTCGCGAGCAGTACGGGCACACGCCGCTATCCGCGCGCGAAGATATTCCATGGAATTGCCGGCGCCTTATCATCGGCACCGGCGCGTATGGGTCGCTCCCCATCATGGACGAAGTCGCGCGCGAAGCGGCGGAACGACACGTTGAGCTGGTGCTGCTCCCGACATCAGAGGCGATTGAGAAGGTAAATGAGGGCGATGCCGAAACGAACGCCGTCTTACACGTGACATGCTAGACAAACACGAGAAACGCCGCGAGTGGGCGCGACTTCGCCAAGCCGCTCATGACGCGGGCTATCAGTATCCATAGGACACCTTTCTTTCGTCGGCAAGAGAGGAGCGATTAAATTTACTTGCGTAGGCCGGGAGTCGCTCGCCTGAACTTGTCCCATGAAAGAGATAGCCTGAGTCCTCCATCAGAGCCGAAACGGCAAACCCTTGAAGACGTAATGAATCACTACCTATGGTAAGCCAGAGCCGATGCTCAACGATTAACGTTTGCACTGCTGCCAAGGCTAGAAGCGACGCCGCGATCCTCGTTTCAGGGGTGCCCCTCCCCTCCGTTGCGCGGACACGCTATGCGCGCGGTTTGCCGACGACCCGTTCCCCCCGCGTCGCTGCCGATTGCACGCTACTCTGCACCGCGCAACGACAAGAAGCGCGATCTCAAGCCGAGTCCCTAGTCCTTTTCAGCGGCTCTCTTTATTGAGTTTCGCGCACTCCGTGCAGTGCTTGAGGCCGCCCCTGCCTTGCATTTTGTTCTTCTTTGGGATTTCGCTTCCAGGGCCGCATTTAGTGCTTGTGTGGTAACGTTGAGCGCGTGGATGTTTAGAATAGAAAGCGTTGATGATAGCCATGCTAATGTTTCCTCCTGATTCATCCATTTTTCTATAGTCCGCAGAATCTTCTTTTTGGAAAACGGGGGCAAGCGTGTCGCTATCCGGAATTCTTTTCCTATGCGGAAGGTTCTGTCTGACACCGGAAAGTCAGCCATTCTCGGGAGCGGGACGTCGATCGTGTTAGGGTTAGCTGTGGCGTGTGCGACAATGCCGCAACGAGACCTGGCTGGGGCACTACGGTGGGAGGCGCTCTTAGCGATTGTAATAGCGGGAATGGTCGCCGGGAGTTATTGCTTCATTGCACCGCATGTTCCGTGCTTGCCGTATCCAGACGACGCGGCCTCAACGTATGCGTCGCGCACTCTTTGCTGCAATCCGGCGGCCCCGGGTCCGAGGCGAAACAGCAAAAAACTTATCGCGCTGCAAGACAGCAACGGCATCGTGGATTGTTGCATTGAGCTTGTAAAAGCCAACTCCTGAATTCAAGGAATATTGGCTGTATAAACACTGGACTCCCTTGTCATCCTAGCCATTTGTTACGATACCCTCCGCCTCTATCCGGCGTTCTAAGCAATACTGAACTGAGTCGTCATCATAACCGTCGTCTGCGTCGCAGTTCACGAAGGCCGCTGCTGCTGCGTCAGCGTCGTTCTTCCCCGCAGTGAGCATATTCAGACGATGCTCCGCCTTGCTCAGTAACAACAATCCCGATCCCCTTAGTTCGTTAAGCTGCTCGTAAAATAAGTCATCGGCTTTAAAAAGGTCGAACTTCTTCGCGCCGTCTATGAGACCAGCAAGTTTCGAAAAGTCCTTTTCCCTGAGAGCGGCGACTGTCTCCAGCGGCAACGTCCTCACATACTCCCTAGATTGTATTCTGCTGATAAAGTCGTAGACCATAGCCTCCGCTACCGAAACAAGGTCGTCGGGTCGCGAGGCGGAGAACTCCTCATGCGCGCTGTATCGGACGCACAAACGGTCTCGCGAGCGTGAAACCGCGGGCGGTCCGGTGGTTGGTGGCGTCGAGTCAATGATCGGACCGTATGAACTGGCCTCGCGCCCCCAGCAGCTACGCTTCTAGCCTGTAGGCATGTCGGCGGAGCTGCGGTGCCAAGTAAAGGCGCGACGCAAGCACGGCCCCGCGTTATATCAATCGTTACCCGGTAATAGCCGGACGCTTCACTTGATCGCCATGACATCTTGCACAGTCACCGGGCCGGCATTGTTCCCCCACGAAGAGCGTATGAAGGTTGCAACCGCCGCGATGTCGCTCGCTGCGAGTTGCCCGCGCCATGATGGCATTGCATTTCGACCTTGCAAGATCGTGGTCAGCATCGTAGTCGGACTGCCGATATTGACGTGTGGGTTTCCCGCGAGCGCAGGACCAGTTCCGCCTTCTCCCGCGGCCTGGTGACAAACAGCGCAGTTCTTCGCATAGACAGAAGCCCCAACTTGGACCGAGACCGGAGAGCCGATGCGGGCGACTTCTTCCTCGGTCACCGGCGAGGCATTGTTGCCCCAAGCGGAGCGAATATAGGTCGCGACTGCCGCAATGCTCGCATCCGTGAGTTGGCCTTTCCAGGTCGGCATCTTGTTGTTGAAGGTCTTGGCGTTGACCGTGATCGGCCCCGTGCGGCCGTTGACGATCACGCCCATCATCGTGCTGGGGTCGGCAGCGGTGACGACGGGATTGCCGGCTAGCGGCGGATATATCTCGGTTCCTTGACCAGCGGGTTGATGGCAGGTCGAGCACTTCACGGCAAAGAGCTCGGCACCGCTCAAGGCCTCGGGCGCGCGCGCGGCCGCAACCTGATCTTCAGAGACTGCCGGCGCGCCGTTCTGCCAGGCCGTTCGCACGTACGTGAGCACTGCCGCAATCTGGGCATCCGAAAGCTGGCCGCGCCACGACGGCATGTTGCCGCCGTATTGCGTGCCATTCACCGTGATCGGGCCCGTGCGTCCATTGAGAACCGTCTGGATTAAGCTGGCGCTGTCCACCTGATTGACGTCGGGATTCCCCGCCAGCGGCGGATAAGGGCCACCGCCCCGTCCCGTAGCCTGATGGCAGACAGCGCAATTGAGAAGGAAGGTCGCTTTGCCGTCGGGCGGTTGCGCTCCCATCACCGCACTGTGGGAATTCGCCAGAATCAATCCCGCGATCACGATTCCGGCAGCAAAGACGAGCCTCACGTACATCTTCAAGCGTCCCCTCCATCCAGCGGCGGTAGTCCGCTTAGAATAATAGTCGGTTTCGACGACTCAAATCAGCAGCCTGTTCCTATTTTGAGCCTGCGACCTGCGTTTCGGTCACAGCGTCGGCTTTATTACCCCATGATGAGCGAATGTAAGTAATTACGTCGGCGATGTCGGCATTGCTCAGCTTGCCCTTCCATGCCGGCATCGCGCCGCTGTAGGTCTTACCGTTAACGGTCGCTGCACCGGTAAGGCCATCTTTTACGGCCGCGATTACCTTATCCGGCGAGCCCGTCACCATCGGATTGCCCGCAAGCGGGGGAAATACACCCGACTCGCCGGTCCCATTGGCGTTGTGGCACGCGGAGCAGTTTGCGTTATAGATCTTTTGACCCGCCGGCGCAGAACTGGTGGCGGCTAAGGCCGGGACGCGAGTTTCGATTGAAAATGCCGACAGCGAGGTCGCGATAGCGGCCATCAGAGCAACAGTTATCCATCGTTTTGGCATCTCTCCGATTCTCCTCGAAGCACTCTGGAATTCGTTAGCTAATCATAGCATGCAGGCTGCAGCTAAGCTAGCTCGAAAATGGCAGCTCGCTGGAGGCATCATCATGCGAATCCATGGCAAAATCGGCGTTCTTTCGTTCAGTACCGTTGTCGGCTTCATTACGATGACGCTCGCCATGAGTCGACCGGCGCAGGCGATGCCGAACTTCGCGCAAGCGTACGGCATTAAGTGCTCTGAATGCCACATTCAAATTCCAGCGCTCAACGCCTACGGACGCTTCGTGCAGCGGACGGGATACGCGGGACTGAACCCGCACGTATTGGAGCGCGAGTCTCCGATATGGATCGACTACCCCGTAGGCTACTCGCAGCAGTCGCCAAGCGCAGCTTCGTGGGACATCGGCAGCCTCGGGGTGCACGCCGACGGGGCGTTTGGAACCCCCGGGAGCGAATGGACGTACCACGTCCAGCAGTGGATTTGGCAGCAGAGCCAAGCCGGAGGCCTCGACACCGCGTGGGTTGCCTACAACAACTTTTTCGATGGGTCGGGCCATATCTTCGCGGGGAAGCTCGAAGTGCCGGCCCCATCGGAGTTTAGTCAGTGGTTCGACGTTAGCGGCCTGACCGTCAACTCCTCGGCGGAGATGACCGTCGGCGAACACGCCTACGAGTTGGATGCCAATCGCTGGGGTTACAAGTTCGCCTACCTTCGCGGCTCCCTCGATGCCGAAGTTTCGTACACGACGTCGG
The DNA here is from genome assembly GCA_003166915.1 of Candidatus Cybelea palsarum. GTDB lineage: Bacteria > Vulcanimicrobiota > Vulcanimicrobiia > Vulcanimicrobiales > Vulcanimicrobiaceae > Cybelea > Cybelea palsarum. The sequence continues at coordinate 8,561 of PMUK01000185.1, forward strand.
GCGCCGATTGGGCTGGATTCAACGACTACGACTGGACACAAGACAAGACGCTGCAGTATAAGTTTGCCTTCGCGAACCGGGGCAATCCGCTCGAGTTCGGCTACTACGGTGCGCGCGGTTCCTGGCCACTGACCGAAGGCGGATTCGACCAGTACTACACCAATGCGTTTTACGCACAGCGCGACCCGGTCAACGGCGTGCCCGGCTTCCTTACGACGTATCAGATGAACCACGACGGCAATCCGGGCATGGGCGCGCCGCCGGCGGGCAGCAATGGTGTTTCGTATGAACTCTACGATAACATCGGTTCGCGTGGACTCGTCGCCGTCGGCGAACAGCTCACGAACGATGGACTAGGCAACCACACGCAGATCGGCAACATCGACGCCTCCTACCACGTCGCGCGCTTTATCATTCTCTACGCCGAAGAGGCGCTAGGTGTCGGCCAGAAGCCGACGTGGAATGGACTGATTTGGTTTGCGCTGCCGACGGGTCCCCTGTGGCCGTCGAATTTGTCGCCGCAGTGAAGATACGGCAAACGACGCCGTCGCAAGGCTCGGCGGTCCAGGGTCTGCGGGCCGCGCGGTAAGGCAAACGACGAATTAGGGGTTATCCGCTAACTGATTGAGGAACGCGTCCATGGTGCGCGCTGCCAGCTTTCGCCCCACGACGCGATCGAAAAAGCGGCCAGCGGCGCCTCCCGGAGGCTCGTATGAACCTTCGAGTACGAGCTCCGTTTTCTCGCCGGCCTGCTGAACCGTAAGCGTGGCACCGAACGCTGGAAAGCCACGCCAGGCTGGGCGCCACGCAAATGCCACGCCCTCACGATGCGGAGCAATGCTGAGCCAGTCGAAAAGCAGGTAGTATTGGACTTCCACGCCCGCGGTCGAGGAGCCTAAAGCCTTCACCTGGAGTTTTGGATGCTGAGAAAAGAAGTCGTGGACTCGATCAATCACCACATTGTCAGGTGCAAGTGTCCGAGTACTTCGGACTATTCGCGTCATGGGTGGATATTTGCCTAGGCGCGCTAAGTCACCCTCACGTTCAACCATATTGTCGTCGCGCTGGACGGATAGGAGTGCTGCGAAGGAGCAAGTTACGCATTGTGCAGTACCGTGGTCGATGTCGTACGCGCGGCGGCCTCGATGACGTTCGCGACGGGAGACCTCGTTAATCAGTGGATCACTGCTTTGTATGCGACAGCTACCACCCATTCATCCGGCGCTTCGGAAAGCATCTGTTCCCTTTGAGTTCGCTATACTGTGCGGCCTCAGACTTTCTTCATCAATCTAGCTTAGGCTCTGCGGCACAGTCCCTCTCCGACCCACAAGGAGAACCGCCTATGCGTTTTCCCAAACGGATTTCTCTAACCGCCGCCGCTGCAACCATGGCGATGGTTGTCTCGGCCGCTGCCGCCATGGCGCACATCAACGGCAACACCATGAATATGTTCGCCCCAGCATCGCATAGTTACAGCGGTGCCTGGCCGGTGACCGTGACCAACTCGCAGTTCGGCAACGGCACGGATTGCCTGACGCTGACGCAAAATGGCGGCAATGGCGGCCAGGCGTCTCTTGTCGCTGGCGGCCAGAAATACCCTTACGGCTCATTCCTAGTTAGCAAAGACATCCTCGTGGTGACTATCACAGAACCACTATATGGTCAGAACGGCGCCCTGCTGTTCATCGCTCACGCCAACAAGGGTCACATCGGCCAGGGCATCTTCGAAGATGACAGAGGCGGGTCGGATTTCGACACCGGTGGGTTGACGTTCGGCATGAAGGGCGGCTGCTGAAAATCGCCAAGGCTAAAGCATCGTTTGCCGCTTATCCGAATAATCGAATCGAGCTTTTCTGAGAGCATCCCGCTACGTCGGGTAATGCACCAACGCTGCCCAAGCCCCGCAAAGAAACACGGCCTCGCATTTGCGAAGCCGTGCAAAGGAGCAGAGCCGAAAGGGCTATTTAGGTGGGGCGACGCTAACCGCTAGGCCGCCCTCGGAGCCGCGCATCGGGGCGAGCGACCTGATATGGACCTTACCTCCAGAACGGCCACCAGGGCGAAGGGCAACATAAAGATAAAGACCTGGGTAGTATAAGGCTCTTATCGATGGTGGGCCGTCCAGGCTTCGAACCTGGGACCTCATGCTTATCAAACCTAATACACAGTGCTCAGGTGCGATATTATAAGGCTTTTTAGGCGCTTTCCTTGGGGACAACCTCGGGGTTAGTGGGACAACCGGGGGACAACTCAGGCGGCTTGCCGTGCGATCCGTCATCGGTGACGACTGATTACCGCCCGTAACGAGAAGAGGCCCAGCGAACGCCGGGCCTCCTAAACGCGCCTCGGATTTAGACGCCTACTACGACGTTACAATGCCTACCGCGCCGGTCTGGCAGCTGCCGGACGCCGGGCAGGCTTTGATGTCCTGCACGTACTCAACTTTGCCCTTGCTGCTCTTGACTTTCTTCTTTTCCTTGATCGAGTCTTCAATCGGGTTGCCGACCTTCGGCTTGATCGATCCGACGATGCTCGTGAACTTCTTACCTTTTAGCGTAACGATCTTTTGGGTCCATGTGAACGGGGGAAACGATCCCGAAGTACAGCTACCGGTAGTTGAGATGCAAATCTCAGTCTTGGCAGGGGTACTCTTGGAGATGGTTACGCAGGTAATGTAGGATCCGGGGCACGACTGCGGGCGTTGAACGCCCGAGACCAGGAGCATACCGGAATGGGCCGCAGGCGCTACCGTCTGCGAGCCAGTGGGCAGCGACGATCCGAGATTGCTGCCGGAGCAGCCTGCCAGAAGCCCTACAGCGACTGCCGTACAGAGCGCTGAAGTAAACAAACGCATTGGTTATCTCCTTAGCGAAAGTAGAGGGAAGATTCTAGGCTGCTTCAGGCTCACCAAAGGGATCCCGACCATTGTTTGACCGGGGACAGCGTTTAGACGAACCCGTTTGCCTGCTCGTTGGGTGCGGCCTCGACATACGCGAATCCTTCACGCCGATCAGTACGCGTGAATCCGCATGGATTTCCGGCTGGCGAAAATCGCGCAGTCCTAGCGGGCTCTCTAGCGCGATATTTAATGCGGCTCCAGAAGAGGACCGACCTCGTTTCGCGTTTGCTATACGCTGCAAGAGTTTTAGCTAATATCTCTAGTCGGTTCTGTTTGAAAAGCCTTACGGGATAAGGGTTTTTTAGCATATCGCGGGCTTGCCAAGGCCGAGTCGTTGTGCTACCTTGTCGCAAACATTGTGCGCTTCGCACATTGTAAAAACGCTCGGCGACTGCCGAGAGAAAGAGCGCGCTATCATGTACACCGCAGACATACCGGATCGCACAAGCGCCCCTTTGGGGACTAGCTTGCCAGACCATTCGTGCCGACTCGCTGGCGAGTCACTTCCTGCACACGAAAGATCAAACGACCTTCGATCGCGCGGCCAGGTATATCTTCGACTCTATCGCCGCCTTTCGCCCCGTGAGCGCCCCGCACGCGCTCAAAGCCCTCGGCTATTGGGACGAATATCGTGAGCGCGCGCTCCGTCTGCTCGACGCCGTCGAGGCAGAGATCGACCTCAGCGAAGGTCCGGCGGTCACGGGCTAACTCTCCCGTAGCAAGCAGAAGGGGGTTCGCGGTGACGCGGGCCTCTTTCTTTAGCGATTGCATACGTCGATCGGCACGATGGGTTCTTGAACAAGGGAGGCTCGCGCCGTCGGCTGATGTTCGCGCGGGCCTTCTTTCATTTTGCGATCGCGCAGGGTCACTTCCTGACAGCCTGTCAGTTCCCAACAGCTTGAAAGCCTGCGGCTTACCACTGCGGGCTCTTCTTTTTGCCGCACGCCATAGATTGAACCAGCTACCGCTTCGGCATAGCGACGAGCCAGTAGTGCTGGCGCGTGAGACTCCATGGTACACGCTATTCTACCTTGCGATCGCGACTAGCATGAGGCAAGGTGAACTCTTCGGCTTGCAGTGGAGTGACGTAGACTTGAAGGCTCGTTGTCTACACGTACGGCACGCTCTGGTCAATGACTACGAGGGCTTAGAACTTGGCGAGACTAAGACGGCAAGCTCGAAGCGGCGGATCGACCTTCCGCCGGATGCAGTGGCGCTTCTTCGCACTCATCGCGACGGCCAGGGTGAGGGCGCAAACGGCTTGGTCTTTCCGGCGGAAGGCGGCGGCTTCATGCACCGCGACAACTTCGCGAAGCGCGTATTCAAGCCGCTGCTTACGAAAGCAGAACTATCGGACTGCACCTTCCACAGTCTGCGCCACTCGGGAAACTCGCTGTTGGCGTCCGATGGCCACTCAGTGAAGCTGCTACAAAGCCGCCTGGGTCACAGCACAAGCGCGGTTACGTTCGACACGTACACGCACCTAGCCTGGATTTCCACGGCGCACATTTGACCTAACACCGCGCCTCTGCCAAGTACTGCCTTCGTGCTGGGCTTGATTTCGCAGCTGGTGCCGGGCGTTAGCGTTTAGTGCGCCCACGCTCGGTCATCTGGTCGTGCTTG
>PMUK01000138.1:0-24313 GCA_003166915.1 Candidatus Cybelea palsarum
GTCGTTGAAAACGAACGTCGCGAAGTCTTACTGGTTACGTCGCTGGCGTTCGGGAAGCGTACGCCGATCGACGACTACCGCCATACCTCACGCGGCGGCAAGGGCGTCAAGGCGTTCGCACGTCAACGCGACGACATCGGTGTAGTCGTCGACCAAATCTTGGTCGCACCGGACGATCAACTGCTGATGATCACCTCGGGCAATCAGGTTATTCGCCTTAAGGTTCGCGACATCCGCAAGACGGGGCGCGATGCCAAGGGCGTGCGCCTGCAACGGCTCGGGGGGGGTGAGGAGGTCATCGCTATTACCAACCTTGGAAAACAGGCCGCGCAGATTACCGAGATCACCGGCGAGCCGCAACAGCCCGAGCTCTAGGAGTGTTAAGAAAGACATGAGCGCATTACCAGAGGTTACGCAGACCAACTTTGAGACCGAAGTGCTGCACAGCAGCCAGCCGGTTCTCGTGGATTTCTGGGCACCGTGGTGCGGGCCGTGCCGCATGCTTGGGCCGATCGTTGAAAAAGTCGCAGCCGCAAACGCCGGCAAAGCGAAGTTCGTCAAACTGAATACGGACGAGCACCCCTCCATCGCCGGACAGTACCAAGTCTCGGGCATCCCCTGCTTGATTCTCTTCAAGGGTGGTCAGCCGGTCGATCGCATCGTCGGCTACGTTCCTGAAGGCACGGTGACCTCGATGCTCGGCAAGCATGTAGCCTGACGGCAATAACGCGCAGGGTTTTTGATTTGGCCAAATCGGGAACCCGAATCCCCGCGATGCACCGGATTTTGGAAGATGAAAGCATTGCGGGTTACGAGGCGGAGATGGGACGAGAACGGATCAGGCTCGCGGCCGAAGAGGTAATCGGTCGCGTGCGGCTTTCTCGTGACGGGCAGGCGTACGATGCGATCGTCGCTGCGCTCCGCAAACGGCTGGACGATCTGCGGAGCACATCGCCGACGCCCGTGATCAATGCCACGGGCATCCTCCTTCATACGAATCTCGGGCGCGCGCCGTTGAGTCCCGATGCGGTGACGGCAATTGCGGATCTCGGTGGCCGTTACTCAAATCTCGAGTACGATCTGGAAACGGGCGAGCGCGGCTCGCGCCACGCGGCCATCGGCGAGGCGTTGCGTGCAATTACCGGCGCAGAAGACGCGCTGGTCGTCAACAACTGCGCCGCTGCGGTGTTCCTCGTGCTCGATACGTTTGCGAAGGGCCGCGAGGTTATCGTGGCTCGCAGTCAGCTCGTGGAGATCGGCGGCGGATTTCGCGTGCCCGAAGTGCTCGAACGCAGCGGCGCTACGCTGGTCGAGGTTGGAACGACCAACCGCGTTTACATCGAGGACTTCGAGCGGGCGCTGTCGCCGCGAACGGCTCTGCTGCTCCGCATGCATGCATCAAACTATCGCATCGAGGGTTTCACGCACGAGCCGAGCGCCCGGGATTTGGCGATGCTTGGACGGCGTGCCGGAGTCCCCGTTATCGAAGATCTGGGCAGCGGCGCGCTCTGCGATCTTGCGGGGTACGGAGCCGCTCACGAGCGCACCGTGCAAGAGGCGATCGGTGACGGCGTAGCGCTCGTAACGTTCTCGGGGGACAAACTGATCGGCGGCCCGCAAGCCGGCATCGTCACCGGACGCGCGAACCTGATTGCTAGGCTTCGTAATAATCCCCTGCTGCGCGCACTGCGCGTGGGCAAGCTGACAATTGCCGCCCTCGGCGCAACGCTGCGGTGCTACCGCGATCGCGCCGCGCGCGAGCGTTTGCCGCTCTATCGAAAGCTCGCCGCAACACTCGACGAGCTAAGCGAACGAGCGAAGGCGTACGTAAGAGCGCTGCCCGGCGCATCGGCTAGCGAGAGTTTAGCGTATATAGGCGGCGGCGCGCTCCCCCAGGCAAGCATCGCTTCGATCGCGATCGCGGTTCCGTCGGAGCGGCCGCAGCGACTAGCGGCGAGGCTGCGAGCGGGAGAACCGGCTATCGTCTCGCGTATCGAGCGCGGCCGGCTGCTCCTCGACCTGCGTACGATCGCTCCCGAGGAGGATCAGCTCGTCATCGCGAGCCTTCTGAGCGTGTCCGTGCCCCTTTAGCTACGGCGATCTTCGAACCAGCCGGACGGCGCCACGTCGAGGTTCACGTTGATCTGTTTGACTTCCGTGTAAGCGTCGTAGCCGTAGGTGCCGAGTTCCCGTCCAATCCCTGATTGTTTGTAGCCACCCCAGGGCGCCTCGTTGTAGGTCGGATGATAGGTGTTGATCCACGTGATTCCGGCGCGGAGCTTGCGAATCACGCGATGTGCCTTGGCGATATCCCCGGTGAAAACTGCTCCCGCTAAACCGTAGACCGTGTCGTTGGCGATGGCGATGGCTTCCGCTTCATCGTCGAACGTTTGTATCACGAGCACGGGCCCGAAGATTTCTTCCTTCACGATCCGCATGTTCGGAGACGTACCGTCGAAGATCGTCGGTGCGATGAAGTTTCCAGCGGCAAGCGGACCGCCGAGACGCTCTCCGCCGCAGAGCAGCTTCGCTCCCTCTTCGATACCGGTTGCGATGTACGTCTCGACTCGTTCGCGATGCAGCGGCGAGATGATCGGTCCCATCTCCGTTTGGGGATCGAACCCGTCGCCGACGCGAATGTTTTGCGCGCGTTCGACGAGTCGCTCGACGAAACGATCGCGCAGGGATCGCTGGATTACCAATCGCGAACCGGCCGAGCAGACTTGCCCGGCGTTGGCGAAGATCCCAAAGAGCGCATAGTCGACCGCCGTTTCAAAGTCGGCGTCGGCGAAGACGACGTTGGGCGACTTGCCGCCGAGCTCGAGCGAAATCTTCTTGAGGTTCGAAGTGGCGGCTTGCATGATGCTCCGGCCGGTCTTCGTGCCGCCGGTGAAGGCGATTTTGTCGACGAGCGTGCTTGCCGCGATCGCATGGCCGACCGTGGCGCCGGGTCCCGGCACGACGTTGACCACGCCGGGTGGGAACTCGAGTTCCTCAAAGATCGCCGCCAAGGCAATCGTCGAGAGCGGCGTCAGCTCCGACGGTTTGAGGATGCAGACGTTGCCCGCAGCCAAGGCCGGCGCAAGCTTCCACGTCGCCATGAGCAGCGGGTAGTTCCACGGTACGATCTGCCCGCAGACGCCGATCGGCTCGCGAACGGTAAACGTCTGCGATGGCGCGGGTACGTCGAAGGTCTGTCCGTGCGGCTTCGTCGCGAGGCCGGCGTAGTAGCGAAAGCAGTTGGCCGCGTCGGCGGCATCGTACTGCGTTTCCCGCAGGGGTTTGCCGTTGTTGAGGGTGTCGATGCGCGAGAACTCGTCGCGACGGGCATCGATTGCGTCGGCGACGCGAAAGAGCAGAGCCGCACGCTCCGTGGCGTTCATCGAGGCCCACGGGCCCTCGTCAAAGGCTTTGCGCGCCGCCGCGATTGCGGCTTCGACATCGGCCACGGTCGATTCGGCGATAGTCGCAATCGGCTGGCCGTTTGCCGGGTCGTACAGCTCGCGCGTTGCGCCGTTGGCGGCGAGGCGCCATTCGCCGTCGACGTACATTGGAATGACGCCGCCGATGCGCGGCAGATTCGCGAGGATCTCGCCGGAGTTGCTTACGGGGCGCGTGGCGATTTGCATGAAGCTAGGCTCCTGTTTGTACTGGGACGGCCATTGACTTGAGGCTCTCGGAAAGGGCTTGGCACACGTAGTCGGTCTCATCCTCTGAGATCGTCAGCGGCGGTTCGACGCGGATGACGCGTGCGTTGACCAAGGTGCCGGAGACGAGTACGCCACGATCGAGCATTCGCTTTCCAAGCTCGAAGCCGGTTGCGTGATTGCGGAATTCGAGCGCGATCAAAAGCCCCTTGCCGCGCACGTCGGCGACGAGCTCTTCGTGTCCGCTAACGGCAGTGCGAATGCCGGCGAGCAAGTGCGCCCCCAGCCGCCCCGCACGTTGGGGCAGCTGCTCCTCGATCAACACGTTGATGGTCGCCAGTGCCGCGGCGCAGGCAAGCGGGTTTCCGCCGAAGGTCGACGTGTGGAGAAACGGGTTATCGAATAGCCGTGAAAAAACCTCACGCCGTCCGACGACGGCCCCCGCGGGCACGACGCCTCCGCCGAAGGCTTTGGCAAGGCACATGAGATCGGGCGCGACGCCATAATGTTCGCAGCAAAACATCTTGCCGGTGCGCCCCATGCCTGTCTGCACCTCGTCGAGGATGAAGAGCGCGCCAAACTCGTCGCAGAGCGCGCGCACGCCCGGCAAATAATTGTCGTCGGGAATGTTCACGCCGCCCTCGCCTTGGATCGGCTCCAAAAGGACCGCGCCGACGTCCTCGCCGACTGCGCGGCACGATGTCATCATGTCGCGCAACGCGAGAAGATCGTTGAAAGGCACGTGCTCGATGTTCGGCAGCATCGGCCCAAACGGACGCCGAAACTCCGCTTTGGCGCTTGCGGAGAGCGCACCGTAGCTCTTGCCGTGAAAGCCTTTGGTCGCCGCAACGATGGTTTGTTTGGCGGGATTGAAGGCTCGCGCCAGTTTGAGCGCGCCCTCCACGGCTTCCGTGCCGCTATTGCAAAAGAAGCTGAAGTCCAGCCCGGGGGGCATGAGCATCGACAGCGTCTTCGCGAGCATCGCGCGAAGCGGGTCGAGCAGATCTTGGCTGTGTAGCGGCTGCCGCCGCAGTTGATCGCTAACCGCCTTAACGACCTTTGGATGGCGGTGGCCGACGTTAAAGATGCCGAAGCCGCCCAAGCAGTCCAGATATTTGCGTCCGGCCACATCGCGGTAGGAGTTCGGGCCGGCATCGGACCACTCGACGACCGCGCCGGCCTCGCGTGCATCGGTCGCTTTTCGGTACTCGAGAAATCCGGGATTGACGTGGTCGCGAAAACCGTCGACCGTTTCGCGCGTGATCCACGATGCTTCCGCTGGAGACACGTCGGCTTTCGCGATCAGCGCCAGGACGCGCTCCGTGTACTCGTAGACGGCTCGTTCTCGCTCTCCGCCGGCGATCGTCATTCCGCGAAGACCTGGGCGGTGGCCGCCCCTAGGATCGCCAAACCTTCGCCGAGCTCGGCGTCGCTGACGACGAGGGGAACGAGTATTCGAATAACGTCCCGCTTTCCCGCCAGTAGGAGCAGAAGTCCGCGCCGGCGAGCCTCTTCGACGATCGCTTCGGCGCCGCGCGAAAGCTCCATCGCCATCATCGCTCCCAGTCCGCGAACGTCCTCGATTTCCTTGAATTGCGACTGCATGGCGCGCAGCGCGGCAGCGATGCGGGCGCCGACCGCGCGCGCCCGCGCAAAAAAACTGTCATCCATGATGTCGAGGATCGCCAGCGCGGCCGCGCAGGCGACCGGGTTTCCGGCAAACGTACCGCCGAGCCCGCCGGGCTCGGGCGCGTCCATGATCTCGGCCCGCCCGATCACCGCCGCCAACGGAAGGCCGCCGCCAAGCGATTTCGCTACCGTGACGATGTCGGGCTCCAGGTCGTAATGCTCGCACGCAAAGAGTCGCCCGGTGCGGCCAAATCCGGTTTGGATCTCATCGGCAACCAGAACGATGCCGTGCTCGCGCGCGATGCGCGCAAGCTCTTTGAGGAACGGTGCGGGGGCGGGCACGAAGCCGCCTTCACCGAGGACCGGTTCGATGATGATTGCGGCCACCCGATCGGGGGAGACCACGCCTTCAAAGAGCTCGTTGAGCGCCGACAGCGCATCGCGCGTCGAAATGCCGTGCCGTTCGAATGGAAACGGTGCGTGATAAACCTCGCTGCAAAAGGGACCGAAATGCTGCTTATACGGCGCATTCTTGCCGGTCATGGTTAGCGCCAGCAGCGTGCGTCCATGATAACCGTGCGTGAAGGCGACGACGGCCGGACGGCGCGTATACTCGCGCGCAATCTTGATCGCGTTCTCGGTCGCTTCGGCGCCGGTCGACAACAGCAGCGTCTTTTTGGGAGCCGTGCCGGGTGCTCGCCGGTTGAGCTCTTCGGCCACGCGAAGATACGGCTCGTACATAGCGACTTGAAAACACGTGTGAGTGAAACGGGCAGCCTGTTCGGCGATCGCCGCGACGACTTTGGGATGCGTATGGCCGGCGTTGAGCGTGCCGATTCCGCCGACGAAGTCGAGGTAGCGACGGCCGTCGCGATCCCATAGCGAAGCACCGGCCGCGCGTTCCACCCAGATCGGATGGGCGGTCGCGACGCCGCGCGCGACGTTGTCGTGGCGGCGCTGCTCGAGCGATAACTGCGTAACGGTGTTCAAAGCCTCACGTGTCGATTCTGGAGGTGGCGAGGAAGTTACATTCGGCGCATGTAAAGGCGCTCTTCTTTAGAGGCCCTGGTTGGCCGTCGAGGAGGCACGTGCTCAAGCGAATCGTCGCGCTCGTCATCCTGGTTGCCATGCCTATCGGAGCGAGAGCCGGAACGACGGGTACCTTGCGTGGCCGGGTGGTCGACGCGGCAACCAGCGCGCCCATCGCCGAGGCGACCGTCACCGTCGTTTCGCCCTCGCAAACGGCGCAAGCCGTTTCGGACTCCGCCGGCGCGTTCTCGTTCATATCGTTGCAGCCCGACACCTATACGGTCAACGCGTCAAAGCCCGGCTACGACCCGCAATCCCAGCCGGGTATCACGATCGTGGCCGACCAGTCGGCGACCGTCGCGCTTACCCTGCAAAAGACGTTGAAGACGATCGCGCGGACGACCTCGCGTTCGGTCCAGTCGTTGGTGCACTCGGGCGTAACGAGCGACGTCTTTTCGATCAACTCTGCCGGGCAGAAGGCGGCCTCGACGCTCTCGGGATCCGGCTCGTTGACGCAAGCTTACGGCGCGATCGCCAGTGTCCCCGGCGTCAACATTCCGTCGAACCAGCAAGGCTGGTACCAGAGCGTCTACATTCGCGGCGGCGACGTGGATCAAGTCGCGTACGAGTTCGACGGCATATCGACGACGCGCCAGTCGGACCTCGCGCCGATTGCAACGCTGACGTCGCTGGGTAATCAGGAGGTGCAGGTCTATACCGGCGGCACGCCGGCGACCTCAAACTCGTCCGGACTCGCGGGCTACATCAATCAAGTCATCAAGACGGGAACCTTTCCCGGCTATGCGAGCGCCGACGTCGGCATCGGCGGTCCGGCCTTCTACCATCAAGCCACCGTCGAAGTCGCCGGAGCGACGCCCGACCGCATGTTCTCCTATTACGTGGGGTTGTCGGGGACGAATCAAACATTTCGCTATGGAGACCAGTTCGGCGGCGTCAGCGAGCCGCTCTATTTCTATCCCCTCCAAGTTCCGAGCAACAATAACGTGTATAACATCCTGGACGGCTCGGGGGGAAAAGCGCCGAACTATGGCTTTATCGCGCAGCCGGGATATAGCTACGCGCAAGCGGCAGACTTCGATCGAGAGAACGTGATCAATCTGCATATCGGCATTCCGCACCGCGACTCGGCGCTACGCGACGACGTGCAGATGCTTTACGTGACGGGCGGCATCGCCGCGCAATTTTATAGCTCTGCAAACGACATCGGCTATACACCGCTTGTCGGCAAAGAGACCGGCATCGGCTATCCGATCTCATACCTGGATTCGCTGTACTATGGCGGCTCGCTGATGCAGGCTCCCGACGCGAAGGACGTCGTGACCGGCTTCTTTCCAAGCAGCCCAGCCGGCCGTGCTGCCGGATCGCCGATCGACCCCAGCGACCGCGACGGCAACTATAACGGGTATTCGATCGAAAAGCTGCAATACCAAAAGAACTTCGACTCCCACTCGTATCTACGCGCGCTCGTCTACGGCGCGTATTCGAACTGGTTCATCAACGGGCCGAACAGCGCGCAGCTCGTCTTCGGTTCGGATCCGGCTGATTACGAGGTGCTCGAGCACGGCTACGGTACGACCGCGATCTACTCCAATCAGCTCTCCTCCAAACATCTGATCACGGCCGAAGCGTCGTACCTGACGCAAAAGCTCCAAACGTACAACGCGGGATTTTCCTCGACCGATCCCGCGACGACGAGCCTCGCGCCGACCGGGCTCGGCACGATTCTTTCGAGTTACGGCACGCCCAACGGCAAGTGCTATAACTACACGACGGGCCAAGCGTGGAGTTGCTTCGATGCGGGGAGCCAGGGCGGATGCTTGTCGCCGAGTGGCTGCTATCCGGGTGAGGGTAAGTACCATTTCAACTTGACGCCCGGGTACGCACCGCTCACCTCGCCGGCGGCTCGTGCCGGCGCTCGCTGGATGATGACCGAGAACGGCGAGAGCGCGCAGGTCGACAACGTGACGCCGCGGTTCGCCTCGGCGGCGTTGACGGACGTGTGGGAGCCCAACGATCGAATCGTCGTCAATATTGGCGCGCGTTTCGACCGTTTTGCCTACGATACCAACAACTTGGAGAATGGCTATCCGGCGCGCCAGTTCTGGTTCGATGCCTATAACAACGAGCATTGCGGCGCCCCTGGCCAAGCACCGCAGTGGACTTGGAACCAAAAAATGAGCGACTTCGGCGGCTGCGCGCCCGGTTTCGAAGCGATGAGCGTTCCCGGGGCTGGTCTCTACAACGTCGGTGCGGGCACGCAGGTCGCCAACGTCTTCGAACCGCGCGCCTCTTTCACGTACACGATCAACCCCGACACCGTCATTCGCGGATCGGCGGGCAAGTACGCGCGCGCCGAAGGCTCGTCGTACTACCAATACAACACCTATCAGCAGAATCTGGCGTCGTTCATCGCGCAGTTCTATCCGTACGGGTACCACACGCCCGACCACGACATCTACCCGGATACGTCGGACAACTTCGACCTTTCACTCGAGAAGCACGTTCGCGGCACGAAGCTCTCATATAAGGTGACGCCATTCTATCGCGATACGAGCAACCAGCTCCAATTTCAGGCGATCAATCCAGTGCAGGGGACGTTAGCGGGCCTCAACGTCGGGACGCAGCGTTCGTACGGCGCCGAGTTCTCGCTGCAATACGGCGACTTCAGCCGGGACGGTCTCTCGGAGATTCTCTCCTATACTCACACGGAGAACCAAATCCGTTTCAATCCGATCAACGGCGTGAGCGTCATCGACGCGCTCAACGCACAGATCGAGCTCTACAACTCGTACACGTCGGCCTGTGCCGATGTGACGAAAAACTCGGCGAACTGGCAGGCCTGCGGAGACGGTACCGATTCCGGCAACGCGGCGCCGATTTTGCGAAACACGCAATCCGGCACGAAGAACCACGGGACGTTAAAAATTCCCAACCCTTACTACCGCGGCACCCTGCAGCCGCTCTTCAACACCGGCGCCTGGTACGCGCCGTACGACGTAATCCCAAGTGCGTTCAATGCCGCCAACGGGTACGAAGTGCCCGACGTCGCCTCGTTGATCGTAAACTATCGCCATGGAAGATTCGCGCTTACGCCCTCGCTGCATTATGAGAACGGCTCCAACTACGGGTCGCCGCTGGTCTGGCCCGGATACGTGCCGCAATCGTGCTCGTCGCAGCCCGGCAAGACGCCGTCAACGCCGGGAGTCAGTTGTCCGGGCGGCACGATCGGCGCGATCTTCCTTCCCGATCCGTATAGCGGGCATTTCGACAATCTCGGCGCCTTCATGCAGCCGGCACAGCTCTCGCTCAATCTGCAAACCAGCTACGATTTGACGCCGAACGTGACGCTGACGCTGCAAGCCGTCAATCTCTACAATCATTGCTTCCAGCACGGCTTTGTCTGGGACAACTCGGTGACGTGCGTCTACTCGAATCTCCCCTCCAATATTCTTGCTCCGTCGGGAAACTTCGTCAAGAATCCACCCGTGGAACTGCGCTATCCCTATGGGACGTTCTACAACATTACCGAGGTCGGCATCTCGTCGGTGCTGCAGCCGTTCGGTTTCTTTGCCGACTTGAACGTCAAGATATAGCGTCTATGGAAAGCTCGGCGTGAAACGGCGCGACTTCGTCGTAAAGCTGGGAGTCGCCGCGCTTGGGGCGGCGACGGTCCCGGAGTTTGCGGCTTGCGGAACCTCCGCGGCGCGCGACCGCGAGCGCGTTGCGATCGTGGGTGCGGGAATTGCGGGGTTGGCGACGGCGCTTCGTCTACGCGACGCCGGAATCGACGCCATCGTCTACGACTCTGCTTCGCGCGTTGGCGGCAGAATGCATTCGGAGCGGCGCTACTGGGCACAGGGCCAGCATACCGAGTGGTGTGGAGCGATGGTCGATTCGCTCCATCTCAACGTTCGCGGCCTCGCTCGCCGATTCAATCTGCGGCTGCTCGATACATACGCGGCTCGTCCGCCGGGCGCGCGCGATACCTGCTATCTTGATGGGCGCTATTACCCGATGACCGAGGCCGACCGGGACTTCGCCAAGATCTACCCCATACTGCAGGCACAGCTCGCTCGCGTCGATCCGCTAACGACCTATGCCACCGCAACGCCGACTGCTCGGCGGCTCGACGCGATGAGCATGCGCGAATGGATCGAGCAGTACGTTCCAAGCGGTCTGGACGGAAAGCTTGGACGGTTGATCGCGCAATCGTATCGCAACGAGTATGGTCGCGAACTCGAGGAACTCAGCGCGCTCAATCTGGTGATGCAGCTTGGCCAGCAACGCTGGTATGCCCAAAATCACGAGCTCAACGTACTCGGGTATTCCGACCAGCGTTACATTTTAGCCGACGGAAGCCAGGCGCTTCCCGAGGCAATTGCCGCCTCGCTTCCGGCCGGCAGCGTTCGGCTCGATCGCCGTCTTCGCGGCATTCGTCGCACCGGCAGTGGATCGTACGAGCTCCGATTCGAGCATCTCGGATCGCACGAAACGGTCTGGGCCGACCGGGTCGTGCTGGCGCTTCCGTTTATTGCACTGCGCGCTCTCGACTACTCCGGCGCGAACTTCGATTCCGCGAAGATCAACGCCATCGAGAACCTCGGCTACGGTTATCACACGAAGCTGCATTTGCAGTTCGACGCGCGCGCGTGGATGCGGGCTTCGCACCCCTGGCCCGAGCCGACGACGGGACAGATCTGGACGACGCTGCGGGTGCAAAGCGCGCTCGATTTCTCCCTGGGACAGCGCGGCTTCGATGGTTTGATCGAAGCCTTCACAGCGGGGGCGCCGGGAATGCTCGACACCCCGCCCATGCCGTACGCGCGAATCGAGGATTCGGCCGCGGTGGGCCGTCACGCGCGCCAGTTCTTCGAACAACTGGATCGAATCTGGCCGGGTGTCGCCGCAGGCTGGAACGGTAAAGCGACCTTCGGCAACGCGCAAGCCGATCCGAACATCCTCGCGAGCTACTCGTGCTGGCTCGTCGGTCAATGCACGACGATTGCCGGGCACGAAGCACGCCGGCAAGGGCGCGTGCATTTTGCCGGCGAGCATACGTCGGTCGCGTACCAAGGGTTTATGGAAGGCGGGGCGGAGTCTGGTTTCCGCGCGGCGGGCGAGATTCTGGCGGATTACCGCATCCGGGCACGTTACTCGGCAGGTTCCTAGTTTCCTAATGCACGTCGTTGGAACGGCGGGACATGTCGATCACGGAAAATCTGCACTCGTCGAGGCGCTGACCGGAACGAATCCCGATCGCTGGGAGCAAGAGCGAAGGCGAGGCATGACGCTCGATCTTGGCTTCGCGCATCTGCGTTTCGACGACGGAGCCGAGGGCGGCATCGTGGATGTGCCGGGGCACGAGCGCTTCCTGCACAATATGCTGGCGGGCGCGGCCGGGATGGAACTCTTGCTGCTCGTCGTGGACGCCGGCGAAGGAGTCATGCCGCAGACGCTCGAGCATCTCGCCATTGCGCAGTTTCTCGACGTGCGGCGCATCATCGTCGTTGCGAGCAAGATCGATCTGATAGAGGCCGCGCAGCGCGAAGATGCGTACCGGCGCATCGAGCAACAGCTCCGAGGAACCATTGCAGCGGGCGTGCCAATTTTGCCAGTCTCCGCTCTAAGCGGCGAGAATATCGACTCGCTGCGGCGACTTTTGCATCGAGAGCTTGCGGAGATGCCGCCGCGCAACTACGCCGCGCCGGTTTATCTGCCGGTCGATCGCGTGTTTACGTTGCCTGGTCTCGGAACGATCGTAACGGGCACGCTCATGCAAGGGACCATCGAGACCGGCGACGCCCTCAAGCTGGAACCCGGCGGTGCGTTGGCGCAGATTCGCAGCATCGGCGTTTTCGGATCGGTTCGAAATCGAGTTGAGGCAGGCTCGCGTGTCGCGCTAAATCTTTCGGGTATCGATCGCCACGGAATCGCTCGAGGTCAGGCCGTCGTCGGCCAGGAGTTCTCGGCGGGCCAAAGCTTCGCCGTGCGTTTCACTTCGTTGGAAGGCGCAGTGCCGCTGCTACGTCGTCGCACGCCGGTACGGGCCTACATCGGTTCGGCCGAAGTGCTCGGCACGCTCGTCGCGCAGGAACCGCTGGAAACCGGCCGGGAGGCACGCGCGACACTGCAGTTGCGGGAGCCGGTCGTCGCCTTTCCCGGCGTTCGGTTCGTTTTGCGGCGTCCGTCGCCGATGACATTGCTTGGCGGCGGATACGTCGAAGGCGCGGAGTCGCCAAACGCGGGCGAAAACGAAAGCCCCGACGAAAGGGTGGTACTCGGAGTGCTGATCGATCGCGGCCTCGATGCCGTCGAGCCGGCAGACATTGCGGTTGCCGCTAATCTGCGCGAAGCGGTGACGATGCGCACGCTCGAGCGACTCGTCGAACGCGGCGACGTCGTCGCGGTTTCGAGACCGCGCGCCTACGTGAGCGCAGCGGTCGCGTCGTCGTTACTCGCTCGCGCGCTCGCGCAGCTCGACAAAGCGCATCGCGACGAGCCGTGGGCAATGGGAGCGACTTCCATCGCGCTCGCTCGCGCGCTTGGAGTGCCCGAAGCGCTGCTCATGCGGGTCCTCGGACATTTCGTCGAAGAGGGAAGGCTCGTCAACCGCGGCGGTTACTACGCGGCGCTCGGCTATCGGCCGTCGCTGACTGCGGAGCAACGAGCGTTTTTCGACAATCTCGTTCCCGTCGACGAAGGCCACCCGTTCTTGCCGATTTCCTTTGCAGGTGCGGTGGCCGCCGTCAAGCTCGCCCATTTGGTTGGTATCTCCAAAGCGTTCGATACGATGCTCGCGCGCGGAGCGCTGGTGAAAGTCGGAGAGGATCTCTATCGCGGTTCTCAGATCGACAGCGTTCGCGCGTGCGTAGAAGCCCACTTGAACGAAAACGAGCGCATGACGGCGGCGGACTTCCGCGATCTTCTCGGAACGTCGCGTAAGTACGCCGTTCCATTGCTCGAATGGCTCGACGGCCACGGCGTCACGATCCGCATCGACGACTACCGAACGCTTCGAAAGACGGTGCCGTAGCGCATGGAATCGCCGGCTTCTGCTCGACCCAGTGGTACGGTGACGTTTCTGTTCACCGACATCGAAGGAAGCACCCAGCGATGGGAACGCCGGCCCGAAGCGATGCGCGTCGCATTAGCGCGTCACAATGCTCTGGTGCGCGACGCAATCGAGGCGCATGGCGGCTACGTCTTCAAGACCATCGGCGACGCATTTTGCAGCGCGTTTGGGATGGCTTCTACCGCCTTGGCGGCAGCACGTGCCGCACAGCAGGCACTGTCCGCCGAAGATTTTTCGAGCGTCGATGGGCTGCTGGTGCGCATGGCGCTGCATACCGGGCACGTAGAGGAACGCGACGGAGACTACCTCGGGTCTGCCGTTAATCGCGCGGCGCGCTTGCTGGCAATCGGTTATGGTGGCCAGGTGCTCGTTTCACACGCAGCGGCCGACCTCGTGCAGGATGCGATGCCCCCGGAAAGCGATCTGCGCGATCTCGGCGCACACCGACTCAAGGATCTGACCCGCGCCGAACGCGTCTATCAGCTCGTTGCGCCCGGTCTGCTCGAAGGTTTCCCCGCGCTTCGCTCGCTCGAGCACATGCCGAATAACCTGCCGCAGCAGATCACCTCTTTTGTGGGCCGTGAGAACGAACTTCCCGAGATCGAGGCGCTGCTCGAGCAGCACCGCCTAGTGACGCTGGTCGGAATGGGCGGCTCGGGCAAAACGCGCTGTGCGATCCAAACCGGCGCGGAACTTCTCGACCGTTTCATCGATGGTGTCTGGCTGATCGACCTAGCGCCGCTTTCCGACCCCTCGCTGGTCGTTGCCGAGATCGCGCAGACGCTCGGCGTGCGAGAGGTGCCCAATCACCCGCCACTGGAGACGCTGCTGACATTTATCGAACGGCGGCAACTTCTTTTGATTCTCGATAACTGCGAGCACGTGATCGGCGAGGTGCGTCGCGTCGCCGCCGGCATCTTGCGAGGTTGCGCGGGCGTGAAGCTATTGGCAACCAGTCGCGAAAACTTGAGCATCGCCGGCGAACACGTCTTCCGCGTGCCCTCGTTAAGTCTGCCGGCGGCATTGGCGCTCTTCACCGATCGCGCGCGTGCCTCAGACGCACGCTACGCGCTCGCCGACGAAAACGCACGGTTCGTTTCGGACATCTGCCGCCGGTTGGACGGCCTTCCATTGGCGATTGAACTCGCGGCAGCACGGGTCAAGGTTCTCTCGCCACAGCAGCTCGCGCAACGGCTCGACGAGCGTTTCCGAGTACTCACCGGTGGCGACCGTAGCGCGCTGCCGCGCCAGCAGACGCTGCGGGCCACGATCGATTGGAGCTTCGATCTGCTCGACGAGCGGGAGCGCGCACTTTTTAGGCGTCTGTCACTTTTTGCCGGCGGCTGGACGCTGCAGGCCGCAGCCGCGGTCTGCAGCGACGAAGGCGCCGCAGACGATTTGGAGATGCTCGACTCGCTCTCCGGGCTCGTCGACAAATCGCTCGTCGCGACCGAGGAGCTCGGTGACGACCGGCGCTATCGAATGCTTTTTTCGATACGGGAGTACGCACTCGAGCGCTTGCGCGAGGCGGGCGAAGCGGAAACGATTGCAGGACAACACGCGCGATTCTACGCGGGTTTTGTACGAGAACTTCAGCCGCTGGTCGACGCACTGGAAGACGTGGAGTGGCGACGACGGCTGGGCGCCGAGATCGATAACCTTCGCGCCGCGATCGAGTGGACGGTATTTCAAGGAAACGAACGGAAAACCGGGCTTTCGCTGCTGGCCGATATCGAGTGGCCCGAGTTCATAACGACTGCGCAGGAGGCGCTTCGCTGGTACGAGTACGCGGCGGAGCTCGTTGACGCTATGCCGGATTCGTTCGTCCACTCGCGCATTCTTCGGCATTACGCGGTCCTCGAGTATCAGGTCGGTCGACCGGTGGCCACATGCGAGCGAACCGCACTGCAAGCCGTCGAGGTGGGGCGCGCGACGAGCGACGCAAACGAGATCGCTCGCGCGCTGGCTATCTTGGGCACTTGTTACCGGTCGGCGGGGCGCTTCGACGAAGCCGAGCGCAAGCTGCGTGAGGCGTATGAAAGCCCGGAGTCGCTCTCGCGAATCACGGCAAATACGGTTCTTCGCATATGGGCGGTGACGGATCTCCAGCGAGGCGAAATCGATCTTGCGCGCCGGCGGTTCTCGGAGGTGGTACGGTTGGAGCGGCCAGGAAGCGAAGCGCATGCGAGCGCACTGCTGAACCTCGGCGAGCTTGAGTTTGCGACTGGACACGTCAAGCGCGCCCGCGCGGCCGCGTATGAGGCCAAGAGTACGTACGCTGCTCTCAACTCCGTTTATCTCGTTCTGCTGTCCTCAAATCTTGCAGCCTACGCCATGGCCGACGGAGACATCGACGCGGCTCGCGACCAGTTGCGTGACGCTCTTGACCTGCACCGCAGATCCCACTCATGGTGGCCGCACATAATGCTCGAGAATCACGCCTTGCTCGCTGCGCTCCTTGCGGACCACGAGCGCGCGGTCGCGCTCGTGGGCTTTACGGACGCTGCGTACGCTTCGCGCGGTGAGGTTCGACAATATAACGAGCGTTACGGGTACGAGCGCCTGATGGCGCTACTACGTGGAGTCTACTCCGCCGACGAGCTCGCGCGCCGGATGAGCGAAGGAGCGTGCCTGACACAGGAGCAGGCGCTCGCCCATGCCGCGGCGATAGAGGACCTTACGAGCAACCAGGCGGCACGGCCGCCGGAAGGAGTACCGTAGCATGGCCGATGCAAAGGCAGACGCAGCCACCGCTCTCGAAGCGCACCGACAGTCGATCGACGACCTCCATCAAAAGCTTATGGCGCTACCGGGATGCGACAAGGCGCGTCTGGCGCAAGCCGTCGCCAAATACAAGGCCGCGAATCAGGTATTCCATGACGACGCGCTGGCGTGCGTCGCCATCTGACTCGCTAAGAGCCGGATCCCCTAAGGGCCAGCTCGATGGCGCTACCGATCGGGACGCCCAATCCGGTGCAGGGATTCCATCCAGCGGTGCTGCGGTATCGGTCGTTGCCTCCAACCGTCACGTCGCGAAAGATCGAGTCCCCCGTTGCTCCGTAGAGTAGCGGCGCGAAGAATCCGATTGAACGACCAAGGCGCTGATTGAGCCGCGCGGCAAGTGCCGCCCATATCGGTGCGACCGTGCTCGTCCCACCCATCGCGAACTTGGTGCCTTCAAAGAACACCGCATAACCAGGCACGACCTGAGCCGCGAAGTCGGGAAGGCCCCGGCCCGGCGCGACTTGGTAACCGCCGGCAACCGACGTTGCCACGCCTTGCCAAGGTGGGACGCCGAAGCGTTCGCTGAACCCGCCGCCCGTTTTGTTCCACGCGGCCTCTGAGCCGGTCGAGATATCCGTCGCGCCGCAGGCATGCGCAAAGGGACTCGACGCCGGAGCGAGGACGTGGGGCTTGCCGTCGTAGTCCATCTCGGCTCCGTTGTCGCCCGACGCGCAGAAAATGCTGACGCCGAGCAGCGCGGCAACCGTGAAGAGCTCGTCGAGAATCGCCAGCGCCACCGGCGTCCACAAGAACTCGGGAAATCCGAAACTGATCGAAAGGATCGATGGGCGGTTTTCGTCATCGAACAGAGCAGTGCGGATGGCGTCGAGCACGCCGCGCTCGTCGTCCGGTGCCGCATAGATGACGATCTGCGCCCCGGGCGCCAGCGCTCCGACGATCTGCGTGTCGATTGCCGACTCGACGTCCTTCGCGGTCTCGACGTCGTGCGTAAGTTCCGCATTATCGGTGCGTCTGACGGTCGGGAGCTTCGCGGCCACGCCTTGATCCTGCATGCACTTCGCGAAATCGTCGGGCCTGAAAGCGCCGCGCAACTGCAAAACCCCTACAGTTTCGCCCGAACCGTCTGCATCGGGAAGCTCGTAGCGGGCTGCTATCTCTTGCGCCGAAAGCGGAGTCAGCTCGCCGTGCAGCGTGCCGACCGCATGCGAACGGGGCCACTGGTGGATACCAAAGAGCCCGCGAAGTATCGTGGCGATCTCGGGAGGCGCGTGCAAGGATTCCGTGCGAAGCCGGAAGCGCCGTCTGTCGGGGGTCTCGTAGATTGCGGTCGTCGCTCCGAAAGCCTTGATGAGTTTGCGTATCGGTCCGCTCAAAACGATCGATCGCCAGTGCGTCGCCACGACTTCGATGCCGAACGTCGTGCAATAACGCTGTAAGACGTCGACGTCTTTTGCGTCGGACGTCGTTTGTGCCGCAAGATCGGCGCGGCTTGCATACGCGCGTCCCGAAGGCAGCGTCGCGCCGAGCGCGCGTGCGTGCTCGACATCGAGCTCGCCCCCGCTGCCCGGACGCAACCATGCAGTGAGCCAAACATCGCCGTCGGCGACTTCTTCGGCTGGGGTCGTTCCAGGCCAGACGCTGCGATGCGTATCGGGAATCGGAACCCAGCCGTCGGTGCTCACCCTAGATAGGTTCGCCGCGAATCTGTCGAACCTAGCTAGATGAACACGCGCTCTGCGCTTCTTTTGACTCTCCTGGCGTCGATAGCGTCGGGTTGCACTCAAACGATTACGCCGGTTTCGCCGGCGGCCCGGGCTCTGGTTGGCGGTCCGATCGTCATTAGGAATCAGCACGATCGAGTTTACAAAGGTCTGCAAATTGTCTCCGGAGCGCATGATTGTCTTGAGGTTACGGATTCTTCCGACATCACGATTGAAACCTCGGAAATCGGGCCATGCGGCGGAAACGGCATCGTCGTGAACGGCAGCAAAGGCATTCGAATCTACGACAGCTTCATCCACCCACAGACGCGCAGTAAGGGATGCTGCGATCGCAACGATGGAGTTCTCCTGGAGAACGCTTCGGATGTCGTCATACAAGGCAATGTGATCGCCTACGGCGAGTCGAACGTCGAGGCGCCGCAGAGCGTTTCCAAGCTAACCGTCGTGGGAAACTTCCTTCTGAATCCCCGCGGGCCGTTCCCGCGCGGTCAAAACGTGCAAGCGTGGAACGCACGTAACGTCGTGGTCCGGAACAACTATACACTGAGCAGTCGCGACACGCGACGCTTCTTATATCCGGACGATCAAGAAGATTCGATCAATTTTGGTGAAGGCTCGAATTTCGTCGCCCAAGAAAACTACGTTACCGGCGGCCATAGCGCGTCGGGCTGCGGACTCATTGCCGATGACGGCGCGAACGATGTGCGGCTTATCGATAACCGGGTCGTCAACTCGGGGGAATGCGGGATCGGCATCGCGAGCGGGGCGACGCAGGTCGTGAAGCGCAATCGCGTTATCAATCGAAATCCCGTAAGAGGCGCGGGCAATACCGCCATATACGTCTGGAATCAATACAAGGGAGTTGCGTGCGGACCGGTTACCGTTTCCGACAATGTCGCTACCGAAGTTCGCAGAGACGGCACGCAGTCGGGTTTTTGGAACGGAGGGGGTTGCGATCCCGTGAAGTTGGCGGGCAACACGTGGAATAAAGGCGCGGAGAAGCTGCTTCTGCCGGTTAGAGTGAAGATGCCGCCGCCGTTGATTCCGCCCCAGCCTAGGAGCTGC
This sequence comes from Candidatus Cybelea palsarum, assembly GCA_003166915.1. Lineage (GTDB taxonomy): Bacteria > Vulcanimicrobiota > Vulcanimicrobiia > Vulcanimicrobiales > Vulcanimicrobiaceae > Cybelea > Cybelea palsarum. The sequence continues at coordinate 18,930 of PMUK01000138.1, forward strand.
GTGATCGAGTCACCATATTCGACGCAAACTCGCTGGCCCGCGTGCCGGTAGGAACGAGCGGCCTCGTCAAAAATGCAGCAGCGTCAGAATGCCGATCACGACCTCGATCGCGACCAGCGCGACGATCGTTACCTCGAGGAACTGATCGCGCCGGCTGCGCGACTGATCGCTAAAGAAGCGGTACATCTCGCCGACGCTCGCGAGCTTGGTGTCGATCTGGCGCTGCCAATCCGATAGGCCTAACCGCGTTGCAGCCGCCCGGTAGATGCGCGCGTAGTACGCGTCTCCGACGACTTTGAGCGCGTTGCTCGAACGATCCGTCAGCTCTAGGACGTCCACGATCAGGTAGCGCAGCGTCGCTGCTTGCTCCGCCTCGCGTTGCCCTCGCAACGAGCGCGGGGGACCGCCGGGCTGCATTTTGTAAATGCCGTCGAGCTCTGTGTCGAGCAGCGCATCGTAGGTGCGCAGCTCGAGGAGTTGCGAGTTTGCAAACTCCAAAATATCGTCGATGGCGCGGGCGCTCTCTTTGCGGTCGTAAACGAAGGCGGTATCCCATTGCACGATCGTCAAGTCGTCCTCGTGATAGGAGAAGCGCATTCGCAAGGCCTCTTCGGCCTCGGTCGCGGCGAGCCGTTTGCGCTCGCCGAGCAAGAGGCCCGCGAGTGCGGCGGAATGATCGTCCAAAAGGGTCTCCGCGTCGACCGGTTCGTCGAAGCGATCGATCTCGATGATGAGATAATCCTCAATCAGGGCGGCATGGCGGTCGTCCAAGGCATGGGCGTACTCGTCGCAAATGCGCCCGGCGGTCGATTCGGCGAAGCGCGCGATCGACTCGTCGCTGCGCGCGCGCTCGACGGTCGACAAAAGGTCATTCCACGTGCCGCCGGCAGAAAAGCTCAATCGCAGCGAGACGACGCCATAGTCGTACATCTTCAGCCGTACCGAACAATGCAGCCCGTCGAAATCGGCCTCCGGCAAGTTCGCGACAAGCGGCGGGACCGGAAACTGAAGATATGGGGGCGCGTGTAAGCGCAGCGGCAATGCGGCTGGTGCGCGGTTCTCGACGCCGAGGGCGCTGGTCTTGGCCAGATCGATGGTGTCGGCGACGTCAAACAGGTAATAGGCGCGTACTGCGCCGCTAGCGATGTCGAGCATCCGACCGCCGCCTTACGACTTTGGCCGCCACGCTCCTTCGGTGCGACCAGGCTCCTGGCGGTCTCTCCTCCAACTACCGCGTCACCTTGCCTTGTCTTATAATCGAAACATGAACGTAGAGAAGATGACGGAGCGCGTCGGCGACGCGCTGAACGCCGCCTATGCGCGTGCTCTGCACGAACACAACACGCAGACCGCGCCGGAACATATGCTGGCGGCCTTGCTCGAGCAAGAGCGTGGCATTGCCCCCGATATCGTGGCGAAGGCCGACGCCGATCCCAAGACGCTCGCCCGTCGGGTCGACGAGGCGATTGGGACGCTTCCGCGCCTGAGCGGCGCGGGCGCCGACTCGGCGCAAGTGACGCTTTCGCCGGAGCTGGCGCGGATCATGAGCGCCGCAGAGAACGAGGCCAAAGCGTTGCAAGACGACTACGTCTCGGTCGAGCACGTGCTGCTGGCGATGGCGCAATCCTCCGGCGCGCTCGGTCGTCTCCTGCGAGATGCCGGTCTAACAAAAGATAAACTGCTCCAAGCGCTGCGCGACGTGCGCGGCAACCAGCGCGTGACGACCAAAGATCCCGAGGGCACATACAAGTCGCTCGAGCGGTACGGGCGCGATTTGACGCTTGAAGCGGAGCGCGGCAAACTCGATCCGGTAATTGGGCGCGACGAAGAGATTCGTCGCATCGTTCAAGTGCTCTCGCGCCGCACCAAGAACAACCCGGTGCTCATTGGCGATCCCGGCGTCGGCAAGACGGCCATCGTCGAAGGACTGGCGCAGCGCATCGTGCGCGGCGACGTCCCCGAAGGCCTCAAGAATAAACGGATCGTTTCGCTCGACATGGGCGCGCTGATCGCCGGTGCAAAGTATCGTGGAGAGTTCGAAGAGCGGCTCAAGGCCGTACTCAAGGACGTCGCCGGCTCGGAGGGCCGCATCATCCTCTTTGTCGACGAGCTGCATACCGTCGTTGGAGCGGGAAAAGCCGAAGGGGCGATGGATGCCGGCAATCTGCTCAAACCGATGCTTGCCCGTGGCGAACTGCACATGATCGGTGCGACCACGCGAGACGAGTACCGAAAGTACATCGAAAAGGATGCGGCTTTAGAACGGCGCTTCCAGCCCGTAATGATCGATCAGCCCAGCGTCGAAGACACGATCTCGATTTTACGCGGGCTCAAAGAGAAGTACGAGGCGCATCATGGCGTGCGCATCAAGGATGCGGCTCTGGTCGCGGCCGCCACGCTGAGCAATCGCTACATCACCGACCGATTTTTGCCCGACAAGGCGATCGATCTCGTCGACGAGTCCGCCGCAAAGCTGCGCACGGAGATCGATTCGATGCCGCAAGAGCTCGACGAAGTCTCGCGCCGCGTAATGCAGCTCGAGATCGAACGCGAAGCTTTGCGCAAGGAGGACGACAGCGCGAGCCACCGCCGTTTGGAGCAGCTCGAAAAAGAGTTGGCGACGCTGCGCGAGGATCAGACGAAACTTCGCGTGCGTTGGGATGCGGAGAAGAATGCTGCAGTCAAGCTGCGGCAACTTCGCGAGCAGATCGAACTTACCAAGATCCAGATCGAACAGGCGGAGCGTCAGTACGATCTCAACCGCGTTGCCGAGCTTCGGTACGGCACCCTTGCCCAGTTGCTAAAAGACTTGGCGGCTGAGGAAGACCGACTGGCCCATAAAGACGGAGCGCGGCTTTCCAAAGAAGAGGTGGATGAAGACGATATCGCTGGAGTGATCGCGCGCTGGACGGGCATTCCGGTTACCAAACTGCTGGAAGGCGAGAAACAGAAACTGCTGCATCTCGAAGATGAGCTGCATCAGCGCGTCGTGGGTCAGAACGAGGCGGTCGACGCCGTCGCCGAAGCGGTTCTGCGCTCGCGCTCGGGTCTTGCCGATCCCAATCGGCCGATCGGCTCGTTTATCTTTCTGGGACCTACGGGCGTGGGTAAGACGGAACTAGCTCGCGCGCTCGCCGAGTATCTCTTCGACGACGAGCGCGCCTTGATCCGCATCGACATGTCCGAGTACCAGGAAAAACATACCGTCGCGCGATTGCTCGGTGCGCCGCCGGGATATATCGGCTTCGAAGAGGGCGGCCAGCTTACCGAAGCGGTGCGCCGGCGTCCGTACTCGGTGATCTTATTCGACGAAGTCGAGAAGGCGCACCCCGACGTCTTCAACGTCTTTCTGCAGATCCTCGACGACGGACGTTTGACGGACGGTCAGGGGCACACGGTCGATTTCAAGAACACGATCGTCATCATGACCTCGAATATCGGCAGCTATCGTATCCTCGATTATCACGGATCCCTCGACGGCGCCGAGTACGCGATCATGCGCGCAACCGTGCTCGACGAGCTGCGCCAGCACTTCCGGCCGGAGTTCCTCAATCGGGTCGACGAGATCATCGTATTCCACGCGCTCACCGAAGATGAGCTGTTGACGATCGTCGATCTGCAACTGACGCGTTTGCGGCAGCGCTTGGCGGAGCGCCGGATCACACTCGCGCTCTCGGACGACGCGAAACGACACATCGTGAAGGTGGGATACGATCCGCACTACGGTGCGCGCCCGCTCAAGCGGACGATTCAAAAAGAGCTCGAAACGCCGCTGGGCCGTAAGATTCTATCGGGCGAGCTCCAACCCGGAGCGATGGTCGACGTGGGCTTCGACGAGAATCGCGGCGAGCTGACCTTTTCGCTCGGGGAGCGCGTGGCGGCAACGGCGTAAGAGAGCGGCGTGCTACTCGCTGCTTTCACCCTCAGTCAGATACTAAGTTATCCATTCCCTTCTGCACCGGTTCGCGACGCGAAGGGCACGGCGATCGCCTATACGATCGACCGGCAGGGCGTACGAAGCATCTGGTTTGCGCGCGGGGTCGAACCGCAGCGGCACGCACCGGATTGGCCGCCGCGGCAAATCTTTTCCTCAGGCAGTGATGACGGCCAGGAGCTAAGCGATCTCGTCATTTCTAACGACGACGCGCATGTCGTCTACGTTCGCGGGGGCGATCACGACGAGAACTGGCCGGTGCCTTTGCAGCCAAATCCGGCATCGAGTACGGTGCAGCCGGAAATGCGGGTTTGGTCGGTCTCGACGGCCGGTGGAGCGCCGAAGCTGTTGGGCGAAGGCGACGCGCCCGCAATCTCGCCCGACGGCGGACGCGTGGCGTTCGTCGATGCCGCGGGAGCGGTGCAGATTGCGCCGGTCGATGGCAGCGTAGCCGCAAAGCGGCTCTTCTTCGACCGCGGCGTGGATTCGGAGTTGCACTGGTCACCCGATGGTTCGGCGCTCGCGTTTGTCTCGACACGAACCGACCACAGTTTCATCGCGATCTACCGCAACGACGCGACGCCGCTCGCGTTTCTCGCGCCGAGTACCTCGCAAGACTTCATGCCACGCTGGTCGCCCGACGGCAGAGAAATAGCGTTCATTCGATTGCCCGGCGACGGCGGCCCTCCGCGCAATCCGCTGAACTGGAATCCCGTTCCGTGGCAGATCTGGGTCGGCGACGTCCAACAGGCAACGGCGCGAAACGTTTGGTCGAGTGGAAATGCACCGCGAGATTCGCTGCCACAGAGCGGCTTGGGTCCATTTCTGGAATGGATTGGCGGCGATCGGCTGATCTTCAACAGCGAACGCGATAACTGGCCGCACCTCTATTCCGTGTCGGCTTCTACGGACTGGTGCGGACACGATATCCGAACCGGCCAGCTCCTTTCCTTTGTGGTTTCAGCGCCGCCTTGCAGGCAACCGCGATTGCTGACGCCCAGCAACTACATGGTCGAAAACGTCTCGGTCGCGCCCGATTTGCGATCGGTAGTATTTTCTGCGAACTCTGGGCCGTCGCCCGATGATCGACAGCGCCGCCGCCTCTTTCGCGTCGACCTCGACGGCGGAAGAGTAATTCCGCTGACCCTCGGCAACAACGTCACGGAGTTCGAGCCCGTTGCGCTCGCTGACGATGCCGTCGCCTTCGATACAGATTCCGGGTTTCCGCCGCTCGTAGCCGTTCAGGCGCACGGAGCGGCGAGTGTGCTGGACGACGATCTCGTTCCACGGGATTTTCCTGATTCGTATCTGGTGGTTCCGCGATCGGTGACGTTCAAAGCTCAGGACGGCACGCCCATCGATGGTCAACTTTTTCTCCCCAGCGGCGCTGGAAGGCACCCCGGTATCATTTTCGTGCACGGCGGACCGTTCCGCCAGATGCTGCTCGGCT
>PMUK01000138.1:24357-29523 GCA_003166915.1 Candidatus Cybelea palsarum
CGCTCGCGCTCGCGCGCAACTCCGACATCTTCAAGGCGGGCGTCGACTTTCACGGCGTCCACGACTGGGCGCTCGACATTGACAACTTCATCTGGGGATTGGCGCCGCAGCTCAAGCGGTACCAGCAGTTCGACACGCGCGCGATGATGAAGCTGGCATGGGAATCGTCGCCCGATTCGGCGATCGCAACGTGGAAGTCGCCGGTCCTGCTCATCCAAGGTGACGACGATCGTAACGTCGAGTTCCATCAGATGGTCGATCTCGCGCAACGCCTGCGCCTTGCCGGCGTACGTTTCGATGAGATCGTCATTCCCAACGAGATCCACGGCTTTCTCCGCTACGCTTCTTGGCTGCAAGCCGATGCGGCGACCGTGGAATATTTCAGCCGTCAACTCAAGCGCTAGGGTACCGTTTCGCGCTTGCGCAGGCGAAGGCGAGCGGTTTCGCCGAGCAGCCGCTTACGCAATCGAATGGATTGCGGAGTCACTTCAACCAGTTCGTCGTCCTCGATGAACTCGATCGCTCGCTCGAGCGAGAGTTCGTCGGGGGGAGCAAGCTTGACGTTGTCGTCTGAGCCCGCGGCGCGCATATTCGTCATCTTCTTTGCGCGCGCGACGTTGAGCGCGACGTCCTTGTCGTCGTTGGCGCGTCCGACGATCATCCCCTCATAGACGTCGATGCCCGGCCCGACGAAGAAGCGCCCGCGCTGGTCGACGCCCGCGAGCGCGTAGGCGGTCGTTCGTCCCGTTTCGCTGGCTACCAAGGCGCCGACGTTTCGCTCCGGCAGCTCTCCTTGCCACGGCTGATGATCGTAATAGGTGTGCGAAAGGACCGCAGTGCCCCGCGTCAGGGTGAGTAGTTCGCCGCGCAGCCCGAAGATGGCGCGCGTCGGCATCGTGTACTCCAGGCGTTGGGCGTCGCCGACCGGTAGCATGTTGGACATCACGGCCTTGCGGCGCCCGAGCGCTTCGATCACGGCGCCGGCATAGGCCTCCGGGACGTCGACGACGACGTACTCGACCGGTTCCCAGCGTTTGCCGTCGCGCTCCGTTATGATGACTTGTGGCTTTGAAACCGCCAGCTCGTACCCTTCGCGCCGCATCGTTTCGATGAGAATTGCTAGGTGGAGTTCGCCGCGTCCGCGCACTTCGAACGTGTCGGCGGAAGCGGTCTCGGTAACCCGCAGCGCCACGTTCGATTCGAGTTCGCGCATCAACCGGTCGCGAATCTGGCGCGACGTCAAAAAGCGTCCCTCTCTTCCGGCGAACGGCGAGTTGTTGACGCTGAAGAACATCGAGACGGTGGGCTCGTCGACCGCGACGGCGTGAATGCTCTCGGGCATGGAGGCATCGGCGAGAGTGTCGCCGATGTTCAAGTCGTCGATTCCGGAGATGCAGATGATGTCGCCCGCGCTGGCTTCCTCTACGTCGACCCGCTCGAGGCCGGCGAACGTCAACAGGGTTGTAAGCCGAAGACCACCCGTCACGACGCCGTCGCGCCCGATCTTCACGATCGGATCGTTACGCCGAGACGTTCCGCGAAAAATTCGCCCGATTCCAACGCGGCCGACGTACGGGTTGTGATCGATCGCCGAGATCAGCAGCTGGAACGGACCCTCCTCCGAAGGCGCTTCGGGGACTTTCGAAACGATCATTTCGAAGAGCGGCTCGAGGTTTTCGCTGTCATCGGATAGCGACCGCTTGGCAATCCCGGCTTTTGCGTTGGTGAAAAGAACGGGGAAATCGGCTTGCTCGTCGTTGGCGCCGAGATCGACGAAAAGGTCGAAGGTTTGATTGACGACTTCTTGCGCGCGGGCATCTTTGCGATCGATCTTGTTCACGACGACGATTGCGCGCAGGTCGAGCTCGAGCGCTTTGCGCAGAACGAAGCGGGTTTGCGGCATGACGCCCTCGGCAGCATCCACGAGCAGCAAGACGCCTTGAACCATTTGCAGCACGCGCTCGACCTCGCCGCCGAAGTCGGAGTGACCCGGCGTGTCGACGATATTGAACTTGACCTCGCCGTGGCGGACCGCGGTATTCTTCGCCAGAATCGTGATGCCGCGCTCCCGTTCCAGCGGGTTGGAATCGAGGACGCGCGTCGCCACGTGCTGGCCCTCTCTGAAGACCCCGCTCTGCTTGAGCATAGCGTCAACCAACGTCGTCTTGCCGTGGTCGACGTGTGCGATGATAGCGACGTTACGGATATCGGAGCGAGTTTTCATAGGTGGTTACCCTCAAGCGTAGCGCGAACCGGTGGTGCGTGGCAACTATAGAAACGGCACGGCTGCTGCTTCGCGCCTGGCGCGATACGGACGTCGAGCCGTGGGTCCAGATGAACGCCGATCCTCGGGTTGCGGAGTTTTTCCCTAGAATCTATACGCGCGAGCTCTCGGAATCGACGGCGCAAAGGCTACGCGCGGACCTCGAGCGTCGTGGCTACGGATGGTGGGTGGTCGAGGTTCGCGAGTCGGCCTTCGCTGGAGTCGTGGCCCTGCAAGAGGTTCCTTTCCCGGCGCATTTCACGCCGGCGCGTGAGATCGGGTGGCGGTTTACACCAGAATGTTGGGGACGCGGTTATGCGACCGAAGGTGCGCGGGCCGCGCTCGGCTTCGCCTTCAACCGGCTGGGTTGGAACGAGGTGGTCGCAATGACCGCCGTACCAAACATCCGGTCGCAACGCGTGATGGAACGCCTGGGAATGACCCGCGACGCCGGCGGCGATTTCGACCACCCCAGGATCGAAGAAGGTCATCCGCTGCGCCGTCACGTCCTTTACCGCATCGGCGCGCCAGAAGCGGCGAGCGGGGCCCCGAACCCCAGAGCCGACCATTCCGATAGGAGTTCGACGTGAACGCAGACACAGCGGCAAAGATCGCGGAAGCACTACATCAGGTAGGCGAGATTCACCACATGGTATTCTCCGACACCGATGGCAACGACGACGACTGGGCTACTTTTTACTCAGACTGGCTTCTCGCCCACTCCGATCTTCCGCAGTTACTCGCGCGCCGGCCGATACGCAGCCATCTAACGCGCGACTTGGTCGAGTTCGACGAACAGTACACCGGTTCGGCACGGTCGCAACCTTGGCCGGCATGGTACGCCGAACGTTTAATAACAAAGTACAGTTAAGAATTCGCGACGTCGCCGCCTATGGCGAGTCGCCGTAATTCCGCGTATGGAGCTGCACGCGAATTTCCGTCGAGCCAGCGAGCAGCTTCGCTTTCTCAACGATGTCGTCGATCGTGTTTCCTGAGATGATCTCGCGTAGCTCGGCACAGAGACCGACAAAGTGCTTGCCTTCAGGTCGAACGAAGACGTGGCAAGCTCTGCGCGCGGTATCGAATGTGGATTCGGACACGACGGGATTCCGTATACCCAAAAACGGTGACCGGATCGCTTAACGGGCGCTCGTCGGCTCGCCCGTGCTACCGTGTGTCCACGTACGTTTCCGCGACGAGGCCGGCGAACGTGGCGGCTGCGCCGACCGCGAGCCGAGCATGACGGGGTGAAAGACCTTTCCGTTTGCCGCTTTCACCGAGACCAGCAACGAGGACGACGAGCTGCTGGAGAGATCTACCGTCGATGCCTGCCGGAATCAGCTCGAGGGCCTCGAGCGTCGATTTGGCGATATCGACCAGGCCAGCAGTTTTCCCGGGGGGCGGCTCGCCAATAAGACGCAAGAGCGTCCGACAAACAGATTCGACCAGCTCTTTCGCTCCGTCGATGGCGTCTCTAGGATTATCGTTTGCAAGGAGATGCAGCCGTCTACCACGGTCGTCGATAAACGCCAAGTCCTCGACACGCGTCACCGCGAAAGAACTTGCGGCGGTCCCCGCCGGCCTAAAGACGCCGTCCGCGAAGAGGAAACCATCACTCTGCGCCGCCTTCACGAGGAACTCTTCCTTCGAAGCAGCCGCGGCCTCAATCAATGCCCCGAGTGCGTCACCAAGTCGATCCAGCTGTTGCGGATCGTGCTGATTTACACTGGCTACGTAACGGCGGAATTGCGTCCGGCGGTCTCCGTCGGGTCCACCGGGGTCCGTGCCCAGACGAATATCCGCGCCTTGAAATGCCCGATCGATCTGTCGAAGAACAATCGACGCTGACGCGTCCTCGAACTTCTCAAGCGTCCGTTGGCTGAAGACTTTCGGCACGCCGCCCATTTTCGATGCCGAGCGCCAGCCCGCCCTATCAGTGTAGCGGCGTGCGGCCACAGTCCCTTAGGCGCCTCCGCAGTCGTGCTCGCTGTTCATTCCGGAGTACTGGGCGTGCTGCCGATAGTCGTAGACGCGGAACACGCGCCCTCTGCCATCCTCATCTGGATCGCAACCCATTGTCGGTGCCGGTCTCGAGATGAAGCAAACCTGCACCTTATCCCCCGCATGCTCCCTCATCATAATGTTGTTGCCAGCAGTGTTTTGGTAATGAGTCACGGCGGCTCGCATATTGGGATTCGCGGGATCTGATCCTAGTGTAGCATTGAACTCTACCTCAACGCCGCTTTGTTCGAAGTCCTGGACCGAGAAGGTCTTCAGGCCGTCGGTCGTAAGGCGGGGTTCGACCGATCTGACAGTCGTATTTACACAGGCGACAGAGCGATAGTGCCATGCTCCCGGAACATACTGCTCGTCTTGTGCAACGGCAGCAGGCATATTTATCACGGCTACGGAGAGCACCGCACAAACGAGTCCCAGGATTGCGATTGTCCTCGCGCAGGTGGCAAGTGCGATCGGAGGCTTGGCCATACGTTAAGGCCCTCCTGGACGTCGGATTCTGGCCACACGGGTTCCCGCCTTTAGCCAGGACTAGGGCTTTCGAATCCTGGCGCCGGGAACGTCTCTCTTTGCCCCCATTGCAGCCACTCCGGCGCCTTTGGAACGTGTGTGACGATCTGGACACGCGAAGGTGGTCCAGGAAATGCTGGGGCATTGAACGATCGCGATCACGATGGACCTTTATTCCCATGGCAGGGGCTTCAGACGTGGTCGCGTAGGGCCGATGTGACCAAAAGGTGCCGAGAAAGGATATCGCCGACTCGCCGGTCTGTAAACCCAGTTTCAAATATCCTTATTGCGACAAGAGCTTCGCAATCGTGGGAGCGTACGGGTCTGGTGGCTCGCACGGTCTTCAAATGCGTGAACGGAAGTTTTCAGTTCGGATG